>SKKL01000065.1 GCA_007121465.1 Acidimicrobiales bacterium | reverse complement strand
GCCCACCATCAGAAACAGCAGGTCAGGGCCGGTTGTCGGAGCGATCCGATGGCCGGCTCTTCTGTTGTTCGGCATGGCACGAGCCCAGGGTTCGTAGATGAACTATGGTGGCTGATCTCGGCGCGAGCGGGTCGCGTTGATGACGAGGGGACGTGGTCTGGTGCGGGCATGGCGAGCGGTAGTGGCGATCGTGGTGTTTCTGGGGTTATTCGCCCCGACAGGAGTCGGAGCGGACGGTATCGAGGACCACAAGCAGGTCCCGAGCGAGTCCCGATCGATCGAGCCCGGGTCGGTCGACGCGCCGTCGACCGAGTCGTTCTCTCCCGCCGGTCAGCCCGGTTCGGGCTACTGGCTGGCCGACATCTCCGGTCAGGTCTACGGATTCGGGTCGGCGGCCCATCACGGGGCTCCTCGCGATCACTGGGCCAACTATCCCAACTGTGCGGTTCCGGGCCTCGGCTACTGCGACCTCGTGATCGACATCGAACCGACCCCACGAGCCGGTCCCGAGGCAACGTCGGGCGACGGCTACTGGGTGCTGGACACAGTGGGGTTCATCTGGCACTTCGGTGACGCCCCGCACCTCGGTGAGTTCCAGGCCTACACCGGCGACCCGTGGATGTCGATCACCGCTACTGCTGGTGGCGACGGATTGTGGGGATTCTCGGCGACGGGCTGCGTCGAGACGCTGGGAAGCGCGCCCTTTCACGGCGATCTGTGCGACGTGCCGCTCAACGCGCACGTCGTCGGTTCGGCGGTCACGCCGTCCGGAAACGGGTACTACATGGTGGCGGCCGACGGCGGGATCTTCGCCTTCGGCGACGCTGCCTTCTACGGATCTACCGGCGACATGCGTCTCAACCAGCCGGTGACCGACATGGTCGTGTCCCCCTCGGGTCGGGGTTACTGGCTCGTGGCACTCGACGGCGGCATCTTCGCCTTCGGGGATGCTCCGTTCTACGGTTCGATGGGCGATGTCGCCCTGAACCGCCCCATCTCCGGCATGGTCGCCTCGCCCACCGGCGGTGGCTACCTGATGGTCGGCGAGGACGGGGGGATCTTCTCGTTCGGAGACGTGCCGTTCCATGGTTCGCTCGGTGGGTCGCCGCCCGCGTGGCCGGTGGTGTCGGTCGCTGCTCGCTGACCACGCCAGGCTCTGAGCGCCGGCGGGAGTCGGTGCCACCCGTCTCGGTGAGACGCGCCGTAGCATGCGGCCCGTGAGCCCGGCCGATCGATCATCCACCCCCTCTGCCGGTGGAGGTGCGCGCGTGCCGACGGGCTGGGGCTCGTCCGCGGGTGGCGAGGATCGGCCACGGGACCTGCCCCGGGCTCCCTCGCAGTACCACGTTCCCGCGACCGCCCGCCACGGCGCGCCGCCTGCGTCGTCGGCGCCGGCCGAGACTCCTGCGCCTCCGCGTCGCCCGGCCCCTCAGGCCCGCCCCCGACGGCGCCGGGTCGGGCCGTGGAAGGTCGTGGGGATCGGTCTCGGCGCCCTCGCGGTGCTGGTGCTGTTCGGCCTGCTCTTCGCGGTCTGGCAGTTCCAGCGCATGGATCGCGTCGAGGTCGCCCACGTCCTGTCGCCCGCAGGAGGTGGCGGCACGAACTACCTCATCGTCGGGTCCGACGGCCGCGAGGGGTTCGACCCGAACGACCCCACCGCGGGCGCAGTGCTCGGCGACGGGACCGCCGACGATCCAACCGAGCGTTCCGACACGATCCTCGTGTTGCGCACCACCGGCGACGGCGCGGTCATGATGTCGATCCCACGCGACCTCTGGGTCACCCGTCCCGACGGGTCGGAAGGCAGGATCAACGCCGCCTACCGGCAGGGCCCCGCCGCCCTGGTCCAGACCGTCCAGGGACTCGGCATCCCGGTTCACCACTATCTCGAGGTCGATTTCGTCACCTTCGCGGGCATGGTCGACGGTGTCGGGGGAGTGCCCATCGAACTCCCTCACCCCGCACGCGACCTCGCGTCGGGACTCGACCAACCCGAGGCCGGCATGGTCACCCTCGACGGCAGCCAGGCCCTGGCGTTCGTGCGCTCCCGGCAGTATGCCGAGTTGGTCGACGGAAGCTGGCGCACCGACCCGACGGGTGACCTCGGTCGTGTCCAGCGCCAACAGACGTTCCTCCGGTCGGTCATGTCGGAGGTCGGATCCACCCGGAACCCCATCGAACTGATCCGTGTGTCGAACTCGGTCGCCGGGGGCCTTCGCATCGACGACCGGATGGGGTTCTTCGATGCCCTCGGCCTGGCCCGGCGCCTCCGGGGCCTCGAGCCCGAGAGCGTCGAGCTGCCGGTGTACGGATTCTCGGCCGGGGGGGCGTCGGTCCTCGGTCTCATCCAGCCCGATGCCGAGGCGGCGCTGGCCCGGTTCCGGTGAGCATCGGCAGGATGTCGGTGGTTTCTCGATGACGGGCGGGGAGCTGATCGACGTCTACGACGACCTCGGCCGAGCCGAGGGCGTCCGCGACCGGGCCACCGTCCATCGCGAGGGGTGGTGGCACGCGGTGTTCCACCTGCTCATCGTGGCGCGCCGAGCCGACGGGCCGGTGGTGATCTTGCAGCGACGCGCGACGTCCAAGGTCGCGTTCGGTGGCCTCCTCGACCTCAGCGCCACCGGCCACCTCGCCGCCGGAGAGCGACCCATCGACGGGTTGCGTGAGCTGCGAGAGGAGCTGGGGGTCGATCTCGATCCCGGCCAGGCGGTCCTACTCGGGGTGAGGCGAGTGGTGGACGACACGCCCGAGGGCATGAACCGCGAGTTCTGTCACGTCCACCTGGCGATCGACGACCGGCCGCTCGATTCGTACCGCCCCGATCCCGACGAGGTGTCGGCGGTGGTCGAACTCGCTGTCGAGGACGCCCTCGACCTGTTCGCCGGTCGTTGCCCGTCGGTCGTCGTGCGGGAGCTCCCGGTCGGGGGATCGGTCACCGATCGCGTCGTCGCACCGGCCGACTTCGTGCCCGAGCCCGGCCTGGGGGACGTTCCCGGGGGAGGCAGGCCCAGCTACTGGACGACCCTCATGGTGATGGCGTCCCGTCTGGCAGCAGGGGATCGCCGTCTCGCGATCTGAGGTGCCGAGGACCCGACGGGTGCCGGCAGGTCTCAGCGGTTGCGGTCGAACCCGATCAGGTTCATCGCCTCGGCGCGGGTGGCCTGGTCGTCCCGGAACAGCCCACGCACCGCGGAGGTCACCGTGACCGCCCCCGGCTTGCGAACGCCTCGCATCGACATGCACAGGTGCTCGGCTTCGACGACCACCAGGACCCCGCGTGGAACGAGCCGCTCCATGAGGCAGTCGGCGACCTGTGAGGTGAGACGTTCCTGGACCTGGGGGCGTCGAGCGAAGCCGTCGACGAGTCGGGCGAGCTTGGACAACCCGGTGATGCGGCCGTCGTCGCCGGGGATGTAGGCCACATGTGCCCGACCGATGAAAGGCACGAGGTGGTGCTCACAGATCGACGCGAAGGTGATGTCGCGAACCATGATCATCTCGTCGTGGTCGGCTTCGAACGACACTTCGAGGTGGTGAGCTGGGTCGTCGTGGATGCCCGACGCGATCTCCGCGTACATCTCGGCCACCCGTTCGGGGGTGCGGATCAGGCCGTCGCGGTCGGGGTCCTCGCCGATCGCCAACAACAGCTCGCGGATCGCCGCCGCCGCCCGAGCGCGGTCGACGCCGTCGATCGGCGCAGGCTCGGTCGGGGTGTGGGCCTCACGATGGTCGTTGGTCGTGGTCACGGTGTCCTCCTGTGGGTACCGACGGTACCGTCCCAGCGGCGTGGTGAGGCGATCCGTGACGATGACGGACCCCATCAGCGATCGGGTTCATCCGCGTTTCGAACGATGCGACGCCGCCGGATGCAGCCGGGTAGCGTCAGGTCATGGCCGACAGCGTTCATCTCACCCGTGTCGGAGGGGACGACCCCCGCGACTTCCTCGCTCTCGACGGGCTGCTCGACGACCAGGAGCGCCAGATCCGCGACACGGTTCGCCGGTTCGTCGACGAACAGATCCTGCCGGAGGTGGGCACCTGGTACGACGAAGGCACCTTCCCCGGGCGTGAGCTCGGTCCGGTGATGGGCGAGCTCGGGCTGCTCGGCATGCACCTCGACGGCTACGGCTGCGCCGGAACGAACGCAGTGTCCTACGGCCTTGCGTGTCTCGAGCTCGAAGCGGGCGACAGTGGTCTTCGCAGCTTCGTGTCGGTGCAGGGCTCGCTCGCCATGTTTCCGATCCGGGCCTATGGCTCCGAGGAGCAGAAGGAGACCTGGCTTCCCCGCATGGCCTCCGGCGAGGCCATCGGCTGCTTCGGACTCACCGAGCCGGATTCGGGAAGTGACCCGAGCAGCATGCGCACCCATGCGAAGCAGGACGCAGGAGGCGACTGGATCCTCAACGGGTCCAAGATGTGGATCACCAACGGCAGTGTCGCCGATGTCGCCGTCGTGTGGGCCCGCACCGATGCCGGTGTCCGCGGCTTCGTCGTTCCGACCGACACCCCCGGCTTCACCGCCAACGACATCCACATGAAGGCGTCGTTGCGAGCGTCGGTCACCTCCGAGCTCGTCTTCGACGACGTGCGTCTGCCCGCCGACGCGGTTCTGCCCGGCGTCCAGGGCATGAAGGGTCCGCTGTCCTGTCTCAACGAGGCTCGCTTCGGGATCCTCTTCGGTGCCGTCGGCGCCGCTCGTGCCTGCTACGAGTCCGCGCTCGAGTACTCGAAGGAGCGGGTGCAGTTCGATCAGCCCATCGCCGGCTTCCAGCTCACCCAGCGCAAGCTGGTCGAGATGATGGTGGGGGTCAACCGGGGCGCGCTGGTGGCCGTTCACCTCGGCCGGCTCAAGGACAGTGGTGAGCTGACCTCGGCCCAGGTGAGCTTCGGCAAGATGGACAACGTGCGCACGGCCCTCGAGATCGCCCGGGAGGCTCGGAGCGTTCTCGGAGCCAACGGCATCACCCTCGAGTACCCGGTGATCCGCCACATGAACAACCTCGAGTCGGTCTACACCTACGAGGGCACCAACGAGGTCCACACCCTCGTCCTCGGCCAGGCGATCACCGGAATCGCCGCGTTCAGCTGACCGACCCGGCCCCGCACCCGCTAGGGTGTGACCGACCACGGGAGCCCGAAACGCCGGGCTGAGAGGGAGGCGCCGCCTCCGACCGTCAGAACCTGATCCGGGTCATGCCGGCGCAGGGAGACACTCAGTCACCGTTCCGTCGTTCCCCCTGCCGACGCGACTGGACACCCTCGTGACCACACCACCTTCGACGAGCACCACCCGCTCATCGCGGGCGCTGGTCCTCCTCGGGGGACAGGTCGTCGAGATCGGGACCCTCGCCGGGTTACCGGCTCCCGATCTCGTCGTCGCGGCCGACTCGGGGCTCGACCTCGCGCACCACCTCGGCATCACCGTCGACGTCGCCGTGGGCGACTTCGACTCGGTGTCGCCGGACGCCTTGGCCCGAGCCGAGGATGAGGGCGTTCGCATCCAACGCCATCCGGCGGCGAAGAACGCCACCGACTTCGAGCTGGCGCTCGAACTGGTGCTCCACGAAGGCGCGGCCAGCGCCACCGTCGTCGGCGGGGGAGGTGGTCGTCTGGACCACCTGCTCGCCAATGCCCTGGTGATGGCCTCGGAACGGTTCTCTGCTCTCGACCTGGTCGCCGTCGACGGCGACGCCCGGCTCTACGTGGTCCGCCGACCGACCCCGATCAGCGGGACGGTCGGCGAGTTGGCTTCGTTGCTCGCGGTCAACGGCCCCGCCGAGGGGGTGCGCACCTCCGGCATGCTCTATCCGCTGGTGGGTGAGCGGCTCGAACCGGGCTCGAGTCGGGGCGTGAGCAATCAGCTCACCGACCCCGTCGCCGAGGTCGGGATCGACGCCGGTGTCCTCCTCGCGGTGCTACCCGGTCCCGAGCAGCGAATCGAACGACCCCCATCAACCAGATCCGGAGGATCTCCACCCCGATGAATCCCACCCTTTCGCCGCGCTCTGTCGCGGTCCGCCTCCTCGCCTTGCTCTGCGCGCTCGGCCTTCTGGCTGCGGCCTGTGGAAACGACGACACCGATGACGTCGAAGGTCCGGGAGCCGAGCTTCCCGACGGCGATGCCGGAGGCGACGTCGTCCTGTTGTCCCACGACTCGTTCCAGATCAGCGACGATCTCGTCGCCGCCTTCGAGGAGTCCACCGGCTACACCCTGGTTCTGCGTCCCTCGGGCGACGCCGTCGAGGCGCTCAACCAGGCCATCCTCACCGTGGACAACCCCCAGGGCGACGTCTTCTTCGGGGTCGACGACGCCACGCTGTCCCGTGCCTTCTCCCATGACCTGTTCGTGGCCTACGAGGCCGTCGGCCTCGACCGGGTGCCGGAGTCGCTCCGACTCGATCCCGAGAACCGGGTCACCCCGATCGACCACGGACCGGTGTGTGTGAACTACGACGCCGAGTGGTTCGACACGCAGGGCCTCGATGTGCCGGCGGGCCTCGCCGATCTCGCCGACCCGGCCTACGCCGACCTGCTCGTGGTCCAGAACCCTGCCTCGTCGTCGCCCGGTCTCAACTTCTTGATGGCCACCGTCGCCGAGTTCGGGGACGACGGCTGGATCGACTACTGGAGCGACCTGCGCGACAACGGTGTCGAGGTCACCTCGGGATGGACCGAGGCCTACTACTCCTGGTTCTCCGGACCGTCGAGTGACGGCGACCGTCCTCTCGTCGTCTCCTACGGAACCAGCCCACCCTTCGAGGTGCCCGACGCCGACGACCTGCCCGACGAGGGGCCGACCGGGGTGATCGACTCGACGTGCATCCGTCAGGTCGAGTTCGCCGGTGTGCTCGCCAACGCCGACAACCCCGACGGCGCCCGAGCCCTGATCGACTTCCTGCTCACCGACGAGTTCCAGGCGGAGATCCCCATGTCGATGTACGTCTTCCCGGCGGTCGACACGGTGGAACTGCCCGACATCTTCACCCGCTACGCGGTCTCGCCCGACGAGCCGTACCACCTCGACCCTGACCGCATCGAGGAGAATCGCGAGGACTGGATCGGGGAGTGGACCGACGTGGTGCTGCGCTGAGCGCACCCGCTACTCGGCAGCGATCCCCGACGCCACGGCTCGGGATCGCGGTCAGCCTGGGGTTGGCCGCGATCCCGCTCGCGTTCTTGGCGGTGTTCTTCGTCCTGCCGGTTGCGTCGATCATCGATCTGGGGCTGCGCCCCGACGGGACCTGGGAGCTCGGCGTCGTCGGCGACGTGCTCGGCGATCCTGCGCTGAGAGGCGTCGTGTGGTTCACCGCGTGGCAGGCGGTGGTCTCCACGGCGCTCACGCTCGCCGTGGCCCTCCCCGTCTCCTACGCGCTCGCCCGCTTCGAGTTCCGGGGCAGGCGGCTCCTCCAGGCCGCGATCATGGTCCCCTTCGTGCTGCCCACGGTGGTGGTCGCCACCGCCTTCTTGGCCCTGCTCGGGCCGGCGGGCCCGGTGAGCGGTCCTCTCGGTTCCCTGTTCGGCTCGGCGCCTCTCGACCTCCGTCACACGCTGACGGCGATCTTCATCGCTCATGTCTTCTTCAACGTCTCGGTGGTCGTTCGGGTCGTCGGCGGGTTGCTCGAGCAGCTCGACCCCCGACTCGAGGATGCGGCGGCCAGCCTCGGAGCCGGCCGGGCCCGAACGGCGTGGGAGGTGCTCTGGCCGCTCGCCCGTCCCGCCGTCTGGTCCGCGGCGGGCATCGTGTTCCTGTTCACGTTCACCTCGTTCGGGGTGGTGCTCATCCTCGGTGGCCCTCGCTACGCCACCCTCGAGGTGGAGATCCATCGCCAGACCGCCCTGCTGCTCGACCTGCCCGTCGCCGGGGTGCTCGCGCTGATCCAGCTCGTCCTCGTCGCCGGCCTCCTCGCGTTCGGAGCGCGCCGCCAGCAGTCCGCTGCGGTCCAACAGCCGCTCACCGCGCCGTCGGGTGCTGCCCGTCGGCCCGACACCTGGCCGGAACGACTGTTCCTCACCGGCTCCCTCGGCGCTCTCGCCCTCCTCCTCGGCGCACCACTGGCCACCCTGATCAGCCGTTCGCTGCGAACCCCGGACGGATGGGGCCTCGGCTGGTACCGCATGCTCTTCGACGAACAGGCGTCGGTGCTCAGCGTGGCGGGGATCGAGGCCGTCGAGAACTCGCTGCGTTTCGCGGTGGTCGCCACGGTCGTCGCGGTGCTCGTCGGTGCGAGCGCGGCGGTCGTCGTCGCTCGGGGTCGGGGCGTGGTCTCCCGTTCGTTCGACGTGCTGTTGCTGCTCCCGCTCGGGGTCTCGGCGGTCACCGTCGGGTTCGGGTTCCTCATCTCGCTCGACACCCCGCCCCTCGACCTGCGGAACTCGTGGATCCTCGTGCCGATGGCCCAGGCCCTCGTCGCGGTGCCGTTCGTCGTCCGGGTCATCCTGCCGGTGCTGTGGTCGATCGACGAGCGCCTCCGCGAGGCGGCCGGTGTGCTCGGGGCGTCACCGGCTCGGGTGTGGCGCGAGGTCGACCTTCCCCTCGTCGCCCGGGCCATCGGGGTCGCCGCCGGCTTTGCCTTCGCCGTGTCGCTGGGTGAGTTCGGGGCCACCGTCTTCATCGCGAGGGCCGACACGCCCACGGTGCCGGTGGCCATCGTTCGGTTGCTCGGTCGCCCCGGTCCGGCCAACATCGGCCAGGCCATGGCTTTGTCCACGATCCTGATGGTCCTCACCACCGCCTCGTTGCTCGCCATCTCCCGGCTGCGCCCCCGGGCGGTCCCCCGATGAGCCTTCGGATCGAGGATCTCTCGGTCGCCATCGGCGGGACCACCATCCTCGATGACGTCTCGCTCGCTCTCGACGACCACGAGGTCGTCGCCGTTCTCGGGCCGAGCGGGAGTGGGAAGACCACGCTCCTGCGGGTCATCGCCGGCCTGCAGGCACCCTCAGCGGGGCGGGTCCTGATCGACGACCGCGACGTCACCGCGGTGCCGACCCATCGGCGCGGCGTCGGTCTCATGTTCCAGGACCACGCCTTGTTCCCTCACCGCGACGTGGGGGCGAACGTGGCGTTCGGGCTGCGCATGGCCAAGTGGAGTCGGAGCGCCATGGGCGAGCGCATCACCGAGGTCCTCGACATGGTCGGGCTCGGTGGCTTCGAGCGTCGTGGCGTCGGCACGCTGTCGGGCGGTGAGCGTCAGCGTGTCGCCCTGGCGCGGGCCCTGGCCCCGCGCCCGGCGGTGCTCCTGCTCGACGAACCGCTCGGTTCGCTCGATCGGGCCCTTCGCGACCGTCTACTCGAGGACCTCGCCGAGGTCGTCCACCACAGCGGGGCGACCGTCGTCCACGTCACCCACGACCAATCCGAGGCCTTCGCCACCGGCGACCGCATCATCGTTATGCGCGACGGGCGCATCGCCCAGGTCGGTCCCGCCGAGGAGGTGTGGCGCCGGCCGGCCGACACCGACGTGGCCCGCATCGTCGGTCCGGTGGTGCTGGTGGAGGTGCGTGTCGATCCCGACGGCACGGTGCAGGCTCCGTGGGGACGGGTCCAGGCGTCGACCCTCGTCGACCGCGGCGGCGTGGGGTGGCTCGTGATCCGGCCCGACAGCCTCATCGTCACCGACGACCCACCCGGTCCCGACGTCCTCGGCGGACGGGTGCGGGGACGCACCTTCCGCGGCGACCACACCCTCAGTCGGGTGGTCCTCGATCCTGTGCCCCAATCGAGCGGAGCCGCGCCCGACGGTGTCGAGGTCTCGATCGCCGACCGCAGCGGGACCCTGCCCGAGCCGGGCGAACGAGTCGGGCTGCGCTTCGTGGGTCAGCCGGTCGTCGTGCCCGGGCACCACTGATTCGATGTGAGGTCCGTCCTCCGGGCCAGGATGGGGCATGACGTTCCCCGTGTCCCTCGACGAGATCGAGCTCGCCGCCGGTCGGATCCACGGCCGGGTGAGGACGACCCCGGTTCTCGAGCTGGAACCCGAGACGTTCGGACACGGGCTGGTGGCCAAGCTGGAACTGCTTCAGCACACCGGATCGTTCAAGCCGCGGGGCGCGTTCAACCGGGCCTTGTCCACCACGATTCCCCCGGCCGGGATCATCGCCGCGTCGGGTGGCAACCACGGCCTCGCTGTCGCCCACGTGGCGGCGACCCTCGGCGTCGCCGCAGAGATCTTCGTGCCGGAGGTGTCGCCGGCCGCCAAGGTCGATCGCCTCGCGGCCTACGGTCCGCCGGTCACGGTGACGGTGGGGGGCGAGCGCTACGCCGATGCCCAGGAGGCGGCCGACGTGCGTGCCGCCGCTACCGGGGCGACGATGATCCACCCCTATGACCATCCGGCGGTGGTCGCCGGACAGGCCACGATGGCCCGGGAGCTCGATCTCCAGGTCGACGGTGTCATCGACACTCTCGTGATCGCCGTCGGCGGCGGGGGTCTGATCGCCGGAGCGGCCTGCTGGTTCGGGAAGCGGGTGAAGATCGTGGCCGTCGAACCGGCCACTTCCCGCGCTCTCGGAGCGGCTCTCGACGCGGGGCGACCGGTCGACGTGGAGGTGTCCGGCGTGGCCGCCGACTCGCTCGGTGCCCGGCGGGTGGGCGACCTCGCTTTCGCGGCGGCGACGGCCGCGGGTGTGGTCGCGGTGACCGTCGACGACGCCGACATCGTCGGGGCGCAGCGCCTCCTGTGGGACCGGGTGCGTCTCGTGGCCGAACCCGGGGGAGCAGCGGCGCTGGCGGCGATCCGATCTGGTGCCTACCGACCCCACCCCGATGAACGGGTGGCCGTCGTCGTCTGCGGAGCCAACGCCGACCCCGCCTCGGTCACCGGCTGAGCCGACCGACCCCGGACCGAACCATCGCCGCCCTGGGGCACAATGGGCCGAACACCCAAGGAGGGACGATGGACGGAGCAGGGTCACTGATGAGGGCGGCGGCCGATGCGGGGGTGACGGCGTGCTTCGCCAACCCGGGCACGACCGAGATGCAGCTCGTCGCCGCACTCGACCACGAACGCCGGATCCGTCCGGTGCTCGGCTTGTTCGAAGGAGTCGTCACCGGGGCCGCCGACGGCTTCGCCCGCATGTCGGACATGCCGGCGATGACGATCCTGCACCTCGGTCCCGGGCTCGCCAACGGGCTCGCCAACCTCCACAACGCCCGTCGAGCCGACAGCCCGATGCTCAACGTCGTCGGGGATCACGCCACCTGGCACCGCGATGCCGACGCCCCGTTGACTAGCGATATCGAGTCGCTCGCCGGACCGATGTCGGGCTGGGTCCGCACCGCCCGTCATGCGGCCGACCTCGCCGCCGACACCGCCGAGGCGCTCACTGCGGCCCTGGACCCGCCGGGCCGGCCGGCGACCTTGATCGTGCCCCAGGACGTCGCATGGGGCGAGATCGAATCGGTTCCCTCGCCCGAGGTGGCCGCCGCGACTCGCTCGCTCGTACCCCCGGGGGCCATCGAATCCGTGGCCGAGGTGCTCCGCCGATCCGGTGAACGGGCGGTCCTGCTCGTGGGCGGCACGGGCTGTCGGCGCGATGGACTCCTCGCTGCCGCCCGGGTCGGGGCGGCCACCGGCGCTCGGGTCCTCGTCGAGGGCAACCCATCCCGGCTCGAGCGAGGCGCCGGTGTTCCGTCGTTCGGCCGGGTGCCCTACTTCCCCGAGCAGGCAGCGGAGGTGTTCGAGAACATCGATCTCCTGGTGCTCGCCGGAGCGACCGACCCGGTCAACTTCTTCGGCTATCCCGACCAGCGCTCCCATCCCCGGACCGAGTCGTGTGAGCTGGTGAACCTCGCCGGTCCCGCCGCCGACGTGATCCATGCGCTCGACGGTCTCGCCGCCGCGCTCGACGCCCCGTCGGTCTCGACCGGCACCGAGTCGGTTCCCGAACAGCCGTCGGGGTCGGCGCTCGGACCCGGCGAGCTCGGGATGGCGCTCGCCTCGCTCCAACCCGAGGGGGCGATCGTCGTCGACGAGGCGATCACCTCGGGTGGTCCCTATGCGGGCGCGGCTCGCCTCGCGGCACCCCACGACGTCCTGGCTCTCACCGGAGGGGCCATCGGCTACGGCCTGCCTGCTGCGGTCGGGGCGGCGATCGCCTGCCCTGACCGTCGGGTGATCGCCCTCCAGGCCGACGGCAGTGGCCTCTACACCTCCCAGGCGCTGTGGACGATGGCCCGCGAAGGTCTCGACATCACCGTCGTGATCTGTGCCAACCGGTCGTACCGGATCCTGGAGGTCGAGCTCTTCCGGGCCGGGATCACCGAGCCCGGTCCGGCCTCGTCGTCGCTCACGGGTCTCGGATCACCTGCGGTCGACTGGGTGTCGCTCGCCCGGGGATACGGGGTCGGCGCAGTCGGGGCCACCACCGCCGACGAACTGGTCGACGCCCTCGGCCGCTCGTTCGCCACCGAGGGCCCGTCGCTGATCGAGGTCGCCCTGTGAGGCGCCGGATCGGGAGCGCTCCGTGGAGCTGACCGCCGAGCTCGATGCTGCGTGCTCTCCCGCCGAGCTGTTCTCCTGGGTCGAGGACCTCGATCGTTACCCCGCCTGGCTCGGGATCGTCACGAGGGCGGTCCGCGACGAGGGCGATGGCTCCGGGGACGACGCGGTGCGCGGTGCGTGGATCGTCGATCTGGAGGCGAGGCTCGGGCCGGTCGCCCGGGCGAAGCGGCTGCGCATGGAGCGCACCGAACACGATCCGTCCGGTCGGGTGGTCTTCGAGCGTCGTGAGCTCGACGGGCGTGTCCACGGCCGGTGGGTCCTCCGAGCCGAGGTGACCTCGCCCGAGGGGGCGCAGAGTCACCTGGCCATGCGACTGCACTACGACGGCCGCCTGTGGGGGCCCGCGGTCGCCGCGGTCCTCCAGCGCGAGATCGAGGCGTCGAGTCGACGTCTCCTCGCGCTGGTGAGCCCGGATTCGGCCTGAGATCGGTTGGCGGCGTCGCTCCGCTGCGCTACAACCACTCCATGTCCCCCGCCCGCTCGGCCACCGCGCTCTACCTCACCCGGCTGCGCCAGCTCACCCGGCGCTCGCCGGTCGGCCTCCCACCTCCTATCCCACCGCCGCTGCCGCCCGGGCGAACCGTCGCGCTGACTGGGCGAGGTGAGGCCTTCGTCCGTGAGCTCGACGGCCCGGCCGACCGATTGCCCCTGCTGATGTTGCACGGGTGGACCGCCAGCGCCGATCTCAACTGGTACGGCGCCTTCCATCGCTTCGAGGGGCAGCGGCGCGTGGTGGCCATCGATCACCGTGGTCACGGTCGGGGCATGCGCAGCCCCGATCCGTTTCGGCTGGAGGACTGCGCGGATGACGCCGCCGCCCTGCTCGACGAGCTCGGCATCGAGCAGGCGATCGCTGTCGGGTACTCGATGGGCGGACCGATCTCGCTCCTGCTCGCCCGCAAGCACACGACCCGCGTCGCCGGCCTGGTGCTCGCCGCCACTGCTCTGCGCTTCAACGGGACACTGGCCGAGCGCCTCCGCTGGAGGGGTCTGGTCCTGCTCGAGCTCGGGGTGCGGGTGGGTCTCGGCGACCGCCTCGTCGCCCGGTTCGCCGACGATCTGGCGAGAGTCGACGATGCTTTCGCCCCCTATTCCTCGTGGCTGGCCGGCGAGTTCGCCCGAACGCATCCGCGATCGCTGCGCCAGGCCGGGGTCGAACTCGGCAACTTCGACGCCCGCGACTGGGCGGGTGGTCTCGGGGTCCCCGCGGCCACGATCATCACCGAGTCCGACGCACTGGTGCCTCTCGAGCGCCAACGGGCCCTTGCCTCGCTGCTCGACGCCTCGGTGGTCGCCCTGGCCGGAGTCGACCACGACCTTCCGATCACCGATCTCGGTGCTTTCGCCGACGCACTGGCCAGTGGGGTCCAGATGGTGGACGAGCGGCGAGCGTCGGATCAGGACGCGGCCCGAGCCGACCAGCGTCCGGCGTCGTGACGCAGGTCCAGGTCGATCCCGAAGCACGAGCTGAGCGTCGCTGAATCGAGCGTGGCGCCGATGGGGCCCGAGGCGTGGACCCGCCCATCGCTCAACAGGAGGGCATGGTCGAAGCCGGTCGGGATCTCCTCGACGTGGTGGGTGACGAGCACCATCGGCGGGGTGTCGGGCGATGCCGCCAGCTCGGCCAGGAGCGTGACCAGTCCCTCCCGCCCGGCGATGTCGAGCCCGGCCGCCGGCTCGTCGAGCAGGAGGAGGCCCGGGTCGCTCATCAGCGCACGGGCCAGCATCACCCGCTGACGTTCGCCCGAGGACAGGGTCCCGAAGGTGTGCTGAGCGAACCGGGCGACACCGGTCAGATCCAGTAGTTCGACGGCACGCCGGTGGTCTGCCTCGGTGTAGGTGTGCCACCAGGGTTCGAGGGCGCCGTGCAGTCCACAGGCGACCACGTCGACCGCAGTGATTCCGGCGCGCAGCGAACGCTCGACCGCGGCGCTGACGATGCCGATGCGACCTCGTAGGGCTCGCAGGTCGGTGCGGCCGAGCCGGGCACCGAGGACGGTGACCTCCCCGGCCGAGGGGTGCAGGAGCAGGCTGGCCACCCGGACCAGGGTGGTCTTGCCCGATCCGTTCGGTCCGAGGACGACCCAGCGCTCAGCTCGTTCGATGACCCAGTCCACGTCACGGAGGACCTTCCTCCCGTCGATGCGGACCTCGACGCCGGCGAGGACGACGGCGGGGGAGTCGACCGAGGTCGGGGTCGGATCGCTCACTGCTGGCTGAGCCTCGCCTCGCGCTCGGTGTCCATCGCCGCGAGCCAGTGTCCGAGTCCGTCGTAGGCCGCGGCTCGGTCGTCGGCCGTGGGGATGACCGCAGCCAACTCGGCCAGGCGGGACTCGACTGCCGCATCGGCCCGGGCGAGCACCTCACGGCCGGTCTGGGTGACCTGATGGCTGACCCGGCGGCGGTCGGCGGGGTCAGCGGCGCGGGTGACCCACCCGCGAGCGACGAGCCCGTCGACCAGCGCGGTGACGCTCGGACGACTCACACCGAGCCGGCCGGCGAGGGCCGAGGCGGCAGCGGCACCGCTCTCGTCGAGGAACACGAGCATCCGGTACTGGGGGAGCGAGAGCTCGACCCCGGCGAGAGCGTTCTCGACGACCCGGGCGAGGCGTGCCGCGACCCGTCCCGGATGGGATGGCGGACTGACGGAATCGTCGGTCGATCGGCGCGGTGGTTCGGGAGACGCGGGGACCGGGGGACCGCTGGTCGGGTTCACAGGTGGCTCAGTGTGGGTCACGCGCCCGAGGGTGGACAAGCTCCGACATCGCCGCACGGAGCTCCCGACGTCATTCGTCACGCGATCGCAATGTGCGGCGATGTGAGGCTAGAGTCACCCACCGTGCTGTTCCGTCCTGAGCGCCCCTCGCGGCCCGAGCGTTTCTTCCTCGGACTCGTCGCGGTCATCGGCCTGCTACTCGCCACCGTGCACACCGCCGATGCACAGGTCGACATCTCCGATCTGGGGCCCTCCCACGCCGCCGACATCGAGCGGGTGCAACGGCAAGCGAACGAGGCCACCCAGCGCTTCGCCGAGGCCGAGACCGAGCTGGGCGAACTCGACTCGGAGATCGATCGAGCGGCGTCGAGCCTGGCCGACACCGAGCGACGCCTGGAGGTGCATCGGCAGCGGCTGCGCGCCAACGCGGTCTCCCAGTACGTCAGCGCCGGCTCGCCGGCACCGTCGATCTTCGACGAGGACGTCAACCTGCAGGTCCGGGCCAACGCCATGGCCGAGATGGTCACCCAGACCGAGACCGACGCCCTCGAGGACTATCGGGTGGCCACCGAGGACCTCGAGATCCAGCAGGCAGAGCTCGACCGCCTGCGGGACCGTCAGCGCGAGTTGCTGGTCGAACTGGAGACTGCTCAAGGTGAGCTCCTCGGCGAGCTCGACGAGCTTCGACGCCTCGAAGCCGAACGTCAGCAGGAGATCGACCGGCGCGAGGAAGAAGAGCGCCAGCGCCAGGAAGAGATCCGGCGCCAGCAAGAAGCCGAGGCGGCCCGGCAGGCCGAACAAGAGGAAGCCGCACGCCGGGCGACCACGACTACCACCGCACCGAGTCGAGGAGGCGGATCAGGCGGAGGCGGATCAGGCGGAGGCGGCAACCAGTCCGCACCGTCCACGCCCATCGCCTCGGGTAGCTGGATCTGCCCGGTGCAGGGACCCCATTCCTTCGTGGACAGTTGGGGCGCGCCCCGATCGGGCGGACGTCGCCACCGTGGCGTCGACATGATGGCGGCCATCGGAGTGCCGGTCGTGGCCCCGGTGTCGGGCAACGTGTCCCACCGCTCGAACCCGATCGGCGGACTGTCGTTCCACCTCAACGGCGACGATGGCCACTACTACTACGGGACCCACCTGTCGGCCTACGCCAACCAGGGCGCGGGCTGGGTCGAGGCCGGCACCGTCGTCGGCTACGTCGGCGACACCGGAAACGCCCGGGGGATTCCCCACCTGCACTTCGAGATCCACCCCAACGGTGGGTCGGCGGTCAACCCGACTCCCACCGTCGCTGCCGCCTGCCGCTGAGGAACCCTCGGGTCGGACAGTTGGCGCTCAGGCGCCGATGGCGTGGTAGCCGCCGTCGACGTGGATCATCTCGCCGGTCGTGGCGCTGAACCAGTCGGTCATCAGGGCAGCGCAGCTCTTGGCCACGGCGGTGGAGTCCTTCACGTCCCACCCGAGCGGAGCGCGTTCGTCCCACACGTCCTCGAAGGCCGAGAACCCGGGGATCGAGCGGGCGGCCATCGTCTTGACCGGCCCAGCGGCCACGAGGTTCACCCGGATACCTTCCGGGCCGAGCTCGCGGGCCAGGTACCGTGACGTCGACTCGAGGGCGGCCTTGGCCACGCCCATCCAGTCGTAGGCGGGCCACGCCACCGTGGCGTCGAAGGTGAGCCCCACGATCGAGCCGCCCCGCTCCGCCATGAGCGGCCGGACGGCGCCGGCGAGGGACTTGAGCGAGTAGGCCGACACGTTCACCGCGACCGCCACGTCCTCCCACGGGGCATCCATGAACCCTCCGCCGAGGCAGGACTCGGGCGCGAACCCGATCGAGTGCAGGACTCCGTCGACCGAGCCCCATCGGGAGTCGAGCTCGGCGGTGAGCGCCTCGAGGTGGGCGGGGTCAGCGACGTCGAGCTCGAGGACGTCGGGGGTCGTGGGCAGCTTCTTCGCCGTGCGTTGGGTGATCGACAGACCCCGACCGAAGCCGGTGAGGACCACCTCGGCACCCTCTTCTTGAGCGAAGCGGGCGACGCCGAAGGCGAGCGAGGCGTCGGTGAGGACACCGGTGATGAGCAGGCGTGAGCCGTCGAGGATTCCCATGGTTCTTTCGACACGTGCGGGCACCTGCTGGTTACGCCCCGGTCACTCGGGTGGCGAGGGGGGAGGGGGGAGCGCCTATGGTGACGCCCGTGCGAATCGGAGTGCTTGGAGCAACAGGACCAGCCGGGAGCGGGCTCGCCGCTCGCCTCGCCTCGGTCGGCTATGACGTCGTGATCGGGTCTCGCTCGGTCGAACGGGCCGAGGAGGTGCGCCAGAAGCTCCTCGAGCGCTGGCCGGACCACGATCTCTCGATCGAGGCGTCCGACAACGCCGGTGCGGCCGAGGCCGACGTGATCGTCCTGGCGACCCCCTGGGAGGGTGCATCGCCGACCGCCGCTGCGGTCCGTGAGCAGCTGAAGGGCAAGGTCGTGATCTCGATGGCCAACGCCCTCACCAAGGTCGGGAACGAGTTCCAGCCGCTGGTACCCCCGCGCGGGTCGGTGGCGGCCAGCGTCCAGGCGGTGATCCCCGAGAGCTTCGTCGCGGCGGCGTTCCATCACGTGCCGGCCAAGGAGCTGGGCGACATCGAGCACCCCATCGAGATGGACGTGCTCATCTGCTCGGATCACCCCGAGGCCACCAAGATCACCACCGAGCTGGTCGACGCCATTCCCGGGATGCGGCCACTCGACGCCGGGGAGCTGTCGGTGGCCACTCCCATCGAGGCGTTCACCGCGGTGTTGTTGCAGGTGAACGTGCGATACAAGACCCGAGCGGCGGTTCAGTTCACCGGCATCTCGAGGTGACCCCGGGGAGCGGGGCCGGCGCCCCGATGCGGCTCTACGACACGGCCCGTCGAGAGATCGTCCCCTTCGAGGTCGGTGATGTCGTCACCATGTACACCTGTGGCATCACCCCCTATGACGCCACCCACGTCGGTCATGCCGCGGTCTATGTCACCTACGACGTGCTGCAGCGCCGCCTGCGCGACAGGGGCCACGAGACGCGCTGTGTCCGGAACATCACCGATGTCGACGACTCGATCCTCGCCAAGGCGGCCGAGCTCGGCGTCCACTACCTCGATCTCGCCGCGGGGGAGATCGCCCGGTTCGACTCCGACATGGATGCGCTCGGGATGCTGCCGGCGTGGAGCGAACCGCGAGCCACCTCGGCGATCGCCGACATCCGAGGCTTCATCGGCATGGTCCTCGATCAGGGGCACGCTTATGAGGCAGGGGGCGCGGTCTACTTCGACATCTCCACCTTCGAGGGGTTCGGTCAGGTGAGCAACCTCCCCCGCGAGACCATGCTCGAGTACGCCGCCGAGCGCGGCGGCAACGTCGACGACCCGCACAAGCGAGATCCGCTCGACTTCGTCCTGTGGCAGCCATCCGCCGAGGGGGAGCCGTCATGGGAGTCGCTGTGGGGGCGCGGCCGGCCGGGGTGGCACATCGAGTGCTCGGCGCTCGCGCTCCGTGAGCTCGGCACCACGATCGACCTGCACGGCGGTGGTGGCGACCTCATCTTCCCCCACCACGAGTGCGAGGCCGCTCAGTCAGAGGCGGCCACGGGCGAGCCGTTCGTCCGCCACTGGATGCACCAGGCCATGGTCCGCAAGGACGGCGAGAAGATGTCCAAGTCGCTCGGCAACCTCGAGTTCGTCAGCGACCTCCGCCAGCGGTGGGACCCACGAGCCATCCGCCTGGCTCTCGTCGCCAACCACTATCGCGACTCGTGGGAGTGGAACGACGAGATGATGCCGGCCGCTGCGGCCCGCCTCGAGCGCTGGCTCGGGGCGGGTGAGGGTGATGGCGCCCTCGACGAGGTGAGGGTGGCCCTCGACGACGACCTCGACACGCCGTCGGCGGTGGCGGCGATCGACGCCGCGGTCGAGCAAGGCAGCGGCGTGTCGGTGGCCGCGCTCTTGCTCGGTGTCGACGTCCTCGATCCCCCCGAGCCCACGCTGCGCTGACCGGCCGGGCCGCACGAACCTGCCCCGGTGCTCGTAGGCTCCGCGTGTGCCTCAACGCGTGCTCGTCACCGGGGCCACCGGCTATGTCGGCGGTCGTCTCGTCCCCGAGTTGGTGCGCGCCGGCCACCAGGTCGTCTGCCTGGCCCGGACTCCGGACCGTCTGTCCGAGGTGCCCTGGCGGGACTCGGTCGACGTCGTCCAAGGTGACGTCTCGGATCCCGAGAGCCTGGCCGGAGCCTTCGACGCCGTGGATGCCGCCTACTACCTGATCCACTCGATCGGTTCGGGGGAGGGGTTCGAGGAGCGGGAGCTGGCGGCCGCCGAGGCGTTCGTCGATGCCGCCGCGAGCGCCGGGGTGGGGCGCATCGTGTACCTCGGTGGTCTGCGACCGGTCGAAGGGGAGACGGCCTCGCCCCACCTCTCGTCGCGCGCCGAGGTCGGGCAGGTCTTCCTCGACTCACCGGTCCCGACCGTTGCACTCCAGGCCGGGGTCGTCATCGGCTCGGGTTCTGCATCGTTCGAGATGCTGCGCTATCTCACCGAACGGCTGCCGGTGATGGTCACCCCTCGGTGGGTCTCTTCACGGGTCCAGCCCATCGCGGTGCGCGACGTGTTGCGCTATCTGGTCGGTGCTCTCGAACTGCCCGACGACACCAACCGCACCTTCGACGTCGGCGGCACCGACGTGGTGAGCTACCGGGAGATGATGGAGCGCTACGCGACGGTGGCCGGGCTACGTCGGCGGCTCATCGTGCCGGTGCCGGTGCTCAGCCCCCGCCTGTCGAGCCACTGGATCAACCTGGTCACCCCCGTGCCCAAGGCGTTGGCGGCCCCGCTCATCGAGTCGCTCCGCAACTCGGTGGTCATGACCGAACACGACATCGAAGACCTTCTGCCCGGACCCCTGTTCGGGTTCGACGAGGCGGTGCAGCTCGCGCTACAGCGCACCACCGACGGTGAAGTCCTCACTCGATGGGCCGACGCGAGCTGGCCAGGGGCACCGTCTGACCCGCTGCCGTCGGATCCGGACTGGGCGGGAGGCGATGTCGAGATCGATGAGCGGTCCCGCGACGTCGCGGCCCGTCCCGAGGTGCTGTGGGAGGTCGTCGAAGGGATCGGCGGGGAGCGAGGGTGGTACTCCTTCCCGCTCGCGTGGGCGGTCCGCGGGCTCTTGGACCGCCTCGTCGGCGGGGTCGGGCTCCGCCGGGGGCGTCGCCATCCCGACCGACTCACCGTGGGCGAGCCGCTCGACTTCTGGAGGGTCGAGGCCCTCGACCGTCCCCGATTGCTCCGCCTGCGGGCCGAGATGCGTCTGCCTGGCCAGGCCTGGCTCGAGTTTCGCGTCGAGCCCGACGGGTCGGGTGGGTCGACCCTCCACCAGCGGGCGGTGTTCCGGCCGCGAGGCCTCGCCGGCCGGGCCTACTGGTTGGCGGTCTGGCCGTTCCACGGGGTCGTCTTCGAGGGCATGCTCCGCAACATGTCTCAGGCGGCGGAGCGCGTCGAGGGAGACCGGCCACCCAGCCAGGTGTGACGATCGGCACGCGAGGCTCGGTTAGGGCAGACTGGTGGGGAGATGGACCGCTCACCCTCCCCCGACATCGACCTCACGTCGGGATCGGGCGCGGCCTCCAGCGGCTCGGAGAGCGCTGAACCCGAGATCCGGGTCGGGCAGCTCTACACGGTTGCCCGAGCCGTCATCGGACCGGCATTGCGCGCGATGTGGCGTCTACGGGTCGAGGGTCTCGAACACGTTCCGGCCGACGGTCCAGCGATCATCGCCCCGAACCACTCGGCGGCGATCGATTCGTTCTTCGTCCCGTGTTGCCTGCCGCGACGCATCACCTATGTCGGCAAGGCCGAGTATCTCGACGACTGGAAGACCCGCAAGCTGTTCCCGGCCATGGGCATGATCCCCATCGACCGTTCGGGGGGCAGCGCGGGGGAGCGCGCGCTCAACACGGCCGCCCGGGTCCTCGAGCGTGGCGAGTTGTTCGGCATCTACCCCGAGGGCACCCGGAGTCGTACGGGGAAGCTCCACAAGGGCCACACCGGGGTCGCTCGCCTGGCGCTGCGGTGTCGGGCACCGATCGTCCCGGTGGGCCTCATCGGCACCCGTGAGGTCCAACCTCCCGACCGGTCGATGCCCCGCCCCTTCCGCACCGTCGTGGTGCGCTTCGGGCAACCGATCGACCCCACCCGTTACCTCGAGCGGGCCGACGACCGCATGGCCCTGCGTCAGCTCACCGACGAGGTGATGTTCGAGATCCGAACCCTCACCGGACTCGAGTACGACCCCACCTACGCCACGCGCTCGGCGGCCGAGCCCGAACCGACGCGCCCCGCTCCCGACGACGAGCCTTCGCTGCCTCGACGGTCGTCGGCCGAACTGCTGGGCACCACACCTCCCGCGGCCTGAGGCGCGAACCCCGTCGAGGGCGTGGGCCCCGGGCCGGTATCCTCGCCACCCCATGGCTGATTCGATCGCTGTCACCCTGCCCGACGGTTCCTCCCGGGAGCTTCCCGCGGGCGCCACCGCTGCCGATCTCGCCGCGTCGATCGGTCCCCGCCTGGCCAAAGCCGCGGTGATCGCCGTCGTCGACGGCACCGAGCGCGACCTCGTGCACCCGCTCCACGACGGGGCCGAGGTCCAGATCGTCACTCCCGACTCCGACCGGGGCCTCTACACGATCCGCCACTCCACCGCCCACGTGCTCGCTCAGGCGGTGCTCGACCTGTTCCCCGGCGCCACCTTCGCCATCGGCCCGCCGGTCACCGACGGCTTCTACTACGACTTCGAGCTGCCCGACGGCGGCACCTTCCAGGAGTCCGATCTCGAGCGCATCGAGGCCCGCATGCGCGAGATCGTCAAGGAGAAGCAGCCGTTCGTTCGTGACGAGATCGCCGAGGATGCCGCCCTCGAGCTGTTCCGCGACCACCGCTACAAGTGCGAGATCATCCGCGGCGCGGCCGACGACCCCATGTCGGCCACCGACACCGGACTCGTGCGCACCTACGAGAACCCACCCAACTTCATCGACCTGTGCCGAGGGCCTCACGTGCCCCACACCGGCCGACTCGGGCACTTCACCCTCATGCGAGTGGCCGGCGCCTACTGGCGGGGCGACGAGAACCAACCGATGCTCCAGCGGATCTACGGCACCGCGTGGGACACCAAGGATGCGCTCGAGGCTCACCTCCACCGTCTCGAGGAGGCCGAGAAGCGCGACCACCGCAAGCTCGGCGCCGAGCTCGACCTGTTCAGTTTCCCCGACGAGATCGGCTCGGGGCTCCCGGTGTTCCACCCCAAGGGCGGCATCGTGCGCCGCATCATGGAGGACTATTCCCGCCAGCGCCACGAGGAAGCGGGATACGAGTTCGTCTACACCCCGCACATCACCAAGGCCGGTCTGTTCGAGACCTCCGGGCACCTCGACTGGTACGCCGATGGCATGTTCCCGCCGATGCATCTGCACGACCACGGGGGCGAGGAGGGCATCGACTACTACCTCAAGCCGATGAACTGCCCGTTCCACATCCTGATCTTCCGGGACCGCACCCGCTCGTACCGCGAGCTACCGATCCGGATGTTCGAGTTCGGGTCGGTCTACCGCTACGAGAAGTCCGGGGTCGTGCACGGTCTCACCCGAGTGCGGGGCATGACCCAGGACGACGCCCACATCTTCTGCACCCGGGAACAGATGGCCGGTGAGCTCGACTCGCTGCTCACCTTCGTTCTCGACCTGCTTCGCGACTACGGGCTCGACGACTTCTATCTCGAGCTGTCGACCCGACCCGAGGAGAAGGCGGTCGGCTCGGTCGAGGAGTGGGACGAGGCCACCGAGGTGCTGCGTTCGGTGGGCGAGGCACGGGGGCTCGAGCTCGCTCTCGACGAGGGTGGGGGCGCGTTCTACGGGCCGAAGATCTCCGTCCAGGCCCGTGACGCCATCGGCCGCACCTGGCAGATGTCGACCCTGCAGCTCGACTTCCAGCTGCCCCAGCGCTTCGACATGCACTACACGGGGTCCGACGGCCAACGCCACCGGCCGATCATGATCCACCGTGCCCTCTTCGGATCGATCGAACGGTTCTTCGGCGTGCTGACCGAGCACTATGCCGGCGCGTTCCCTGCGTGGCTCGCCCCGGTGCAGGTGCGGGTGCTCGGAGTGCGCGACGACCACGACGATCACGCCTTCTCCCTCGCCGAACGGCTGCGGGCCGCCGGGTTCCGGGCCGACGCGGTCGAGGCCAACGAGCCGCTCGGCAACCGCATCCGACGGGCCAAGACCGAGAAGCTGCCCTACATCCTCGTGGTCGGCGACGACGACATCGAGAACGACACCGCCGGGGTGAACCCGCGCGGAGGAGATGTCGAGCGGGGCGTGACCGTCGAGGTCTTCGTGGAGCGCCTCGCGGCCGAGGTCGCGGAGCATCGCTGAGGTGTCACTCGATCGCCTGTGGGCAGGTTGGCGGCTCGCCTATGTCGAGGGCGGCGATCGCACGGCCGCGGAGGCCGATGGTGACGGCTCGCTCTTCGAGCGCATTCTCACCAGCGGGCTGTCCGACGAGGAGGCCTACGTGCTGTCGCGGGGGGAGCGGTGCTCGGCCCTGCTCAACGCCTACCCCTACAACAACGGGCACCTCATGGTGCTGCCCAACCGGGCGGTGGCCGAGATCGAGGACCTCGACCCCGACGAATACACCGAGCTGTGGCAGATCGTGCGCGATGCCACGGTGGCGATCAAGACGGCCTACCGGCCCGACGGGGTGAACATCGGCGTCAACCTCGGACGGGGAGCGGGCGCAGGGGTCCCCGACCATCTCCACGTTCACGTCCTTCCCCGCTGGGGAGGCGACACCAACTTCATGACTTCGATCGCCGAGACCCGGGTCCTGCCCGAATCCCTGGGCGACACCTGGGCCAAGCTCCGCGCTGCCTGGCCCGATTCATCCCTCGGATGAGCGCGCCGATACGCTCGGAATCGATGACCGACGACGTCCACGAAACCGAGCCTGCCGGCGACGAGCTCGATCCCGCCGAGGTCGACCCCTCCGAGGTCCGGGACGAGCTGCCCGACGACCTGCAACCGTCGGCCTTCGTCGGCCCGTACGTCTTCCCGAACAACAACCGACGCCGCATCCCCGGGTACCTCTACCTGTTCGTGGCCGTGGCCTGCGTCGTGGCCTGGGTGGTCGCGGCCGACGAGTCGGTACTGGTCAACGACGGCTTTCTCTTCGCAGGCGTCGTCCTCGCCGTCGTCGGGGCCTATCAGCTCGTCGCCGGCTGGGATCTCGACATCGACGAGCGCGATGCGCTGGTGGCAGCCACCTCGGCGGTCGGTTTCCCCGTCGGTCACGCATCGGCCCAGCTCGGGTGGCGGGGTCTGCGGAGCCGTCCCACCTGGCGGATCCTGGTCTATTCGGCCGAGACACCGCCGACCCAACGAGGTCTCGTGCTCGTCGACGGTGTCGACGGCGAGGTCCTCGAGCACTTCGCCGAGGACAACCCCGAGGACTGGTCCGACCTCGAGTCCTGAGACCGCCCCTGTCCCACCGGGAGTGTCGACGGGGCTGTCGTGGCTACCCTCGACCCCGAGCGCCAAGTGGGTCGATGCAGGGGGGAACCGTGACCGCCGAGGTTCAGACGAGGAGCGACGAGACAGCGAGTTCGCGCCGCTCGCCGTGGGTCGCGGTCCTGGTGATCCTCGCCGGTAACTATGCCGCCGTCCTCAACGTCACCGTGATCGGGGTCGCGCTGCCCAGTGTCGACGAGGCTCTCGGTGGAGGAGAGCAACTGTCGGTCGACTGGGTGGTCACGGTCTTCCTCGTCGGGGTCGTGCTGGTCCTGCCGCTCACCGGATGGCTCGCTGATCGAATCGGACGGCGGAAGCTGTACATCCTCAGCCTCACCGCCTTCGGTATCGGAGCGGGGCTCTGCGCCATCGCCCCTAACCTGACGCTGCTCGTCCTCGGTCGGTTCGTACAGGGACTCGGTGGCGGGGCGCTGATGCCTGTCGGTATGGCGATGGTCTATGACCTGTTCCCGCCCCACCGGCGGGGCACGGCGATGGGGATCTGGGGGATCGGCATCATGGCGGCACCCGCGGCCGGTCCGCCGCTCGGCGGGTGGCTCGTCTCCGCCGCCGGGTGGCGCTGGATCTTCTGGGTCTTCGTCGTCGTCGCTGCAGTTGCGGTCGCTCTCGCCGCTCGGTGGCTCCCCGAGATCGGCCACCAGGAGAAACGTCGTCTCGACCCCATCGGATGGGCGTTGATGGCCGCGGGGGTGATGCTCGCCGTGGTGGGCTCCCGTCAAGCGGTCAGCTGGGGCTGGGATTCGCCGACCACCTGGATCGTGTTGGGGTCGGCGGCAGGGTTCCTCATCGCGTTCGTCCTGTGGGCGAGGCGTCGGATCGAACCGATCATCGAGCTGGAGATGTTCGCGGTTCGCACCTTCGGTATGGCGATGGTCCTGGTGGCGCTGATGAGCATCGGCCAGTTCGCTCGTCTGACCTTCCTGCCGATCGAGCTCCAAGTGGTGCGCGACCTCGATGCGCAGCGCGTCGGTCTGCTCCTGGCTCCTGGAGCGCTGGGGGTGGCCGCGATGATGCCGATCAGCGGATGGCTCGCCGACCGCATCGGTTCGAAGATCCCGGCGACCATCGGACTGGCCATCACGTCACTGACGATGTGGCAGCTGGCGACCCTGACCCCGGAGGTGCCGGAGCGGCGCATCGTGGAGATCCTCGTGATCCAGGGGATCGGAATGGGGTTGGTCTTCATGCCGACGACCTTGGCGGCGATGAACTCGCTCCCTGCTCGATTCGTCGCCCAGGCGAGTGCGATGAACAACCTGGTCCGTCAACTCGGAGGCGCTGTGGGCATCGCGGTGCTGAGCGCCGTGATCGTCGCCAGCGTCGGCGATGTTCGACCCGTCGGACTCAGTCCGGAGGAGACCCAGGTGGCCTACAACCGTGTCTTCGTGATGGCCTCGTGGTCGTTCCTCGTCGCCACGTTCGTGGCTCTGGTGTTCCTGCCCGGCAAGAGCGAAGCTCGGCGCGACCAGGATGCGCGTGCGGAGGAGGCCGACGAGATGGCCAGCACCGGCTCCTGAACCGCACCCCGCTTTGGGTTCAGGGCCGGCCCCGGACCTCCCGAAGCACCGCCTCGACTCCACGCAGCCGGTCGAGAGAGTGTTCGACGGCGGCGCGCAACACGTCGAGCGG
>SKKL01000216.1 GCA_007121465.1 Acidimicrobiales bacterium | reverse complement strand
TGATCCGGACGACGCCGTCGTCGTCGCACCGATCCCGCTGGAGGCCCCCGACGGGGCGGTCGCAGACGCAGATCTCGAGGTGGAGGTCACCGGTCTCGTGCTCACGGCATGGGGCGGGCAGTTCTCCGTGGAGCAGTCCGACCTGGATCAGCCCTACCTCGAGGTCATCTTGGACGCGACGCTGCTACTCGGGGCTGGCTCTCCTGGCGGCGCCAACATGACCGGCAACAGCTTCCGCCTCGTTCTGCCCGACGGCACCCAGATCGGCACGGAGGCTGGACCGAATCTGGTCCTCAACGAGGGCGCCACCGAGCGAGGCATCTTCGTGTCGTTCCAGCTCAGTGACATCCCCTTCGACGTCGACGAGCTACCCGACGACGAGTTCGTTCTCAGGGTCGAGCTCGACCGGGGTGGTGACGGCGTCGTCGAGATCCCCTTCGCCCTCGTGCCAGCGGATCCCTCCGATTCCCAGGACGGCGACACTGAGGACGACGACACTGAGGACGACGACACTGCCGACGACGACCCTGAGGATCTCGAGGGCGACGGCGAGGCTTGAAGAGGTGCCTTCCGCGGATACGCGACCTCACCTCTCCGGTGGATCCAGGCTGCCGTCCGGCCACCGCTGACCATCTCCATGAGCATGTCCCATGCGCTGGGCGCCGTTGCGAGCGACTCGAGGTTCTGGCTGGCGCCGGTCAGGTCGCCGTCCGCGGCAGTGGTCAACTCGGTCGCTCCGATCCGGTGCCCGGCGTCCAAGGGATCGAGATCGTGCATCCCGTCAGCCGAGCCGTCGTCGTGCTGGAGGAGCGTCATGCCGGTGGCGGCGGCGACCATGGGTCCGCGCTCGCTCCTTTTCCGGGCGAAGCCTCACGCTCGGCACTAGCCCCGCCTCCCGACCGCACCCCTGAGATCAGGGGACGAGTTCCCTGATCTCAGGGGGAACACATCTCCCGAAATCAGGGGAAGACCCCGTGGAGCGGGTGGGGGGAATCGAACCCCCATCATCAGCTTGGAAGGCTGAGGTTCTAGCCGTTGAACTACACCCGCGGGTGGCCTCGCCGAGGAGAGGCACCTGGTCGGGGAGGCCAGATTTGAACTGACGACCCCCTGCTCCCAAAGCAGGTGCGCTACCAAGCTGCGCCACTCCCCGGTTCGACCCCGTGATGATAGTCCCTATCGAAGAGAGTGCCGACCACGCGACTCGCGCGGGCTGTCACGGGGGGCCGGTACACTCTCCGGTCTGATGAAGAGCACTGTGGAACCCCTGGAGGGGAACAAGGTCCGTCTCTCGATCGAGGTGGACGAGACCGAGCTGGAGCCAGCCGTCGAAGCGGCGTTCAAGCGGATCGCCCAGGAGGTTCGCCTGCCCGGCTTCCGGCCCGGCAAGGCCCCTCGCAAGCTGCTCGAGGCTCGCCTCGGCCCGGGTGTCGCTCGGGAGGAGGCGTTGCGGGAGGCGGTGCCGGGCTTCTACGCCGACGCGATCACCACCCACGAGGTCGACGCCATCGCCTCGCCGGAGATCGACATCACCGAGGGCGCCGAGACGGGTCCGGTCACCTTCGAGGCGATCGTCGAGATCCGCCCCACCGTCGAGATCTCGGGCTACGAGTCGCTACAGGTCGAGATCGCCGCCCCGACCCCCACCGACGACGAGATCGACGAGCAGATCGAGCGCATGCGCGAGCAGTACGCCGAGCTCGTCACCGTCGACCGTCCCGCCGCCGACGGCGACATCGTGGTCATCGACATCGAGGGGTCACGCGACGGCGAGCCCCTCGAGGGCTTCAGCGCCACCGCCTACGGCTTCGAGGTCGGGGCCGGCTCGGCCATCCCCGAGATCGACGAGAACCTGCGGGGTGCCTCGGCGGGCGACTCCCTCTCCTTCAGCGGCGACGACCACACCCACGACGAGGACGACGAGGTCGACCACGGCCCCATCGACTTCACCGTCGAGGTCCACGAGGTCCAGGAGAAGAACCTCCCCGACCTCGACGACGCGTGGGCGGCCGAGGCCTCCGAGTTCGCCACTCTCGACGAGCTGCGGGCCGACCTGCGAGAGCGCATGGCCCGGTCCCGCGCCGCGCAGGCCCAGTCGGCCATCCGGGAGAACACCGCTGCCGCGGTGTCCGCCCTGGTCGACGCCGAGCCTCCCGAGGCCCTGGTGTCGGGAGAGATGCAGGACCGGATCCAGAACATGGCCATGCGCCTCCAGGCCCAGGGCATCCAGCTCGACCAGTTCCTTCAGATGACCGGTCAGAGCCAGGAGACCTTCGTCGAAGGTCTGCGCGAGACCGCCCATCAGGCGGTCCTCGTCGACCTCGCCCTGCGAGCCGTCGCCGAAGCCGAATCGATCGAGGTGACCGACGCCGATCTCGAGGCCGAGCTGGCCGACGTGGCCGAACAGGTCGGCGAGCCGATCGAGCGAGTTCGCTCCCAGTTCGAGAGCGGAGGGCAGCTCCCGGCGGTACGCTCGGATCTGCGGAAGCAGAAGGCCCTCGACTGGCTCATCGAGCGAGCCGAGATCGTGGACCCGGAGGGCAACTCCATCGACCGCGACGAGCTCGACGCCATGGTCGCCGAGCCCGATTCCAGCTCTGGCGACACCAGCCCGACCGACACCCCGACCGAAGAGGACGACGAGCAGTGACCTACATCCCGAACCCGGAGATCTGGGAGCAGACCAACCGGGGTGAACGCAGTTCCAGCCTGTTCGGCAAGCTGCTGCGCGAGCACATCATCTTCCTCGGGTTCCCGATCACCGACGACGTCGCCAACGTCGTGTGTGCCGAGATGATCTTCCTCGAGTCCGAGAACCCCGACAAGGACATCAACCTCTACATCAACTCGCCGGGCGGCGACATCAACGCGATGTTCGCCATCTACGACACGATGTCCTACATCAAGGCCGAGATCAACACGATCTGCCTCGGTCAGGCCGCCTCGGCTGCCGCGGTGTTGCTCGCCGCTGGCACCCCGGGCAAGCGCCTCGCCCTCCCGCACTCACGGGTGATCATCCACCAGCCCTACTCCGGAGCCCAAGGTCAGGCCTCCGACGTCGAGCTGGCGGCGAAGGAGATCATGAGGCTCAAGGGGTCCCTCGAAGATGTGCTGGCCCATCACACCGGCCAGTCCATCGACAAGATCCAGTCCGATACCGATCGCGACTTCGTGATGGATGCCGCTGCGGCCAAGGAGTACGGCATCATCGACGAGGTCCTCACTTCGCGCGCCGCTGTCGACAACACTGGTGCGATTCGCGCCGCGAGCGCCTAGCAGCCGACGACCCGACACGGGGGATGTAGTAGTGGCCAAGTTCGGAGAGGGCGGCGAGCTCCTCAAGTGCTCGTTCTGTGGAAAGTCACAGAAGCAGGTCAAGAAGCTGATCGCCGGTCCGGGTGTCTACATCTGCGACGAGTGCATCGACCTGTGCAACGAGATCATCGAGGAGGAGCTGTCGGAGGGAGCGGACCTCCAGTTCGACGAGCTCCCCAAGCCTCGGGAGATCTACGAGTTCCTCAACGACTACATCGTCGGCCAGGAGCTGGCGAAGAAGATCCTGTCGGTCGCGGTCTACAACCACTACAAGCGGGTCCAGCACTCGGGTGGTCGCGACGACGAGGTCGAGCTCTCCAAGTCGAACATCATGCTCATCGGCCCCACCGGCTGCGGCAAGACCGAGATGGCCCGCACGCTGGCCCGGATGCTCAACGTTCCCTTCGCCATCGCCGATGCCACCGCCCTCACCGAGGCGGGGTATGTGGGCGAGGACGTCGAGAACATCCTGCTGAAGCTGATCCAGTCCGCCGACTACGACGTGAAGCGCGCCGAGACCGGCATCATCTACATCGACGAGATCGACAAGATCGCCCGCAAGAGCGAGAACCCGTCGATCACCCGCGACGTCTCGGGCGAGGGCGTTCAGCAGGCGTTGCTCAAGATCCTCGAGGGCACCACCGCCTCGGTGCCCCCCCAGGGCGGGCGCAAGCACCCCCACCAGGAGTTCATCCAGATCGACACCACCAACGTGTTGTTCATCTGTGGTGGCGCCTTTGCCGGGATCGAAAAGATCATCGAGAACCGCATCGGCAAGAAGGGCATGGGCTTCGGGGCCGAGCTGCGCACCCGCGACGACTCCGACCTCGGCGAGCTCGTCTCCCAGGTCCTCCCCGAGGATCTTTTGAAGTTCGGTCTGATCCCCGAGTTCGTCGGCCGTCTCCCGGTCATCGGTCCGGTGTCGAACCTCGACCGCGAGGCCCTCGTGCAGATCCTGTCCGAACCGAAGAACGCGCTGGTCAAGCAATACCAGCGGTTCTTCGAGCTCGAAGATGTCGAGCTCGAGTTCACTCCCGACGCGCTCGATGCGGTGGCCGATCAGGCGCTGCTGCGGGGCACGGGAGCCCGTGGCCTGAGGGCGATCCTCGAAGAGGTGCTTCTCAACGTCATGTACGACCTCCCGAGCCGCGACGACATCGAGCGGTGCGTCATCGACGCCACCGTCGTTCTCGACAAGGTCAACCCCACGCTGGTGCCCCGCGGCGAAGAGCGCCAGCAGCGGCCTCGGCGCGCCGCCTCCTGATCTCGTCACGCCGGTGAACTATCGCGAGGCTCTGGCCTGGCTCGATCGTCACATCAACCTCGAAGCCAACGCCGGGCGGCCCCAGGGGGCATCCCTCGAGCGGATGCGACAGATCGCGCAGGTCCTCGGTGATCCCCACCAGGCCTACCCGGCGATCCATCTGACCGGCACCAACGGCAAGGGCTCGGTCGCCCGCATGGTGAGCGAGCTCCTTCGGGCCAGTGGTCTTAGGGTGGGCACCTACACGAGCCCCCACCTCGAACGCATCAACGAACGCATCGCGGTCGACCTCGAGCCGGTCGCCGACGACGAGTTGGCCGCCGCCATCGGGTCGGTCGCCGCGGTCGAGTCGCTCATCGACGGCGCGCCGTCGCACTTCGAGATCCTCACCGCGGCGGCGTTCGCCCACTTCGCCGATGTGGCGGTCGACGTCGCGGTCCTCGAGGTCGGCCTCCTCGGTCGCTACGACTGCACCAACATCGTCGACGCCGATGTCGCCGTCCTCACCCGTATCGCCGCCGACCACACCGACGGGGCCGACGGGTGGCGTCAGGCGATCGCCGAGGAGAAGGTCGGCATCGTGAAGCCCGGGTCGGTGTTCGTGCTCGGCGAGACCGACCCCGAGTTGCGCCCCATCTTCGACTCGGCCGGCGCCGCTCGGACGGTGGTGAGGGGCGACGACTTCGACGCCGTCGACAACCGGCTGGCTGTCGGGGGACGCATGGTCGATCTCATCACCCCCTGGGGCCGCCACGAGGAGGTGTTCCTCCCGGTCCACGGATCGCACCAGGCCGACAACGCCGCATGTGCGGTCACCGCGGTCGAGGCGTTCTTCGACCGTGCCCTCGACGACGAGCTCGTCACCGAGGCGTTCGCCCAGCTCACCATCCCCGGACGCCTCGAGGCGGTGGCGCACAGCCCGTCGGTGCTCCTCGACTGCGCCCACAATCCCGATGGTGCCGCGTCACTGTCCCAGGCCCTCGACGAGAGCTTCGCCGTGCTCGGGAGCCGCTATCTGGTGTTCGGGTGCCTCGCCCAACAGGACCCGGCCGAGATGCTCGCCGCCCTCGAGGTCAACCGGTTCGACCTGGTCGTGGTCTGCACCCCCGACTCACCCCGGGCCCGCCCGGCGAGCGAGGTGGCGGCAGTCGTCGACGGCGCGGGTGTCGGCGTCGAAGTGGTGAACGATCCCGTCCAGGCCGCGGCCCGGGCGGTGGCCATCGCCGACGAGGAGGATCTGGTCGTGGTGGCCGGATCGATCTATGCGGTCGGTGCGGTCCGGGCCGAGTACAGCCGTGCCGCCGCCGCTGCTCTCGCCCGAGCCGACGAGGAACTTCTCTAGTCGGTCGCCACACCGTTCGGGTCGTCTCGACGGGTGTCGCCAACGCCGTCTACCGTGCGGCCCATGAACCGCACTCTCGTCATCTGCAAGCCCGACGCCGTCGAGCGGGGTCTGGTCGGTGAGATCATCGGCCGGCTCGAGCGAAAGGGCCTGACGATCGCCGCCGCCGAGCTGCGCACCATCGATGCCGACACGGCGTCCCAGCACTACGCCGAGCACCAGGGCAAGCCCTTCTACGATGACCTGGTCAGCTTCATCGGCCGGTCGCCGGCGATGGTGATGGTGGTTGAGGGCCCCGAGGACACGTGGAAGGTGGTCCGCACGATGATGGGGGCGACCAACCCCCTCGACGCCGCCCCCGGCACGATTCGTGGTGACCTCGCCACCGAGATGGGGGAGAACCTCATTCACGGCTCGGACGGGCCCGACTCGGCGGCCCGGGAGATCGGAATCTTCTTCCCGGCCCTGGGCTGAGGCCGCCGTCTGTGTCGAAGGTTGCATTCTCGTTACGAATCGGTAAGGCTAGGTCCCGGAGTAGGGGCTGTTCGGCCCTCGGGCCCGGTCAGGGCCGCGCTCCCGTTGGATCCCGCTGATGGGGGAGGCACGCCGCATGGCCGACAACATGTTCTCCGGGGTCATGGGGCGAGACATCGCGGTCGACCTGGGAACAGCCAACACGCTGGTCTATGTCCGCGGGCAGGGCATCGTGTTGAACGAACCGTCGGTGGTGGCGATCAACGTCCATGACGGACGACCCCTCGCGGTCGGCCTCGAGGCCAAGAAGATGATCGGGCGCACCCCGAGCCACATCCAGGCCATCCGCCCGCTGAAGGACGGCGTCATCGCCGACTTCGAGATCTGCGAGAAGATGCTCCGCTACTTCTTGCACAAGGTCCATCAGCGCAAGTTCTCCAAGCCCCGCATGATCATCGCCGTTCCATCCGGCATCACCGGGGTCGAACAGCGAGCCGTGCAGGAGGCCGCCGAGTACGCCGGTGCCCGCAAGCCGGCCCACATCATCGAAGAGCCCATGGCGGCGGCCATCGGTGCCGGTCTGCCCGTTCAGGACCCCACCGGCAACATGATCGTCGACATCGGCGGTGGCACCACCGAGGTGGCGGTGATCTCCCTCGGCGGCATCGTGGCCAGCCAGTCGGTGCGCGTCGGCGGCGACGAGCTCGACCACGCCATCATGCAGTTCATCAAGAAGGAGCACTCGGTGGCGCTCGGTGAGCGAACCGCCGAAGAGGTCAAGATCCAGCTCGGATCGGCCTGGGCCCTCCGCGAGGAGCTCTACGCCGAGATCCGCGGCCGCGACCTCGTGACCGGGCTGCCGAAGACCATCGTCACCTCGACCGAGGAGCTGCGCGAGGCCCTCGAAGAGCCGGTGTCGGCCATCATCGACGCGGTGAAGGTCACCCTCGACAAGACCCCGCCCGAGCTGGCCGCCGACATCATGGAAGAGGGAATCACCCTCGCCGGTGGCGGGGCGATGCTCAACGGCCTCGATCAGCGTCTGGCCAACGAGACGGGTATGCCCATCAAGGTGTGCGCCAACCCGCTCTACGCGGTGGCCCTGGGTGCCGGGCAGTCGCTCGAGGAGTTCGACGCGTTGAAGGACATCCTCTTCTCGTCGGGCAACGGCTAGACCCCGCCCCCCACCTGAGGTGTTGTCGTTCCCGCGCGGTGGTCGTCCTCGATTCGTCCTCGCCCTCCTCCTCCTCACCGCGATCACCCTGATCACCGTCGACGTGAGGGGTTTCGGTCCCCTCGACTCGGCTCGCGGCGCCACGGGCACCGTCCTGTCGCCCCTGCGGTCGGGGGTCGACTGGGTGACGAGCCCGGTTCGCTCGGCGTGGAACGGCATCTGGAACTACCGCGACCTCGAAGCCGAGAACGAACGCCTCCGGGCGAGCCTCGACGAGTTGCGGGGCGAGGAGTTCCGCGAGGCGACGAGCTTCGAGGTGCTCCGCGATCTCTACACCCAGTCCGATCTCACCTTCGGGGGCGATCTGCCGAGCGTCCTCGGTCGGGTCATCAGCGGACCGACATCGAACTTCGAGGAGACCGTCACCATCGACAAGGGGACCAACGACGGCATCGCGGTCGGCATGCCCGCGGTCACCGGCGCCGGTCTGGTCGGTCGGGTCGACCGGGTCAGCTCCGGCGAGGCGGTGATCCGCCTCCTCACCGATCCACAGATGAGCGTGGGGGTCCGGCTGATCCCGTCGGGAGCGGCGGGACTCGCCCAAGGTCAGGGCCGGGGATCGGCCCCCGAGCTCGTGGTATCGGGCACCCTCGTGCTCGAGGAGGGCGCCTACCTCCAGACGAGTGGGCTCGACCGCAGCCTGTACCCACCCGACATCCCGGTGGGGTGGGTCGAGGAGCTGACCGGTGAGGCGGTGAACGACGAGGGTGAGTCCGACGACGGACTACCTCAGCTCGACGCAGTGGTGAACCAGCGCGTCGGGATCGAGCTGGCCGCCGACCTCGACCGGCTGGCTTTCGTCACCATCTTGTTGTGGAGCCCCGAGTGAGGTTCGACATCACCGACGTCCCGATGCCGGTCCGGGTGGGGCTGGTGATCCTCGTCGGTCTCGTCCTGCAGCTCTCGCTGGTCGGACGGGCCCAGCTGTTCGGTGTGGCCGGCGACGTGATGGTCGTCATCGCGGTCGCCGCCGGCTTCCACGCCGGGCCCGACCGGGGCGCGGTCATCGGTTTCGCTACGGGGTTGGCCGTCGACCTGACGCTGGTCACCCCGCTCGGGCTCACCGCGCTCGTGTTCGCCGGGGTGGGGTACGCCTCGGGCCTCTTCGCGGCCAACCTCATCAGGGCGGTTCCCCTCGCCGTTGTGGCCCTCGCGGCGGTGGCGGCGCCGACTGCCGTCGTGGTCTGGGTCCTCGTAGGCGTCGTCTTCGGCCAGAATCACCTCCTCAACGCACCGCTGATCCCCATCCTGGGTGTCACCTCGCTCGTCGCCGCCCTGACCGCCCCGCTCGTGTCCCCGGCGCTGCGCTGGGCGACCGCCGACCCCATGGCACGGGTGCGGCGATGACATCGGTCACCACGACCTGCCCGCTTTCCGGGCCCCGAATCTGCTGGACTAGGCGACGGCCATGACACAGTCCCAACCACTGCGCATCAGCATCCTCGCCATCGTCGGCGTCGCCTTGTTCACCGCGTTGGTGGCGCGCCTGTGGTTCCTGCAGGTGATGGCCGCACCCGAGTACCAGGCCCAGGCGGAGATCAACCGCACCCGGACCATCATCGTCGAAGGCCCCCGAGGCCGGATCCTCGACCGCGACGGCCGGGTCCTCGCCGACAACCGTGAGTCGATGCAGGTCATCGTCGACCTCGAGGCCCTGGAACGAGCCGAGCGGGCCGAGCCGGGCCGGCGCG
>SKKL01000189.1 GCA_007121465.1 Acidimicrobiales bacterium | reverse complement strand
GGGGGAAAGACCACCGCCGCCGACCTGTTCGGCCGCGAGATCGGTGAGGAGATCACCCTCGTCCCCGAGTCCGCGACCATCCTCTTCGCCGGAGGCTTTCCCCGTGTCGCCGAGTCCGACGCGCAACGGTCGGTCCAACGGGCGATCTTCGAGGTGCAGCGCAGCCTCGAGGACGTGCAGTCCAAACTGTTCCCCGAACGGGTGTTGCTCTGTGACCGGGGCACCGTCGACGGTGCCGCCTACTGGCCCGACGGCCCCGACGGGTTCTTCGAGGCGATGGGGTCCACCCACGAGGCCGAACTGGCCCGCTACGACGTCGTCATCTTCTTCGAGACCGCCGCCACCGGGGGCCACGCCTTCAGCAGCGGCAACCGCTATCGCACCGAGTCCGACGCCGAGGCGATCGACCTCGACCGGCGACTACGGGGCCTGTGGTCGGTGCACCCCCACTTCCATCTCGTGCCCCACAACCCGTCGTTCCTCCGCAAGATCACCGTCGGCCTGTCGATCCTCGAGAGCGTCGTCGCCAATCACCGCGCCGGCCGCGCCGGATGACCGGCCCGAACGAGGTACCCGATCGGCCCGAGGTGCCGGTCCTCACCTTCCTCGGCGCGGCGGGCACCGTCACCGGCAGCCGTTTCCTCGTCGACACGCCCGACGCACGGGTTCTGGTCGACTGCGGCATGTTCCAGGGTCTCAAGCGGCTCCGGCTCCGCAACTGGGAGGCCTTCCCCGTCGACCCGGCCACCATCGACTCCGTCGTCATCACCCACGCCCATGTCGACCACGTCGGCTATGTCCCCGCCCTGGTGAAGAACGGCTTCGCCGGACCGATCCACGCCACCGGCGGCACCGTGTCCCTCGCCCGCATCGTCCTCCCCGACTCGGGCCGCCTCCAGGAGGAAGAGGCGAACTACGCCAACCGCAAGGGGTTCTCCAAGCACCGCCCCGCCCTCGCCCTGTTCACCGAGGCCGACGCCGAACGGTCCCTGCGGTCGTTCCGGGCCGTCGACTACGACACCGAGGTGGAGATCGCCTCCGGTGTCCACCTCACCTTCGGGCCGGCCGGTCACATCCTCGGCTCGGCCGTGACCACCCTGCGCCTCGACGCGGCGGGAGGGCGGCGAGTCGTGTTCAGCGGTGACCTCGGCCGGCAACAGCACCCGCTCCTCGCCCCACCGGTGACACCGGGCCCCGCCGATGTGATCGTCATGGAGTCCACCTACGGGAACCGGACCCACGACGACGCCGGTGCCCTCGAGATCTTCGCCGAGGCGATCGTCCGCACCGTCGGCCGGGGCGGCACCGTTCTCATCCCCGCCTTCGCCGTCGACCGCACCGAGGTGATCCTCCACGCCCTGCACCACCTCATGTCGAGCGGGGCCGTCCCCGAGCTCACCGTCTATGTCGACTCACCCATGGCCCTCGCCGCCTTGAACGTCTACCGAGATGCCCTCGACGACCACCACCGCGACGTCCGCGAGGAACTGCGGGGCCGGGCCGACCTGCTCGACGCCGGCCGTCTGGTCGAGGTCCACACCCCCGACGAGTCCAAGGGATTGGCCAAGGTCACCGCCCCGTCGATCATCGTGTCGGCCTCGGGGATGGCCACCGGTGGACGGGTCATCCACCATCTCCACCGGTTGCTCCCCGACCGCCGCAACACCGTGATCCTCCCCGGTTTCCAGGCGCCCGGCACCCGGGGCCGAGCCCTCGCCGACGGTGCCGACCAGGTGAAGATGCTCGGCCACCACGTCCCGGTGCGGGCCGAGGTCGTCGACCTCCCCGCCTTCTCCGTCCACGCCGATCGCGACGAGCTCGCCGCCTGGGTCGCGTCCGCCGACCGTCCACCCGACACCGTCTACCTGGTCCACGGGGAACCCGCCGCCGCCGAGTCGCTCCGAGACCACATCTCCTCCACCGTCGGAGTCACCACCGTGGTCGCTGGCGACGGCGAGCGGGTCCGCCTCGACTGAGACAGCCAGAGCCCGGGGTTGTCGCTCGGAGTCGGATCGTTACCGTGGAAGCACGCAACGGAAAGGGATGACTCCCATGCTCCAGTGCACCCCGGCCGCGGTCGCCACGCTCGACCAGGTCCGAGCCGAACAGGGCCTGCCCGAAACCTACGGATTGCGGGTGTTCCCCGCCCAGACGGATGCGGGCCAGGTCACCCTCGGGCTCGGCTTCACCGAGACGCCCGCCGACGGTGATCAGGTCGGCCAGACCAACGGGACGACCATCTTCGTCGCCCCCGAGATCGCCGAGGAGCTGTCGGAGATGGCCCTCGACATCGAACCCGACCCGACTGCCGACGGAGCCGCCGAGCCCCAGATCGTCCTCCGGCGAGTCGGAGAGGCCTGACCGCCTAGTCCTGCGGGGAACTGCCCGGGTCGGGTGTCACCGTTGTTGGCGCGCCCGCCCGGAGGAACCCCACCGCGGCGGCCGCGGCAACGAGGCCCCAAGCCGCCGACATCCACCAGGCGACGGTGAACGACACCGTGTCGGCCACCACGCCGAACAGGAACGGGCCGATCATCGCTCCCACGAACATGCCCCGCTGCACCTGGCCGCTGGGTCGACCCGCCGCGGTCGGGAAGCGACGCACCAGGGCGAGGAACAACAGGCCCGGCCATGCCCATCCCGCACCGAAGGCGAGGGCCGCTCCGACCACGAAGCCGGCCAGCGTGCCCGTCGACAGCAGCAGGTAGCCGATGGTGCCTCCCGTGAGGAGTATGACGACGATCCGCGCCGGGTCGACCCGCCCGGTGTCGGCGATCGCCCCCCACCCGATACGCATGACGATGAGCAACACACTCCCGCCGGTGAGCACCCACCGGCCCGTCGATGCCGCCAGGTCGGCCGCCTCGGCCGAACGGACCAGGAACGACCCGATCGACGCGACCGCGGCGGCGCCGGCGAACCCGGTGAGGGTGGCGGCTCGGACCACCCCGGCGTCGAGACGGGCCGCCTCGACGTCGACCTCGGGCGGCGGACCAGTCGGCGGAGGTGGCACCGGGCGCCCCCGCCGAACGTCGGGCACCACGATCGCGGCGGCCACCGCGACGACGACCACCACGCCGTAGGCCCACCGCCATCCGAGGGTCGCGACGAGGACGAGGCTCGCCACCCCCGACAAGGCGGTCGACACCGACACCGCCGATTGCTTGATCCCGAGCGCCACCCCCCGACGCTCGACCCGCACCCCTTCTGCGATGAGCACGTTCGATCCGCCCTGGGCGATGCCGTTGCCCGGAGAGGCCACCAGAAGGGCGAGCGCGAGAAAGGCAAAGGTCGGGGCACCGGCCAGAGCGAGCGCCCCCACCGCCGAGAACGCCGCGCTCACCCGCATGGCGGTGCGAGGACCGGCCCGGTCCGAGAACGCTCCACCGGGAGCAGCCATCACCGCGGAGACACCGAACGACAACGACACCAGAACCCCGAGCCACGCGTCACCGAACCCGAACTCGCGTTGTAGATCCGGCGCCAACGCGCCGGTGAGGTGGATCGGCATGACCCCGGCCACGACGATCAACAGCGCGCCAGCCGTCGCCCGCCCCCCGGTGGGGGGCAGGATCGGGGTCGTCGGGTCGTGTCGTTCCGGCACCGGTCTCCTCGGGTCGTCGCTGCGACGATAGGCCCTGCTCGACCGCGTTCCTTCGGCCCCGGCAGAGGCCACCGCGTATCGTGACCGTGGTGGAGCCGCAGTTACCCGACAACACCTATCGAGCCATCGTCGACCGGGCGATCAGCCCCTTCTTACTCATGGATCGGTCGGGAACGGTCACCTGGGCGGCTGCGTCGATCGAGGAGCTGCTCGGCTTCTCCCCCGATGCCCTGATCGGGCGGCACGCGCTCGACCTGATCCACCCGGACCACCACGAGCTCACCATTGACGCGCTGGCTCGGATCGAGGACACGGCCCCCGGCGGCGACGGCCGATGGGTCTCGTCAGGGGTGGTGGTCGACGTCATCGACGCCGACGGGATGCGAGTGTCCTGTGACGTGAGCGTCGCCACCCCGACCCGCACCGGTGTCGACGACTTCGTCGTCCAGATCCGTCGGGCGGTCGGAGCGACCGCCATCTCACGGATCCTCTCCGCGCTGGCCGAGGACCGACCACTCGACGAGATCCTCGGGGTGGTCGCGCAGCTCTTCGCCGACGGCGTGGCCCACACGAGCATCGACATCCTCTACGACTGGGAGGGAGACGGCTTCCGACGGCAGGTCTCCTCGCCATCTCCGGTGGCGGACCTCTCCGATCCCCAGGCCGACCAGCCCTGGACCCTGGCCTCGCTCGCCGGCGAGGCCCGCACCATCGAGCCGGTCGACGGGCTCGGGCCTGCCTCCGCCATCGCCGCCGCCGAGCAAGGCGTACGCAGCCTCCATCTCTGCCCGGTCACCGTCGCTGCTCTGCCCGGCCCGGCGGGCGTGATCGCCGCCTGGCACAAGCACGTCGTGCGGAGTCCGCTCTTCGACTCGCGTCTCGACCAGACCGTCGAGCTCGTCGGCTTCGTCCTGCAGTGGAACGAAGGGCGCCGGGCACTCCGGTGGGAAGCGACCCACGACGCTCTCACCACTCTCGACAACCGCCGTTCGTTCATCGAGACGGTGGCATCGATCGTCGGGAGGGGCACCAGCGGAACCGTGCTCTATCTCGACCTCGATGACTTCAAAGCGGTGAACGACGAGCACGGCCACCTCGTCGGCGACGCCATGCTCGCCGCGGTCGCCGAACGTCTCCGGTCGGGGACGCGGCCGGGCGATCTCGTCGCCCGGCTCGGCGGAGACGAGTTTGCGGTGTTCTGCCCCGGGGTCGATGACCACGACGCCGCCGTCGAGGTCGCCCACCGGCTCGCCGAGGCGATGGCCGAGCCGATCACCGCCGCGGGGGTGAGCGCCTCGATCGGTCTGAGCATCGGCTTCTCTCTCACCCACACGCTGGGGGACATCGACGCCGTCCTCGGCGAGGCCGACGCCCGGCTGCTCGCCGCCAAGGCCGGGGGGAAGGGCCAGGTGCGGGGGCCTGCCCGGTAACATCGGCGCGCCGGTCGGCCTCTCGACCGGATCGACCCGATCCCACCTGGACCACCACGGATGACCCTTCGCACCCACCTCGACGGTTCGATCTTCGCCGAGCACGTCCCCGGACGGGCACCCACCGTGCTGGCCCTGCACGGGTGGGGTCGAACCCGCGCCGACCTGCTCGATGCGCTCGACGGCCACGACGTGGTGTCGGTCGACCTGCCCGGGTTCGGAGCCTCGCCCGAACCACCCGACGCCTGGGGGGCCGAGGGATACGCCCGTCGCGTCGCCGCGATGATCGAGGAGGGTGGCCTCGGACCGGTCGTGGTGGTCGGTCACAGTTTCGGTGGACGGGTCGGGGTCCACCTCGCCGCCGATCATCCCCACCTGGTGCGGGGTCTCGTCCTGGTCGGCACACCGCTGTGGCGCTCCGCTCCCCCTGGCCGAGGGCCGCTGCCCTACCGAGTCGTACGACGACTGCGGCGGATGCGTCTGGTCCCTGAGTCGACACTCGAGTCGATGCGACACCGCTACGGCTCCGCCGACTACCGGGCCGTGGAGGGGGTCATGCGCGACGTCCTCGTCACCGTCGTGAACGAGGACTACCGCCCCCAGCTCGGACGAATCGGAGTCCCGGTCGGTTTCGTGTGGGGGGCCGACGACACCGCCGCCCCTGCCCAGCTGGTCGACGAGGCGGTGCCGCTGGTGGCCCAGTGCGCGGGGAGCGATGTCGTTCCCGGCGCGGGTCACGACGTGCACCGGTCCCACCCCGAACGGCTCCGGGCCGTCCTCGACACTGTCATCGACGCGGCGGAGACGGAGGCGACCCCGTGAGCCCCCTCGAGATCATCGCTGCGATCGCCGCCGCCGGGTCGGTCGTCGTCGGCCTGGCCCGCTGGCTCCGGGTGTCCCAGCGCGAGCACTACATCGCCGGCTCGTGTTGGCGCACCGCGTGGCGGTGGACCCGCCGCCGGCCCCCCAACCTCGCCCTCGGCTTCCTCGTCGACGCCGGCCTGGTGGTCGCCGTCGTCGCCAGCCTGACCGACCAGGCCGACCTCCTGGTGGCGGCGGTGATCATCGCCTCGCTCGCCCACGCCGCCTGGCCCTGGCCGATGCCGGTCCGCGGCACCCCGCCGCTGCGGCTGACCCGCCGAGCCAAGACCCTCACCGCCGGGTCGGTCGCCATCACCGCGCTCGTCGTCGTGGCCACCGGGCTGGCGTCGAGCTGGGTCCTGGGTCTCGCGCTGGCCGCCGGACTCTCGTTCCTCGTCGTCGACGCCGCCGCGTGGATCGCCACTCCCCTCGAACGTCGGGCCCTCGAGACCCACCGGACGCGCGCGGAGACACGGCTCCGCCAGGTCGACCCCTTCGTCATCGCCGTCACCGGCAGCTGGGGCAAGACCTCGACCAAGAACCACATCCGAGATCTCCTGGCCGGTAGTGCCGAGGTGGTCGCCTCGCCGGCGTCGTGGAACAACACCGCCGGGCTGTCCCGCACGGTGAACGAGCACCTGACCCCCACCACCGAGGTCCTGGTCGCCGAGATGGGCACCTACGGCACCGGCGAGATCGCCGCCATGTGTTCGTGGGTCCCTCCCCGGATCGGAATCATCTGCGCCATCGGGCCGATGCACCTCGAGCGGATGCGGACCATCGAGACCATCGTCGCCGCCAAGTCCGAGATCCTCGAGGATGTGGAGGTCGCCATCCTCTGGGTCGACGATCCCCGCCTCGCCGAGGTGGCCGAGCGGGTGGACGTGCCAGGCCGACGGGTGATGCGAGTCGGCACCCGTGGATCCCGCGAAGACCTCGCCGTGGAGGTCGAGGTCGACGAGGGTCAGGTCCGGTGCTGGTCGGCCGGTGAGGAGATCGGCGCGGTTCCCGTCGAGGGAGGACCCCACCCCGGCAACCTCGGGTGTGCGGTGGCCGCCGCCCTCGCCTACGGAGCCTCCCCCACCGACATCGGCCCCCGGTTCGGTTCACTGGTCAACCCTGACCACCGAGCGAGCGTCGGAGTGTCCGACGCCGGTGTCGTCGTCATCGACGACACCTTCAACTCCAATCCGGCGGGGGCGGCCGCTGCGGTCGACCGCCTCGCCCTCGCCGCGTCGGGTCGCCGAGCGGTCGTCACCCCCGGCATGGTCGAGCTCGGGCCGGTTCAGGATTTCGAGAACGAGCGTCTCGGCCGGGCCGTCGTCGAATCCGGGGCGACCCTCATCGTCGTCGGGTGGACCAACCGGTCCGCGCTCCTGCGTGGTGCAGGCGACGATGCGATCACCGTTCCCGACCGCGACGCCGCCCGACGCTGGGTGCGCGAGAACCTCGGGGCCGGCGACGGCGTGCTGTGGGAGAACGACCTCCCCGACCACTACCCGTAGCCCGCACGACGCTGACCAGGGACCCGGGTCACCGCCGGTAGCATCAGGCCCCATGACCGCCATCGGAGTCGTGTTCGGCGGACCCTCGCCCGAGCACGACATCAGCATCCTCACCGGCCTGCAGGCCGCCCGGGCTCTCCACGACGCAGGGACCGACGTGGTCTGCCTCTACTGGACCAAGACCGGCCAGTGGAAGCAGGTGCCTCCCACCTCCGAGGCTGCCGGATTCCTCGAGCCGACCGTTCCCGGCAGCTCCGACGTCGACCTGCGGGTCCCCGGCGGGTTCGTCGAACCCAAGCGCCTGCGTGACTCCCCCATCGAGATCTCGGTGGTCCTCAACTGCTGCCACGGCGGCCCGGGCGAGGACGGAACCCTCGCCGGGCTCCTCCTCGCCGCCGGACTCAAGGTCAGCGGCCCTCGGCCCCAGACCGCGGCGCTGGCCATGGACAAGGTGGCGTCGGCCGCCGCGGCCCGCGCTGCCGGCATCCCCACCATCGACACCGCGGTGGTGACCGACACCCACCACACCGAGCTCCCCCCCACCCCCTGGGTCGCCAAGCCTCGCTTCGGCGGCAGCTCGATCGGTGTCGAGGCCGGGGTCGAGGACATCGACACCGTCCGAGCGCTGGGGCGCACCGGTGCGGGACGAGCAGGGATGGTCGTCCAGCCGTTCCTCTCGGGCTGGATCGACCTCAACATCTCGGTGCGGACCCACCCGACCCTCCAGCTCTCCGAGATCGAGAAGCCGCTGCGCGCCGACGACACGGTCTACGACTACACCGGCAAGTACCTCACCGGTGGCCAGGGCATGGACGCTGCGCCTCGCGAGCTGCCGGCCGACATCCCCGAGACCGTCGCCGAGACGATCCGGAGCTACGCCCGGGAACTCGTCCCGGTGCTCGACCTCTCCGGCGCGCCCCGGATCGACTTCCTCTGGGACGGCGCCGATCAGGTCGTCCTGTGCGAGGTCAACTCGATCCCCGGGGCGTGGGGCAACCACCTCTGGCAGGCCAGCGACGTGCCCCGACTCCAGCTCTACCGGGACCTGGTCGCGGAGGCCGAGGCGTCGAAGCCCGGCCTGCCCCAGTGGGCGGCCACCAGCGACGGCGCCGCACTGCGCATGTCGGGATCGATCGCCGCCAAGCTCACCTGAGAACGCGGTCGGTCGCGGGATCCTTCCCTCCGGTGTCGAGACGGAACGGCGGATAGTCGTCCCGCATCAGGGCCGCGTAGGCCACCACCCGGTAGGTCCAGCGGTACAAGCCGATCACCAGCTCGAAGATCGACCGTGGGTAGCGGGTGGTGAACAACAGGACCACGGCGGCGATGATCACCAGGACCGAGATGAGCCCCCCGCTGAAGACCCAACGGCTCGAGTCGCCCCAGCCCCATGTCGCCCAGCCGGGGCCACCGCCGAACACGGCGACGACCAGGTAGTGCGGGATCGCCAGCAGCCACCACTTCACCCACACCAGGCCGCGGGACAGGCCGTGCTCGGGGTAGGTGATGTCGAAGTCGGCGGGGTAGTCGGGATCGGGCTCGAGGCTGAAGGGCGGGTAGCGGTCGGTGCCGAGGGCGAAGGCGTAGAACGTCACCCGCCAACTCCACCTCATGACACCCACGTTGAAATCGAAGATCCCTCGCGGGTAGCGGCCGGTGAACACGATGGCGACGAACGCCGCGACGGTGAGTAGGAAGAACGCCATCCACAGGAACACCAGGACGATCAGGTGAGGGATGGCGAGGAACCACTTCACCAGCCACATCCAGCGGCTGAGGTCGGGTTGGAGCTCCCCGTCGAGCCTGGCCGGGTAGGGCTCGGGGCCAGGCTCGAACGGCTTCGGAGCAGGCGGCGGGGGGAGGTCCGGGGGAGGGACCACGGCGGGGGAGGCCGGTGCGCGGTCGACCGGGTCGCCCTCCAACCGGGCATGCCGACCACGAACCGCCAGGAACACGAGGAGCACGGCCAGACCCAGCACCAGCAACGCGGCGACGATCAAGCCGAGGCCGACGGGT
>SKKL01000284.1 GCA_007121465.1 Acidimicrobiales bacterium | reverse complement strand
GGGGATCGAGAACGACGACGGCGACGCGCTCGCCAAGGCCCGCGAGTCCTTCGACCAGGCGGCGTTCATCCGCGCCCTCGGAGAGTCCGGCTGGGCGATGCCCGCTTGGGAGGTCGAGTACGGCGGCGCCGGTCTCGACGCCAAGCAGGCGGCGCTCATCGAGGAGATGAAGGACCACTGGGAGCTTCCCCGCTCGTTCAACATCCTGGGGTTCGGTCTGGCCGCACCCACCATCCGCGAGTACGGCACCGAGGAGCAGAAGCAGCGATTCCTGTCGGGGATGGCCAAGGGGGAGTGGTGGTGCCAGCTGTTCTCCGAGCCGGGCAACGGTTCGGACATCGCCGGTCTCGCCACGCGAGCCATCCGCGACGGTGACGAGTGGGTCGTCAACGGTCAGAAGGTGTGGACCTCCGGGGCCCACTTCTCGAAGTGGGGGATGCTGATCGCCCGCACCAACCCCGACGCCCCCAAGCACAAGGGAATCACCTACTTCCTGCTCGACATGCAGGCCGAGGGGGTCGAGGTGCGTCCGCTGCACCAGATCACCGGCGACGCCGAGTTCAACGAGGTCTTCCTCAACGACGTCCGCATCCCCGACTCGTGTCGCCTCGGCCCGGAGAACGAGGGTTGGGGCATCGCCCAGACCACCCTGTTGAACGAGCGGGTGGCGCTCTCAGGTGCGTTCGGAGGTGGCGGCGCGCGTCGCCGCCGTCGCACGACCGCTCCCGAGGGTGAGAAGAAGAAGCCGACCTTCGGCGACGGCACCGCCGAGGGTATGCGAGGCGGCGGCGCCGTCGTGCAGCTGCTCATCCAGGAAGCCCGCGAGAACGGCACCTGGGAGAACCCGGTCGTGCGCGATCGACTGATGGACATGTACATCACCGGGCGTATCTCGACGCTGAACATGCAGCGGGCGGGAGCCCAGCGCAAGGCCGGTCAGCCCGGCCCCGAGGGATCGATCGCCAAGCTGTTCTCCACCGAGTTCAACATGGCCGCCCAGGTCCTGTCGGTCGACCTGATGGCCACCCCGATGGCCTGGGAGAGCGACGACAAGTCGAGCGCGATGCGGGCTCGGGCGTTCCTGCGTTCCCGTGGCAACAGCATCGAGGGCGGTACCTCGGAGATCCAGCGCAACATCATCGGCGACCGGGTGCTGGGACTTCCCCGTGAGCCCGATGTCTTCAAGGGCCAGCCCTGGAAGGACGTCCCCCGCAACTAGGGGGAGGCGCCCCGCAGCGGGGCAGCGGATGGGCGCGCGGGCCGCCGATCGAGGGAGGTGCCGGCGGGACGTGCCCTGGCGGGGCGTTCTGTGCCGGCAGGCCTCAGGAGCGGGCGGCTCTGGCCTTCTTCGACTCGCGTGCCACGAGCAACGCGATGAGGGCGACGCCGCCGATGATCAGCCCGAACACCGTGTACTGGAGCCACCCACCCGGGTCGCCGGCGGACTCGGGCGCCTGGCCGCTGCCGGGCCGGGGGAGGATGTTCCCGGCCGGTGACGGCCCGTCGGTCTCGACCTGGGTGGTGGGGGTGGTGTCGGTCTCGGTGGCGACGATGGCCTCCGTGTCGGCGGCCCCCACCGGCGTGGGCCCCATGGCCACGAGGGCGAAGGCGACGAGGAGAGCCACGACGATGGAGCGACGGGGCTGGCAACGGTGGGTGCGCATGGCCCGATCATCGCATCGGTGAGGGCGTGGCGGCCATCGCGGGGGTCGGGGGTCGCCGGTTCGGGATGCCAAGATGGACGGGTGCGCAACTGGTCGGTGACCGAGAAGGTGCTCGGCGTGCTCGCCGTCGTGGTGTTCGTAGGGGTGGGTGTGCTCGGCGTGTTCGCCCTCATGGGTCGAGGCGGTGAGGAGATCCCCGAGGGATGTGAGGGCGCGTCCGACGACTCGGGACTGATCACCGACCTCAGCCCGACCGACGCGCTGCGGGTCTTCGTCCAGGCCCGACCCGAGCAGTTCCCCATCGACGACAGTTGGCGCCTCGACTCCGATGACAACGAGATCTACGTCTTCGTCAGCGACCGTGAGGGCTACTACGAAGTCGAGGTCGATCGAGGCTACGTCCAGCGATACCTGAGCTGCCCTGCCGGGATCGACTAGCCCCCGCTGTAGGCGACGAGGGGGTCGTCCACCGGGGTGAGCGAGTCGGCGGCGTCGCACCACCCGTCGGGTAGGACGAGCCGGGTGATCGCGTCCATACGACCCCTCGGAGCGGTGACTGCTTCGGGAAGCACGGCGAGGTCGGGATCGAGCCGGTCGAGCACTCGCTCGACGTCGGCTGCCGTGTCGACGAGGCCGACGGCACGGCGCGCCTCGGCACCCACCGGGTAGCCCTGGAGGTACCAGCGGAGGTGCTTGCGCAGGCGTCGGACAGCGGCCGGCTCGTGGTCGTACCAATCGAGGGACAACTCGAGGTGGCGGCTGACGATGTCGGTGACGGTCCCGAGGCGGGGAGGTCCGCTCGGGGTCCGCCCCGCGAACGCCGCTTCGAGGTCGGCGAACAGCCACGGCCGGCCGAGGCACCCGCGCCCGACGACCACGCCGTCGCACCCGGTCCGGTCCACCATCGCCACTGCATCGGACCCGGACCAGATGTCGCCGTTGCCGAGCACCGGGACCTCGGCGGGCACGGCGTCGCGCAAGCGGGCGATCTCGTCCCACCGGGCGGTACCGGAATAGCCCTGGACCGCGGTGCGGGCGTGCAGAGCGATCGCCGCCACGCCGACGTCGGCGGCGGCGCGGGCGGTGTCGAGGAAGGTGAGGCGCTCGTCGTCGAGCCCCATGCGCATCTTGACCGTGATGGGAACGGGTCCCGCGGCCTCGACCGCGGCGGACATCACCGCGGCGACGAGACGTCGTCGGACGGGAAGGGCTGCCCCACCGCCGTTACGGGTCACCTTGGGGACCGGACACCCGAAGTTGAGGTCGATGTGGTCGACCCGTCCGGTGTCGACGAGCCGACGCACTGCCTCGCCCATGGTGGCCGGGTCGGCACCGTAGAGCTGCAGGGATCTGTTCGTCTCTGCGGGGTGGTGCGAGGCCATGGCCCACGACTTCGCGCCGCCTTCGACCAGGCCCCGGGCGGTGAGCATCTCGGACACGAACAGGCCGCCACCCCACTCGGCGCACAGCACCCGGAACGGGGCGTCGGTCACCCCGGCCATGGGGGCGAGCACGACGGGCGGATCGAGCTCGATCGGCCCGATGCGGAGAGTCACGGTGGGTTGCTCACCGGTACGGAACGGCGAGGCGTTCGACGTATTTGGCGATCACGTCGACCTCGAGATTCACCGGGCTGCCCGGGGCCGTGTGGCCGAGGGTGGTGACCTCGGCGGTGTGGGGGATGATCGCCGCGGTGACGCCGTCGTCGAGCACGGAAACGATGGTGAGACTGACCCCGTCGATGGTGATCGAGCCCTTCTCGACGCAGTAGCGCAGCAGATCGGTGGGCACCTCGACCCGTAGGTCTGGGGGAGACGCGACGAGGGTTCCCATCCCGTCGACGTGGCCCTGCACGATGTGGCCGCCGAGCCGGTCGCCGACCGCGACCGGGCGCTCGAGGTTGACTCGGCTGCCGGGGGAGAGGGCCCCCAGGCTGGTCCGGTCGAGCGTCTCGTCGCTGAGGTCGGTCTCCCACCAGTCGTCCCCGAAGTCGACGACGGTGAGACAGCAGCCGTTGGTGGCGATCGAATCGCCGATGGCCACTCCGTCGAGCACGGCGGACGCCGCGAATCGGAACCGGTCGCCCGTTCGGGCGACGAAGGTCCCGAGCTCCTCGACCAATCCTGTGAACATCAGCCCCAGACCTCCTGCACCTTGGCGAACACCCCTTGATCATGGCTGAACTCGACGACGTTGCCGTCCGGATCGTGGAGGGCGCACACGTAGCCCACGGGTGCGGGAAGATCGCGTGGCTCCCACGCGAGGCATCCGGCGGCCCGGCCTCGTTCGGCGACCGCGTCGACCTCGGCCCGGGTGGGGAGCTCGATGCCGAGGTGGGCGAACGGAGCGAGCTGGGGCTGGGGCGCTCCCTGGTTCTCGTAGAACATGACGAGGACGAGGACGAACGGGGCCTCGACCTGACCCTCGTGGGAGAGCCAGGCGTTCTTGCCGTCGGCGTCCTCCCGCCGCTCGAGCACGACCAGCGGGGTGTGGGTCGTGTACCAGGCGACCGACGCGTCGATGTCGGCACAGGGGAGCGCGACGTGGGTCCAGCGGGCGCGGGGGATCACACCCCACAGTGTGGTGGGCGCCAGCGAACTTGGGGCGCGAAAGCCGGATCTGGTGCGGATTTTGCCCCCCAAGTTCGCGCCACGAGCGGTTCGCCCCGAAAGGCGGACCGCGAACGCTGCTGGAACCGCCATGATGAGTCAGTGAACGAAGGAACCACCCGGCCGCCAGGCCCTCCCGCCGACTCCGGCCCGCCCGCTGGGCCGGGGCCAACAGACGCTCCCGGTTTCGGTACGCCGCGCCGGTGGCTCGTCTTCGCTCTGGGGGTGGCCTGCCTGATCAGTGGCATCTCCCTCTCGGTCACTGCTGAGCTCGGCGTCGGCTCCTGGCAGGTGCTCGAGACCGGCCTGGTCGAGACGACCGGCGCCAGCTACGGGGCAGTGGTGTTGGGGGTGTCGGCGATCGCCATAGCGCTCGCTTGGTTCTGGCTCGGGCAGCGGCCGTGGATCGCCACGGCGATCCTCGCCTTCGGTGGGGTCGGCATCGGCGCCCTGCTGGCGGTGCTCTCCACCCCCGACGTACTCGCCGGTCGGGTTCTGTTCTTGACGGCGGGGATGGTGCTCATCGCTTTCGGCGTGGCTTTCTATCTGGCGTCCGAACTCGGCGCATCGGCCCAGGACGCGCTGTTCGTCGGCTTCTACCGCACCTACAGCGTGCGACCGGGAATCGTGCGGTTCGGACTCGACGGGTCCCTCGTCGTGCTCGGGGCGCTGCTCGGCGGCCAGTTCGGGGCAGGGACCGTCGCGGTCACCATCGTGGTGCCGGCGCTCATCGAACCGGCCTTGCGGACCGGCCACCGTCTCGCCGCCACCCCGCTGCCCCTGGCCCTCCAGCGCACCTGACCGAGTTCGTCGAGCGGGCTATTCGTCGCTCTGGTAGAACGGACATGTGAGACGAAGGGTCTCGGTCGGAGACGTCGTCGTCCTCGTGCCGGGAATCCTCGGCAGTGTCTTGGCGCGAGACGGCCGTGCGGTGTGGAGCTTCTCACCCGGCGCGATCTGGCGCGGGCTGGTCTCGCTCGGCGGCAGCGTCCGGGGCTTGCGCCTCGATGACGACGACCCCCAGGCACCGGTGCTCGACGACGGTGTGGAGGCGACCGGGCTGATGCCCGACGTCCACCTCATCCCCGGTCTCTGGAAGATCGACGGCTACAGCAGTGTGAAGCGCACCCTCGGCCGGAGACTCGACCTCGTCGACGGCCAGAACTGGCACGAGTTCGCCTACGACTGGCGTCGCGACAACCGGGCGGCTGCCCACCGGCTGGCCGAGCTGGCCCCGCGGTGGCTCGCCGACTGGCGCGCTCAGAGCGGCAATGACGACGCCAAGCTCGTCCTCGTCGCCCACTCGATGGGTGGACTCGTGTCCCGCTACTACCTCGAAGCCCTCGGTGGTTGGGAGGACACCAGGGCCCTCGTCACCTTCGGCACGCCATACCGGGGCTCGATCAACGCCGTCGACTTCCTCGCCAACGGGTTCCGCAAGGGCATCGGCCCCTTCGGCCTCGACCTCTCCGACCTGTTGCGCTCGCTCACCTCGGTGCACCAGCTCCTGCCGACCTACCCCTGCATCGACGACGGCTCCGGGGCCCTGCGCCGGATCCTCGAGGCGGATGGGCTCCCCGCTGGAGTCGACGTCACCAAGGTCTCCGCCGCCCGCGAGTTCCACGATGAGATCAGCGGTGCGGTCGACCGCAACGGCGGCTACGGCCGCTACGACATCCATCCCGTCGTCGGTATCTTCCAACCCACCCGCCAGTCGGCCCTGGTGCGTGACGGTTCCCTCACCACCCTCACCACCTACGACGGCGACGACCAGGGCGGCGATGGCACCGTGCCCCGGGTGTCGGCGACCCCACTCGAGCTGTCCGACGATCCCCGCGAGAGCTACGTCACCCAGGCGCACTCCACCATCCAGAACGTCTCCCACGTGATCGACCACCTCGCGGGGATCCTCACCCGCGAGCCGCTCGCCGCTTTCCGGAGCTCGCCCTTCGACGGGTTCCGCCTCGACGTCGACGAACTGCTCGCTGCCGACGAGCCCCTCGATGTCGGGGTGAGCACCGCCGGATCGACCCAGCAGGTCGTCGTCACCGTGCACGACGTCGACAGTGACCGCACCGACGAGCGCCGCGCCGCGCTCGACCATGACGGCGCCGCCACCGTCACCTTTCCGCCGCTCGGGGCTGGCGTGTACAGGGTCGCGGTGAGAAGCGACGACGGCGACGCCCGCCCTGCCGCCGACCTGATCGTCGTGGCCGACGACGCCAGCGTCGAGCGAGCCGTCGACAGCTCCGTCCCGTGACATCACCACGGCGTCGAGGTGGGGCGGCGGCGGCCACCGGACGACTGGTGGCCTCGAGTCTCGCTGCCTTGCTGTTAGGGGTGGCGCCGGTCCCCTCAGCGCAGGCCCAGTCCGAGGACGCCTGTGCGGCCAGCGTCGACGGGGCGTCGTCGGCTGCCCTTGCCGATTGGCGCCAGCCCCTCGTCGTCGGTGACGACTCGACGATCATCGTTGCCGCCCGCAGCACCGAGCCGGTCACCGAGGCTCGCCTCCGGCTCCGACTTCCCGGTGTCTCACCGGTGATCTGGGAAGAGGATCTGCCCCGACCGGCTCCCGCCTGGGTTGGTGAGGTCCCGGTCGGTGAGATCGACCGGCTCGGCGCCGGTCTCCATCACATCGAGATCGACGCGGGTGCCTGCACCATGGCGTTCTGGATCTCGGTCGAGCGAGGGTCCCCACTGCTGAGCCCGCTCGGACTCGCGGGAGTCGTCCTCTTCGTCGGGGGGCTGGTCGGTGCCGGGCTCACGTTGAGCGCTGGCGCCCGAGGCACGCGCCGCCGAGGGCTGGGATTCGTCGCCGGGGCGGCGGCCGGCGGGGGTGCTCTGCTGATCTCTCACCAGTTTGGTCAGGTGCCGCTCACCCCCGGTTGGATCTCGTCGTGGTTGGTCATCCCCGGTGTGGTCGGCGCCGGGTTCCAGCACGTCGCCCAGGCAGCGAGTGGGGGAACGCGCCGCCCCGCGCCACCGGGGCCCGAGGGGCGGGACGGCAACGATCGGGACCCGCCTCGGGAGTCCTACGCACTGCTCGACGCCCCCGACGCGGTCGTGGTCGGGACTCCCTTCTACGCCACCGTGGGCCTCTCGCCCGAGCCGGTGGCGGGGGTGAGCGGACCCACTCTGCGGCGACCCGACACCAGCTGGGGGGCCTACGACCTCACCGTGCAGGTCGTGGCCGACGGGTTCACGACCAGCGGTGACTCCAAGCGCACGATGCGGGTCACCGCCGAGCAGCCGTACCCCACCTTCTCCCTCGAGTTGGTGGCCGAGCCGGGTGACGCCGACGTCGCCGCCCGCGCCATCCACGCCCTCTACTCGGTCGATGGGCAGACGATCGGGTTCGCCGTGCGGCCCGTGGCGGTCGTCGCCTCGGCGGCGATGCTCGGTACCCGACCAAGCAGCGAGGCCGAAGGAGCGGCGATCCGGGTGCCCTCCGAGCCCGAGCCGCCGGATCTCACCATCCGAATCGTCAAGGGCTCCACCACCGCGGGCCAGCTCACCTGGAGCCTCGAGTCGCCTCACTCGGGGCTCGATCTCACCGATGCGTCGCTCACCAGCGACATCGGCGACACCCCCGAGCAGTTCACCCGCAAGCTCCTCCAGGGAGTGGACGCGCACGAGGGTCGCCCGACGCTCGGTCCGCTCCTGCAGGGCCACGGGCGGGTGATCGCCGGACACGTTCCCGTCGAGGTGCTCGACGCCATCGCCGCCACCGCCGCGCTGGTCGGCGACCGTCCGCTGATGGTGCACCTGCTGTCCCAGGAGCCCTACGTCCCGTGGGAGCTGGCCATGCTCGAGCCTCCGATCCGAGATGACGCACCACCGTTCCTCGGTGCCCAGGTCGAGCTCGGTCGGTGGGTCCTCGGTCAGCGACGGCCGCCGTTGCCTGCGCCGACCGGCGTCGAGGTCCGGGCACTCGTGGTGGTGGGCGGCGACTACGACGGGGTCGCCGCCGCCCGGCTGGTCGAGGCCGACGCCGAGCTCGCCGCCCTTGTCGACAGGTATGCCGCGACCGGCGTCGAGGCGTTCGCCGAGGACATCCTCGAGTGCCTCGCTGGCGCGCCGCCGGCCGACGTGTTGCACTTCGCTGTGCACGGGATGTACGACACCGCCGGCGTGCGCGAGGGGCTGGTGCTGTCCGACGGTTCGCTGCTCGATCCCATGCTGGTGAAGGGCGTCGACCTCCACGGCGCGCCCTTCGTGTTCCTCAACGCCTGCCAGGTCGGCAGCTCCAACGAGCTCCTCGGCGACTACTCCGGGGTCGCCGAGGCGTTCCTCTTCGCCGGTGCCTCCGGGGTGGTGGCGCCGTTGTGGAAGGTCGATGACCGCCTCGCCCGTGAGTTGGCGCTGACCTTCTACGAAGCGGTGCTCGATGGCGCCGATCGCCCCGCCGCCGCCCTACGGGTCGCCCGATCCCGGTTCGGCGCCGATGGCGAGCCCCCCTCGGCCACGCCCTTGGCCTACCAGTTCTACGGCCACCCCGGCCTGCGGCTACGGATGGCCGCCGGCTGAGCCCTCAGCGAGGCCGCACCTGGATGACGTTGCCCTCCGGATCGGTGGCATCCCAGACGTCGTCGGTGGTGGTCTCGAACAGCTGGGCACCGAGCCGTGTCGATGCCGGACGCCGTGGCGGCGACATCGTCGACGCCGACGAGTGTTGTCACGGCGTGTCGCTGCGACGCTGAGTCTGCCGCGGCAGACTCCGACAGATCGACCCGTCGAGCGAGGCGATCTCCCGCGATCTGATCGAGCGCCCGCTGCTCAGACGGGGCTGGTGGCGAGCATCGCGTCGACCTCGGCCCTGGTCGGCATCGACGGCTGGGCGCCGGCGACTCCGACCGCGCACGCTCCGGCTGCGGAGGCGATGCGCGCGGCCGACACCGCGTCAGCTCCCTCGACGAGAGCGATCGCCAGCGCCGCACAGAAGGCGTCCCCCGCGCCGGTGGGGTCGACCACCTCGACGGGGAACGCCCCGACTCGGGTCGGCCCGACCTGCACGCCCGCGCCGCCGAGGGTCACGATCACCCGCTCCGAGGACTCCAGCCCGAGCTCGAGCGCCTCGTGGGCGTTGACCACGACCACCGGGTCGTGCCCGAGCACGAGATCCGCCCGATCCGGCACCGGCGCGGCGTTGAAGACCACGAGCGTGTCGGCCTCCCGTGCGATACCTGCCGCCCGGGCCGAGGCGGAGGCATCGACCTCGCCTTGGAGCAGCAG
>SKKL01000052.1 GCA_007121465.1 Acidimicrobiales bacterium | reverse complement strand
GACGCTCGTAGGCGGCTTCGGCGTTGCTGGCCATGGTGTCCCCTCGTGGTCGGTTTCTCGGTTCGAAGGCACGGTAGTCACCCTGTCCCCGATCCGGCGAGACGGTCCGGCCCCGCCACGGGCTCGACGGGTGTCATCGGGGCGCGTCGGTCGGACCGAATGCCACGAGCGGGAAGGTCTCCGCCGCCGCAGGGTCGTCGTCGCCGCACAGCACCAGCTCGGCGACGCGGAACTCGAGGTCGGGGTCGGTCGCGCTCAACGCGTCGAGAGCCCGGCGGGCTCGTCTCGCTCCGCTCAGACCGCCGTCGACGACGGGTACGTGGGGGACCACGTCGAGGGGACGAAACGGTGGAGCGAGGAGGAAGTCTCGCAGCCACGTCCAGGCTCCCACCGGATCGGTCACCGCGTGGTGGAGACCGCGGTGGGGCCTGCCCTCGGGAGCGACGACGGGACCGAGCCGAAGCGGGAACGGCGGAATCCGCTCGACCGCGACCTCCAGGCGCGCTCGGAGCAGTCGGAGGTCCGGAGCCTCGGCCACATAGACCACCGGCAGCTCCGTCGCCACCGGGGCGGTGCGCTCCCACCGGGACCGCTCCTCGGCGACGAGCGCGGCGGCGTCACCGGTGACAGGTATCACCACCCGAGATGTCGATGCGTCCCCCATCACCCCAGCGTGCCACGCCGGGCCCGACTCCGAGTCAGTGACGAGTCACGCGCTCCGCTCGCGTGGCGAACCGACCAACAGCGTGAGGAGGACGTCGATCTCCTCGGCGGCCACCGGACGCGAGAACAGGTAGCCCTGGGCGAGCGGGACACCCAAGGACGTCAGGATCGCCGCCTGCTCGGTGGTCTCCACCCCTTCGGCGACGACGGGGAGCCCGAGCGCTCCGGCCAGGGCGACGATCGCGGCGATCATGGCGGTGCTGTCAGGGGTCAGGGAGGACACGAACTCGCGGTCGATCTTGATGGTGTCGACCGGGAGCCGGTGGAGGTGCGCCAGGGACGAGTAGCCGGTGCCGAAATCGTCGATGGCGATCGACGGCCCGAGGGCCTTCAAGGCGCCGAGAGTCCCGAGCGACATCGCCGGATCGGTCATGATCGCCGACTCGGTCAGCTCGAGGTGCAGAGCCTCTCCCGGTAGGCCGAACCTCGCGAGAGCGTCCTCCACGTAGGTGGCGAGCCGAGGCTCGGTGAGATCACGGGCGGACATGTTCACCGCGACGAAGAGGTCCTCACAGCCTGGCAGCTCCCGCCACGCGGCGAGCGGCGCCAGAGCGCGATCGAGGACGCGTCGAGCGAGAGCGGTGATGAGCCCCGACTCTTCGGCCACGGTGATGAAGTCGACCGGCGAGACCCGTCCGAGCTCGGGGTGGGTCCAGCGGGCCAGGGCCTCGAGCCCGACGATGTGACCCTGGGTGAGATCCACGATCGGCTGGAAGTGGACCGACAGCTCGTCGGAGTCGGTGTCAACCGCTCGCCGCAGGGCGCCGGCGATCCCGATTCTCCGCTGGGTTCCGTCACGCATCTCGGCGTCGAGCCGCTCAGCTCGGTTCTTGCCACTCCGCTTCGCGTGGAAGAGTGCGATATCGGCATCTCGGATGAGGCCCTCGACGTCGAGCTGGCGCTCGGGATCGCCCTCACCGGGCCAGACGATGCCGATGCTCGCGGTCACCACGGTGTCGTGGCCCGACAGGTCGACGGGCTCTCGGATGGCGGCAAGGATCCGGTCCGCCACGCGGTCGACCACCGACCGATCCGGCACGTAGCGCAGGAGGAGCACGAACTCGTCGCCGCCGAACCGGACGAGGGTGTCGCTCGCCCGAGCACAGGCCCGGAGCCGGTCGGCCATGACGAGGAGCAGCTCGTCTCCGGCGCTGTGGCCGAGCGAGTCGTTGATGTCCTTGAAGTCGTCGAGGTCGATGAACAGCACCGCCGGGTGACCGCGATCCTCGGCGAGCGCCCGTTCGAGGTGCTGCCAGAGCGCGGTCCGGTTGGCCAGGCCGGTCAGAGGATCCTGGAGCGACTGGGCGACGAGCACCTCGTCGAGATCGAGTCGATCGGTGACGTCGTCGACGGTGACGACGAAGCCGACGTCGCGCACACCCCCGGGAGAGACCGGGGAGAGGTGGAGCTCGACCCGACGTTCACCTCGGGGGTGCAGGACCCGGGCGCCGAGACGGCGGTCGGTGCACTCGGTGAGGACCGCGGCGATCGCCTCCTCCACGACCAACCCGTCCTCGGGATGCATCCGGTCGAGCCAGCCGAACCCCACGAGCTCGTCGGCGGCGACACCGAAGATCTCGGTGCAGCGCTCGTTGGCGAAATCGGCCCTCATCCCGAACTCCGACGACAGGATGCCGGTGGGAACGGTGGTGGCCAGTTGCTCGAAGCGGTCTTCGAAGGCCTTGAGACGGATCGCCTGTCGGTACTCCTCACCGAGCTGACGCACGGTGATCACGAGACGCCGCGGGTCGGCGGGCACCGCCCGGACCGCGACCGAGACGGGCACGCCCACCCCGACGGAGTGATGTGCCGTTCCGGTGATCTCCACCGGGGCGACCCGTCCGGACGAGTCGGCTCGTCGGGCACGATCGACGAGTGGCTCGTGCCCACCCGGCAGGTCGAAGTGCTCCCAGAACGCTCGCTCGTCCAGGTCGGGGCCGAGAAGGTCCCGAGCGGCGCGATTGGTGGCCTCGACGTTGCCCACGACGTCGGTCACGATCACCCCCACGGGGATGAGGTCGATGACGTTCAGTTGGGGAGCGGCCTGCAGCCCGTCGACGATGTCCACCGGGTCCCTATCCGCTCAGCACGGCGGACAGAGCGGCCGTCTCGTGGCGGACACGTTCGATGATGCGTTCGAGTGGATCACCCTCGATGCCATCGAGGGAGAGGATCATGCGGGCCGCGTCGGTCTTGGCGGTGCTGAGGGACCCTTCGGCGAGGCCGGCCACCATCTCCGCAGCGATCAAGCACTGGGTGACCGGGGTCTCCCGGGGGCTGAGGCTGTGATGGTGGTTGGCGATCGCCTCGCAGAACGGGACGGGGAACTTCCACGCTTCGAGGACTCGCGCACCGGCCTCGGCATGGGTGATCCCGAGCAGCTCGAGCTCACGCTGGGCAGTGGGGCGATCTCCGAGCTGGGACCAGGCTGCCGGCACGGCTCGATGCAGCAGCGCTTCGCCGAGGTCGTGCATGAGACCGAGGGCGAACGCGTCCGAGGACGGCACGCCGTAGCGTCCGGCGATCAGTTGGGAGGCGTTGGCCACGGCGGCGGCATGAGCCCAGAACTCCCCCTCGACGGCGGTGTCGTCGTCGCTGAGACCACACGCAGCCGATGCCGCAAGGGATCGGACTGTGGCGAAGCCGAGAGCGGCGATGGCCCGGGGCACGTTGGTGACCGGGGTGCGAAGGCTGTAGTACGCCGAGTTGGAGATGCGGATCAGCCGAGCCGACAAGAGAGGGTCGAGCTCGACGGTTCGGGCCAGTCGGGCGACGTCGGAGGTCGGGTCGTCGACGAGCCAGAGGACCCGCAGTGCCACGGTCGGGTGGCTGGGCAGGCTCTCCATGGCCTGCAGGAGCGCCTCGATCTGCTGATTGCGGGCGACCTCGGCCGGGTCCGGCTCGTCAGCCTCGTACGGGGCCAGGGGCGGCGCGTCGAGTTCGATGGGATCCGGGGCGTGCACGGAGGGGGTATCGGCCCGCTCCCTCCGCCGATGAGGGTCCGCACTGGGTCGAACGGCTCATTCTCGACCTCTCTCCCGCGCGGTCGGGTCAGACGGGAGCCTCGACCGGGCGCCGACCCCCGGTCACGGGCCCGAGCGAGTCGACGAGATCCGCCACGAGATCGTCACGCACCGACCGCAGAGCTGGATCGTCCCAACGGTTCTCCCGTTGGAGTGGGTCGTCGTCGAGCCGGTACAGCTCGCCCTCGGAGCCGTCGTGCACCGAACCGGGCATGCACACGGTGCACACCCAGCCATCGCGGGTGATCGTTCGGAGCCCGACGGTCACTCCGAACCGTTCGCTGTCCCACTCGGTGATCACCCGCCCCGGATGACGGTCGACGTGGTCGGCCTCGTCGACGGGAAGCCGGACCCCTTCCATCCACGGCGACGGAGCAACTCCGGCGATGGCGCACCAGGTGGGGGCGAGGTCGACGAGGCCGACCGGCCCATTGACGACTGCGGGAGCGACGCCGGAGTTCGGTGCGGGGCGCCACACGAGGGGAAGCCGCATCAGGGAGTCGACGTGGTACGGGCCCTTGAAGAGGAGACCGAAGTCGCCGCCGAGCTCTCCGTGGTCGGTGGTGACGATGACATCGAGATCGTCGGCCCATCCTCGGGCAGCGATGGCCGCGAGGACCCGTCCCAGCGCTTCGTCGATGAGTTCGACCTCCACGGCGTTGCGAGCGGTCACCTCGCGCAGCTGGTCGGCGGTGAGGGTGGCCGGGACCCACGACGGAGGCGCCTCGAAGTTCGATACCAGCTGACCGTCGTACCACTGCCGCCAGTGTCGTGGCTTGGCATCGAGGATCGCCTCTCTCTCGGCGCGGTCGATGGAATAGCCCTCGGGGAGTGGCACCTCCCGCCAGGCGACGCGGCCGAGCTCGGACTCCGGAGGGTCCCACGGGTGGTGCGGGTCGGGGAAGCTCATCCAACAGAACCAGTCGTCGTCGGCATCGAGCGCATCGAGCCAGTCGATGGTTCGGTCGGCGACCCAGTCCGTGTGGTACCAGTCCCGGGGCACGGGGTTGTCCTTCACCTGGGGAGCGCCAGTGGCGCCCCCGCCATCGGCGTTGACCTCGAGGTCACGGTCGAGGGTGGCGTAGAACCCATCGATGACCTCGGGATGGTTCTCGGCCAGCCACCGCGCGTAGTGGAGTTGACCGGCCGAGCTGTGGGTGGCGAACTCGAGGTGCTCGAACCCGCGGTGGGGGCCGACGAGCCCGTCGTGGCCCAGAGAGTCGACGGTGGGGACCCCGAGACGCGCGAGGCGGTTCTCGGTGAACCGGCCGAACGGATCGAGGAACGGCTCGAAGTGTGGTTTGCCGACGAGCGCGGTCCGGTAGCCGACGCGACGCAGCACCTCGGCCGCCGACGGGGCGTCGACCGGTAGCGGCACGCCGTTCATCCACACCCCGTGGCGGCGGGGCGACTGTCCGGTGAGCATCGTCGAACGAGACGGCATGCACACCACCGACGCGGGAACGGCTCGCTCGTAGCGGATGCCCTCGCCGGCGAGGCCGTCGATGACCGGGGTCCGGGCGATCGCCCCTCCATTGCATCCGAGGGTGTCGTACCGCTGCTGGTCGGTGGTCACGAAAAGGATCTTGCGGCCCATCAGCTCGTTGCCTCCCGTTCGGCGTGGTTCGCGTGTGGCGCCGACGAGGGGTGGGGACCCGCCCGGACCGCATCGACGGCGGGCCCGGTTGCCGCCTCCAGCTGGCGGGCGAGCTCGTCGAGAGCAGCGCCCGCTCCCCCGCCGAGCACGAGGGCCATCGTGGCGGGTGCGGCATCGGTGCTGTAGACGGCAAGGGTGGTGTGGTCGCCGAGGTCGAGAGCGTCGACGGTCGCCAGGTGTTCCTGGAAGAGACCCCCGGTCACCCGGTACTGAAAGCGACGCTGGACCGGGTCGAGGGTGAGGATCCTCTCCTCGAGGGTCATCCCGGTGGCCAGGGTGATGGTCCGAACGTCGCCGCGCACCTCGCACGCCTCGATGCCGGGGTACCAGAGGTGGAGGAGGTCGGGTCGCCCGATCACCTCCCACACCACCTCGACGGGTCGGCCGATGCGCCGTTCACGGCGCACGCTGGCACGTGTCGTCATCGGGACTGGCTCCTCTGCGGACCGAGCAGAGCCGTCAGGGCGCAGATCATCGCCGCCCGCACCTCGTCGAGGTCGGAGCCGGTGGCCTGGAGGAGGTCCACCGCCTCGAACGAACAGGCCACGTCGGCGGCGAGGAGTGTCGGACCCCGCTGCAGGGCATCGAGTCGGTCGAACTGGTCGGCGAACACGTCCTCGACCTGGCCGCGCAGTCGGACTCGGACCCGGGCCACCTCGGCGGCGACGAGGTCATGATCGTGGGAGCGGATCCGGGCCAGCCGACCGACCGGCCCCATCGCGGCGAGGAGGTCGAGGCGGTGCACCACGAACGCCTCCACCCGATCGTCGAAGGCATCCGGCAGCCGCAGGGGCCACAGAGGGGCGAGGCGGGTCTGTTGGGTCTCGATGGCCGCTCGGACCAGGTCATCCAGATCGACGAAGTAGCGGAACACCGACCGAGGCGAGAGGCCGGCGGCGGAGGCCACCGCGGGGATGCCGGGTTCGAAGTCGCCGGCCTCGTAGAACCCGAGCAGTGCCTCGACCACCGCGTGACGGTTCTGATCCCGCCGTCGGCGGCGGCCGTCGCCGACGGCGTCGGTCAGCGGATCCTCTGTCACCGGACCCTCGGTCACCCGATCATCGACCGTCGTGTGCATGTGACGACCATAACAATTGACAGTGACCATGACAATTGCTTACCGTCACCTCATGGAGTCATCTGAGCTCATCCTCGATTCGCTGCGCCGCCGCATGCGGGCGATGCACTCGCTCTATTTCGACGCGGTGGCGACCATGGATCTGTCCCACGTCAACCAGCGGTCCCACGAGGGCGCACTGCCGATCGCGTTCTGCCTGTTCCACTACACGAACATGCAGGACGCGTCCTTCATGGCGCTCACCGGGGAGGCTCCCATCTGGGGGCCCGACTGGCAGGCCCGGGTCGACATGGCGATCGACGACCACGGCAAGGAGCGCACCGTCGAGGAGATGGTCCACCAGCGCATCGGCGACTACGAGGAGTTCTGCGCGTACCAGCGCGAGGTCTTCGGACGGACCGAGCGGTGGCTCGACACCCTCACCGTCGAGGAGCTTCAGAGGGTGGTGGTGCCCCGGCCCCTTCCGCCCGTGGTCGCGAACACCTACAGCGCTCGGGTGGCGGGCGACGAGGGCATCACCGTGCTCGACGGGGTCGAGTGCTGGATGTACCAGCACGGGTTGCGCCACATGGGTGAGATCGAGCTCGGGCGGGGCATGGTCGGGCTGAGCGGCATGACCAGCTGAGTGCGGCCCGGACATCCGGGCCGCTCGTGTCACCCCGTCACCACATCTCGATGACCGCGAGAAGCGGGCGATGATCCGAGGCCGTGCTGTCACCGACGACCGCCTCGGACACCACCAGGTCAGGGGTGTGGAGCACCCAGTCGAGCCGCGCCCGAGGCGCATCGGCGGGAAACGTATGCCCGGGACCATCGACATCGTCCCATGCCGACACGAACCCGGCATCGGCGAACCGACCGAGGATGTCGGAGCCGGGTTGGGAGTTGAGGTCCCCGGCGATCACCGTCCGGGGCCGCCCACCCCAGAGTCCCAAGACGCCGTCGACCCGGTCGGCGCGAGTGGCGAGCGTGCCTCCCGGCTGCAAGTGCGCGCCCACCACCACGAGGGGCTCACGCCCGTCGAGGAGGACCTCCGCCGCCACAGCACCTCGAGGCAACGCCGTCCCGATCCGCTCGAACTCGTACTCGTCGACCCGCCCCAGCGGATGACGGCTCAACAGAGCGTTCCCGTGGAGAGCGTGGGGAGCAGCGGGTTGGAAGACCACATGGGGCATCCCGAGACGCCGCTGGAGCCAACCGACCATGTCGACTCCCCCCGTCGGGAGATGCCCGCGGGGAACCTCCTGGAGACTCACGACATCGGGAGCGAGCTCCTCGAGGGTCGTCGCGACCCCCTCGAGGTTGAGTCGTCCATCGAGGTCGAAGGCCAAGTGGACGTTGTAGGTGACGATTCGGAGCTCCCCACCGACCGGCTGCACTCCACCCTGGGGCACCAGCACGGGAACGCCGGCGACGAGCAGACCGGCCGGCACGAGAAGCACCCCGGCCATCGAGGCCAGATCGGCCCGGCGCGGCCGGTGCGGGAGTGGGGTGTCGGTCGGCCCGAGCAGCCAGGCGGCCAGGAGCAACGATCCGGCACCGGCCACAAGGGTGGCTGTCGCAGGGAGGGGGATCCCGAGCACGCCCCGGCCGTCGAGCACGGTGACCGCTCCCAGGGCGACGACGTACCCCAGCGCCACCGCCAGCAGCGGAGGGACCTCCGAACCCGCTGGCCCCATCCGAGAACCGGCCGCCGTGAGGCACACACCGATCCCGACCTGGGCGGCCAGGACCGCCACCACCCACCAAGGGCCGGGCGCCGAACCGGCGGCAGCCAGGCCCCCGAGGCCCAGCGCGCCGACCAGGGCAGCGCGTGTCCAGCGGCTGGCTGGGTTGCGGGCGACCCACAGAGCCGCCCCGGCCCCGAGCGCCGCTCCCCCACCGGCGACCAGCGACGACGCGAACCACCCGAATGTCGTCACCTGTCCCAGCCAGCCGAGGTTCACCAGCATGAAGGCCTCGACGACGAGCACAGGTCCCACCGCGGCGAGTGGCAGGGCTCCCCGCCACCGTCGACCTCCGATCACCACCGGTCGTCGAGCGCGGTCGGCGGCCAACACGAGGATCCAGGCGGCGACGGCTCCCACCACGAGCACCGCCCACGACGATTCGACCCACACCAGGTGTCGAGACGCCAGCGCGACGTGGAGCGCCGCGTCGAGCGCCATCCCGGCGAGTATCCCTGCGCCGAGCAACGGCAGACCGATGGTGGAGAGCACTCCGAGGACCACGAGCCCGGCGGCCAGGCCCGCGGTGGCCGCGCCCACCGCCACTGTTCCCTCGACGATCTGGAGCGCCACCCGAGCCGTGACGAGCACCAGTGTGGCCGTGACGAGGCCGAGACGAGGAGCTCGTCGCACGAGTGCGATCAACACGACCGCGGGGAGCACGAAGGGAAGCGACGCCGCTGACACGACCCAGGCGTCGCCGACCTCGCCTCGAAGGTGCAGAGGGACGAGCGCCGGAGCGACGCGCAGCATCTCGACGGTGAACAGGGCGGTGAGGGCGACGAGCGCCGACATCGACCCCGGCGGCGAGCGTCGAGACCGGGAGCCCTCGGTGCGAGCGCGAGCGGCACCGCAACCCACGACCTCGACCGACGACGACGACAGCACACCTGGACCGTACCCCGCTAGACCCCGGCGTCCGAAGAGCCTTGCCCTCACCACCCTGAAGGTCGACCGCCCGTTCGTCGACGGCCTGGGACAGGACCCCTACGCCACCTCCATCGTCGAGGCGATCGTCGCCTTGGGGCGCGCCCTCGGCATGCGCGTCCACGCCGAAGGAGTGGAGCGAGCCGATCAGTTGGACGAGCTACGCAGGGTCGGATGCGACGATGCCCAAGGGTGGCTGTGGGCGCCGTGGATGACCTCGGGTGATTTCGAGGACTGGATGGAGACCCGCCAGAGCTGATCGTGCCCGGCGGGGGCTGACGTCAGCCCTCGACGGTGATGGCGAACTCGGGGCAGTTGTCGGCGGCGAGGCGGGCCGCCTCCTCCTGGCCGGCCGGAACCTCTCCGTCGACCTTCAAGACGG
>SKKL01000014.1 GCA_007121465.1 Acidimicrobiales bacterium | reverse complement strand
CCCACCTCGCCGCATAGGGCCTTTGCCTGCGGTGATGGAACCCGGAGCCGGAGGAGGAGTCGAGATGATCGTCAAGCTGACACAACACTCCGACGCGGTGACCGACCTCTGCCGCCGTTTCGGTTCGTCATCGCTTTCCGTGTTCGGCTCGGTCGCGAGCGCGAGCTTCGATCCGACTCGTGGCGATGTTGACTTCCACGTCAGATTCGATCCTCTAACTGGGCGACAGCTCTAACCCCCACTCCGACGCGATGAGTTGCATTCGCGAGAAGACCCCCTGCTGGGTAGTGTGATGGGGGCCACCATGAATTCCTACAGCACCTGCTCCGTAGATGGTGGGGAATATCACCGCAGCACCACTGTCGCCGCCAGCTCTCTGGTAGGTGGCGTAGCCAAATGCAGGGTAATAGGCGCCGTCCGAGCCTGAATACTGAGGGGTATAGGCGGTCGTCTGAACGATGCCACATCGGTTCGTAAGGTTGAGATTACCAGTGATGCCAGTGGTTGTTCTTCCAGTTTGGCAGACCGTATTCCCAGCGTACTGGTGGCTTAGCGCAAGGAAGGTGACCGGGAGATCCCACTCGCTATAGGTCCAATGAACTCGGCCCCAATTGTTGCGGACACCGGCGGTAGTAATCATAGCGGCATCCATATTTCCCTGGTTCTTCCGCACGGCAATTGTCCCGAGCGGCTGCCCCCCTTGGAACCAGGATTGGTTGATGACCGTGCCATGACCAGCGGTGAGCATGAAAGGACCGAACCAGCTTTGCACTGCGAATCCGCTTGTACGTTGGGTGTCCTCCTCCGCCGTACGGCCGATCGCTTGGCCACCGGTCACTAGTGCGTAGAGTATCTCATCACTCTTTAGGACATCGTCGGGATCAACTTCGCGGGTCAAGTCGATTGCGAATGAGTCAGTATCCTCGATTACCTCGCGGGCACGCCTTGGATTATCGACGTGAAGCTGCACAACTCCTTCGATCAGGTCAAGAGAGTAAGAGGCCTCGATTCCCTCAGCAGCCAGCGTGCCCACTGCCTCAACCCCGGCGGCATGGAGCTCTGAGTACGACTGGGGCACTTGGACGATCAGGACCTCTATATCGTATGGAGTGGCCACAGATTGAGCTGTGGAGGATGCAGCCGGTTCGTCGCAGCCGGAGCAAAGGACGCGGACCGCAGTCTCCTTGACGTAGGTGGCAACATAGGTTTCCGCGAGAGAATCAGGCATGCTTACAGATAACTCATAACCAACCCACTCCGCTCGGGCACGTTGGAGAAGGTGGTCGGCCTCGTCTTGCGAGAATCGAATCGACCCTCCCAGCCCGGTGCTTGATCGGTAGACCTCCCCGGGGCGAGGGTCCTCATAGAGACTCCGCACGTAAGCAGCGTCAGTGTTCAGTCCGTACCAAGCCCTGAGGTGGAGGACGTGGTCGAGATCGGCTTCCGACAGATCGACGGTGCCCATCTCCTCGACGGCGGCGAGTTCGCTCAGTGTCCGGATGTCGACGCTAACCCCCGGGATCTGGGAAGGCGCAGCGCCACCACTCGTACCCACAGTCACAGACACCAGGACGACGCCTACCACAGCCCACCCAGCCATTCGAGTTCCCACGTCTTCCCCCTTGCCGGTGTCCGCACCCTACCGCACACGACATGGAACGGCCGCCGAAGCTGCAGGGCAGACCCTCCAGCCACATTCGCTTCCACGGGCCCGTGCGGGAGCCTCCTCATCGATCGAGCTTTCAGAGCTACGGGGGAACTAGCTCGGCTTCCCGTACGTCGTAGGAGTATGCGCAGAGACCGTTCCCCGCTCGTATTCTCGGTTTCCTCCGTGTTGCTGCTGGTCCTGGCTGCTGGCTGCACTTCGAGCGCGGACGCCGGTGACCCCGTTGCTGACAGAGAGGCACTGATGAATGAGGCGCCGCCTCATGAGAGCCAGAATCACGACGCTCGGATCTGGTTCAGCAGCCACGAGGTTCCACCCGGTCCCCAGGAAATCGCCGCTGTCATCGTGGGGTCAACCCCGCCAGGTGTGTTCGGACTTGAAGCGGCCGTCGACAGGTGGGATGGAACTCAGTGGACTCCCTATGGGCGCCTGAACCTCTGCACGTGGGTGATGCCGTGCACTAATGCGGTGGTGCCGCTCGACTCGCACGAACGAGCTCCCGACGAAGGAGTCAGCCCAGGGGAAGCCATCCGGTTCACAACAGCTGGGCTTAACCAAGGCTACTACCGAATCTCACAGACCAACCCGGCGGGGACGGCCAGCGGCGTCATTCGCGTGGTGGACGGGGCGGTGTCGCCGCCGCCCCTGCCAGCAGTCGACCGACCCACCCTTGCGATCTCCCCCGCTGTCCTCGCCGCGCCGAACGACGCCTTCCGAATCACGCCGGTATCGGCCCAAGGCGAGGTGATCAGCCTGAGTGACATTGGGACAGCCAGGCTCGAGCGGTGGTCCGATGGCACATGGGAGTCCGGCACCGAGGTCACGATCGCCAAGTCGGACGGGAGTGCTGCCCACCTCTCGTCCCCTGCGGCTCTGGATGACGGGACCTACCGGATCACCATCGAAACAGCGGACGGTGACTGGGAGGGCCTGTTCGCGATCGACCGAACTCTTGGCAAGTCGTGACTCAGGCGCGAGAGCCCCTACGAAACCCGGGGAGACTCACCGGGAACTGTTGCACGCCGCGCGTGCCGCGTCGGGAGCATGGCTCGGGAGACGTGCGAATCGGAGAGTGGCGAACTCTCGCTCATGACGTCGCACGCCGACACGCCGACCCACCCCAAGGGCTGCCCTATCGCTCCGGACAGTAGAAGTCGTACCTTGAACAACTGCCAATAGGCACCCTGACAACGCTGTGACCTGCGGAAACAGTGCCCCCGGCAGGATTCGAACCTGCGGCCGTCGGATTAGAAGTCCGGTGCTCTGTCCAGCTGAGCTACGAGGGCAAACCGCGCCATGCTTGCACGTGCTGCGATGGGCCGGCGTCCATGCTGGCACGCTCGACGGGTGGCCGTGTTCGGAACGACCCTCCCCATGGCCTATGCTGACCCGTCGCATGGTGGCCGTAGCTCAGTCGGTTAGAGCGCCAGGTTGTGGCCCTGGAGGTCGGGGGTTCGATTCCCCTCGGTCACCCCACTATCGCTAGCATGTCCAGTTCCACCGAGCGCCTCTAGCTCAATGGCAGAGCATCGGACTCTTAATCCGCAGGTTCTGGGTTCGAATCCCAGGGGGCGTACTCCGACAAGACCCCGATCCAACGCCGAGGGGCGCCCGGATCGGGGTCTTGACGTTTTTCGCTGGGCCGCCCTCCTGCCCCCGGCAAGACTCCGGACATGAACATCGAACTGCGGGCCGTGACCGAGGACGAATACCCCGAGTTCGCGCGGGTGGCCGAGGGAGCCTTTGGCTTCCACCTCACCCGGGAGGTGCGCGAGCAGCACCGGGCGTCCACCGAGCTCGATCGCACCATCGGCGCCTTCGAGGGTTCCGAGCTGCTGGCCACCGCCGGCGCCTTCAGCCTCGAGCTCACCCTCCCCGGCGGACGCCTCGAACCCGCCGCCGGGGTCACCGCCGTCGCTGTGCGGAACACCCACCGCCGCCGGGGGCTGCTGCGGGAGATGATGGACCATCAGCTCGACGACGTGGCCGACCGGGGCGAGTGCATGGCCCTTCTGACCGCCTCGGAGGGATCGATCTACCGGCGCTTCGGCTACGGCCCTGCGTCCTACGGCGCGAGCTGGACGATCGACACCGCCGAGGTCGCCGTCCACGAGCGGCCCGACACCGGTGGGCGGCTACGCCAGGTCACCCGGACCGAGGCGATCACCCTTCTCCCGGCGGTGTACGAACGGTGCCGTCCCGGAATCGTCGGCGCGATCAACCGTCCCGCAGCCTGGTGGGACTTCTACTTCACCGACCACGAGTTCGACCGTGACGGTGCGTCGGCCCGCTTCTACGTGATCCACGAGTCCGACGAGGGAGCGGCGAACGGGCTGCTGGCCTTCCGTCAGCGGCGATCCTGGCCGAACGGCCTTGCCGGCAACACGATCGTGATCGACGAGCTCCACGGCGCCACCCCCGAGATCGACGCCGCCCTCTGGCTCTATGCCATCGATCACGACCTCGTCGCCACCGTCGAGGCCTCCGACCGGCCCGTCGACGAGACGATCCGGTGGTGGCTCACCAATCCTCGCCGACTGGTGTGCACCGACCTGGTCGACCGGCTGTGGGTCCGACCGCTCGACATCGCCCGCACCCTCGCCGCCCGCACCTACCGCACCGACGACGCCCTCGTCCTCGGGATCGTCGACCCCTTCCGGCCCGCCAACGACGGCGCCTACCTCGTGCGGGGCGGGCCCGACGGCACCGAGGCCGAACGCTGCACCCGAGCGCCCGACCTGTCCATGGACGTCGCCGAACTGGGGTCGATCTATCTCGGCGGAGTCACCACCACCTCCCTCGCTCGAGCCGGTCGACTCGCCGAGCACTCCCCCGGCGCGCTCGCCCGCGCCGACGCGTTCTTCGGGACGTCGCCACTCCCCTGGCTCACCACCGGCTTCTGACGCCGACCGGCACAACACCCTGCCCGGGGCGCGGCCACCGCCGTCGCGATAGGGTGCGCGAAAAGCCGTCACAGGGGGGAAACCACGATGGCCGACCTACGTTCCGAGGCCCGCGACTGGATCGCGGACCACTGGGATCCCAACCGCACACTCGGCGAGTGGTGGGACGAGCTGGCCCGCGCCGGCTGGGCCTTCCCGCACTGGCCGACCGGACACGGCGGCCGGGGACTGACCCGGGAGGATGCCCGGGTGGTCAACGAGGAGCTCGCCGCCGCCCAGGCGGTCGCACCTCCCGGCGGGCTCGGGCAGATGATGGGCGGGCCGGTCACCATCGACTTCGGCGACGACGACCAGCAGGATCGGTGGCTGATGGCTCTGGCGTCGGGCCAGGAGGGGTGGTGCCAGCTCTTCAGCGAGCCGGGCGCCGGCTCGGATCTCGCCAGCGTCCAGACCCGGGCGATCCGCGACGGAGACGTGTGGATCGTCAACGGCCAGAAGGTGTGGACCTCGGGAGCCACCTCGGCCACCCGGGGGATGCTCGTGGCGCGGACCAACCTCGACGCACCGAAGCACCGGGGGATCACCTACTTCATCATCGACATGGACCAGCCCGGCGTCGAGGTCCGTCCCCTCAAGCAGATGAACGGTGGCGCCACCTTCAACGAGGTGTTCTTCACCGACGCAGTGGTGCCCCACGACTGCATCCTGGGAGGTGTCGACACCGGGTGGCAGGTGGCGGTTGCCACCCTCGCCTACGAGCGCCAGGGGCTCGGGAGCCGAGGCGCCGCCGGCGGCATCGTCGCCGGCACTCCCGGCGCCAAGGCCGGCCATCTCGATGTCCCGATGAGCGAGCTGATCGAGCGGGCGAGGGCCGACCGGGCGGCGATGGAACGCGGCCAGGCCGCCCGCAGCCCGAAGTCGGTGATCGCCCTGGCCCGTGAGCAGGGCAAGAACCAGGATCCGGTGATCCGTCAGGGCCTCGCCGACCTCTACGTCTTCGCCGAGGTGCAGCGCTACACGTCGCTGAGGGCACGGGCCGCCGTCCAGCAGGGTCGCCAGCCCGGCCCCGAGGTGTCGATCGCCAAGCTCGCCGCCTCCGAACAGGCCCGCCGGGCTCGCGACCTCTCGATGCGCATCCTCGGTGCCCACGGGACGCTCATGTCCCCCGACGCGCCGAACGACGGGACCTTCAGCCAGCTCGCCCTGTCGGTGCACGGTTCGTCGATCGCCGGCGGCACCGACGAGATCCAGCGCAACATCATCGGCGAACGGGTGCTGGGCCTCCCGAAGGAGCCGCAGGTCGACCGCGACGTCGCCTTCAAGGACCTCGACGTCGGGACCCGCTCACGCGGATCGTGACCGGGCCCTGAGGCAAGGCGCTCAGGTGTCGAGGAGGGCCAGGCTGTCGCGGGCGAGACCGCACCGACGGACGACCTCGTCGGCGAGACCAGTGGCCCCATCGTGCTCGTCGCCCATGGCGCCGCTCGCGTAGCGGACGTAGACGCCCTCCATGATGCAGGCCAGGCGCCAGTGGGCGAAGGCGGCGTAGTAGGGCACGAGCGTGGTGTCACGACCGGACTTCTCGGCGTACCGGGCCGCCAGCTCGGCCCGGGTCGGGAAGCCGGGGGCCGTGCTGGCCGCACTGAGCGAGTAGCCGCCGTCGCCCCGCTCGGAGTAGTACACCATCATCGTGGCCAGGTCGGCGAGAGGATCGCCGAGGGTGCACAGCTCCCAGTCGAGCACGGCAGCGAGGGTCCCGTCGGTGGCGAAGATGCAGTTGTCGAGCCGGTAGTCGCCGTGGGCGATGACCGCCTCGAGCTGGGCGGGCTTGCGGGCGACCAGCTCGTCGTGGACCTCGTGGACGATGTCCGCTTCCCGGAACACTCCGCCCTCACGTGCCTGCTCCTGGGAGCTCTGGAACTGCCCGTACCAGCGACGGAGCTGACGGCCGACGTAGTCCTCCTTCTTGCCGAGCTCGCCGAGGCCGACCGAGTCGGGGTCCGTGCCGTGGAGGGCCACGAGGCCGTCGACGAGGTTGTCGGCCGCCGAGCGCTGGGTGGCCTCGTCCCACAGGGACTCGACCTGCTCGGCGCTCTGGAGGATGTGCCCGTCGACGAAGTCCATGACGTAGAACGGGGCGCCGTTCACCTCGGTGTCGGCGCAGAAGCCGACGGCTTTCGGGACCGGCACGGCGGATCCGTACAGCGCCGAGATGATCGTGTGCTCGCGCCCCATGTCGTGAGCGGTGGCGAGCACGTGGCTGACCGGCGGACGCCGCAAGACCATGGCGCGACCAGCGGAATCGGTGACCCGGTAGGTGAGGTTGGAGCGGCCGCCAGCGATGAGATCGAAGGTGAGCGGAGGCTCGACGGGCGGCGTGTTGGCCACCATCCAGTCGGCGACCCGCTGTTGGTCGATGCCCTTGACGTCGCTCATGTCGGTGGTGCTCCCCCTGTCTGGCCTGCCTGCCCGGACCGTAGTCGCTCCGGCCGGGGCACCGGTCATCTCGTGAAGCTGGTCACGACCTCGACGTGGGGGGTGTCGGGGAACATGTCGACGAGCCGTGACCACTCGGGCACCCACCCGTCGGCGGCGAGGAGGCCGACGTCGCGTCCGAGCGAGCCGGCATCACAGCTCACCAGGGCGAGGCGCGTCGCTCCCGTCGCTCCCACCTTGGCGACCCCTCCCCGACCGAGGCCCGCTCGGGGAGGGTCGGCCACGACCGCGACGGCCGGCGACGGGCGCCACCGTTCGACCGGCACCCCGACCACCTTCGCGTCGGTCGCCGACCGGTTCGCGAGGTTCGAGCGGGCGTCGGCGACGGCTGACCGCGACGACTCGACGGCGACGACCGGCCCGCCCGCTCCCACGGTTGCGGAGAAGAGCCCGACCCCGGCATAGAGGTCGACCAACGGCCCATCGGGGCGCTCCCCGCCCACGGCGTCTCGCACCGCGTCGACCAGCGCCTCGGCCCCGTCGGGCCGTGCTTGGAAGAACGAGCGGGCCGAGATGCGGAAGTCGACCCCCGCGACACGCTCGTGGATCCACGCCCGTCGGTCCTTCGCCAGTTCGTCGGCGCCGACGACGAGCACATCGGACGGGAGGTCGAGCTCGCCCGCCCCGGGGTCGGCGACGACCATCCGGTCGCCGGTGCGAGCCCCCACCCGGATGACGAGCTCGTCGACGCCGGGAAAGGCCCGCGGCCCGGCGAGCAGGTCGTCGATCAGGGGATGGGCGACCAGGCACTCGTCGACGGGGACCACGGCGTCGCTCCGGTGCTCGTGGAACCCCGCCCGGCCCGACACGACCGGCATCCGTACGGTGGTCCGGAAGCCGCGGCGGGGAAGGTCTGGTCCGGAGTCGACCCGGATGGTGACGCCACCCAGACGCTCGACCGCCTCGACGACCATGGCGACCTTGGCCCGACGCTGGGCGGTCAGCTCGACATGAGCCCATCCACACCCGCCACACCCCGCTCGAGCGAACCGACAGTCGGGCACCACTCGGTCCGGTGAGGCGTGGAGCACCTCGACCAGATCGGCGTGGGCGTGACGCTTCTGGCTGGAGTGGATCCGACCCGTGACCCGCTCGCCGGTCAACGCCCCGGCGACGAAGACGATCCGGCCGTCGGCATCGGGTCCGACACCGTCCCCGCCGACCGCGATCGAACGGATGGTGATGTCGGCCAGCTCGGGGTCATCCACCTGACCATCATGGCCTGGCTACCGTGTCGCCATGCCCGAAGCTCCTGTCGCTCCCCGTCCGATCGAGATCGTGCCGTCGGTCCTTCCCGCCGACTTCTCCCGACTCGGCGAGGAGTGTGTCGCCCTCGAGGAGGCGGGCGTCGACCGCATCCAGTGGGACGTGATGGACGGCCGGTTCGTCCCGAACCTCACCTTCGGGCCCGATGTGATCGGCTCGGTCCGAGATCTCGTCTCGGTCCCCTTCGAGGCCCACCTCATGGTGGAGGAGCCCGACGCCCTGGCCGCCCGCTACGTCGACGCCGGGTGTTCGATGCTCATCATCCACGCCGAGAGCACCCGCCACCTGCACCGTTCGCTCGCCGCAGTGGCCGACCTCGGGGCTCGTCCCGCCGTGGCACTCAACCCCTCCACCCCCGTCGAGGCGGTGCGCCACGTGCTCGACCTGGTCGAGATGGTGCTGGTGATGACAGTGAACCCCGGGTTCGGCGGCCAGGACTACATCTCCACCATGGAACCCAAGGTGGCCGAACTGCGACAGCTCGTCATCGCCGAGGGACTCGACGTCGACATCGAGGTGGACGGGGGGATCGGCCCGGCCACCATCGCCGGCGCCGCCGGCGCCGGCGCCAACATCCTCGTCGCAGGGAGCGCCCTGTATCGGGACCCCGAGGGCCTCGCCCATGCCGTGTCGGACCTACGAACCAGGGCCGAGGCGGCCATCACCGACTCGTGAACCGGCTCCTGCGGCGGATCGCCGTCTCCGGCATGACCCTCGCTCTCCTCGCCGCGTCGGTGGCCTGTGGGCCCTCGGAGATCGACCAGTTCTGCGATCGCGTCGCCGAGCTGCAGGCGGCCGGACCCCTCTTCCCGGCCCGCACCGATGGCGAGCCGGTCCCCGACCCCGACGTGATCGACGCGATCGAGGCCATGGCTGCCGCCGCGCCCTCCGACATCGCCGAGGAAGCCGAGGTCCTGGCCGACGAAGCTCGGGCGCTGGTGGCCGAGGCGGAATCTCGTCGTACCAACCAGTCACATTCGGCGACGACCGACCGATGGAGTCCCAGCGCGGTTGAGCAAGCACAGATCGCGGTCATTTCCTATGCTGACACCGAGTGTGGCCTCGACCTCACTTACGTCAGTCGGGGCTAGGCCGTTGGTCCTCGCCCCATCCCCCGACTCGCGCTAGTTTCGTCATCTGTTCGCAACATAAGCCCAGATCCCGAGGTTCGCATGCTTCCGTCGACCGGT
>SKKL01000126.1 GCA_007121465.1 Acidimicrobiales bacterium | reverse complement strand
GGAGGGACCGACCATGTCCGGAGTTCGAATCGTCACCGACAGCTCCTGTGATCTCAGCGACGAGGAGGTGGCCGAGCTCGGAATCGAGATCGTGCCCCTCAGCATCCGCTTCGGCGGCGAGGAGTTCACCGATCGCACCGAGCTCAGCGCGTCGGAGTTCTACCGTCGCATGGCCGCGTCGGACCACCTGCCCGAGACCGCCGCGCCCGCGCCCGGAGCGTTCGACACCGTCTTTCGGCGACTGTTCGACGACGGCGCCGACGCTGTCGTGGCCATTCACCTCTCCGAAGCACTGTCGGCCACCATCCAGTCGTCGCGAACCGCGGCGGCCGCGATCGACGGTGGTGACATCCGCACGGTCGACTCCCGGTCGATCACCGCAGGCCTCGGTACCCAGGTGCTCCATGCCGCACGAGCAGCTCGCGACGGGGCCAGCGCCGACGAGGTCGTGTCGATCACCGAGGCACTCGTCCCCCGCACGCGGGTGCTGGGGGTCCTCGACACCCTCGACAACCTGAAGAAGGGAGGCCGGGTCGGTGGAGCCCAGGCCCTCGTGGGCAGCATGTTGTCGATCAAGCCGGCGATCGACATCTCCACCGGCGAGGTGAAGGAGGCGGGCAAGCCCCGCACCCGCAAGAAGGCCCTCCAGTGGCTCGCCGACCAGGTTCTCGCCCACGACACCGTCGACGACCTCGCCATCATGCACGGCGATGCGACCGACGTCGACGCCATGCTCGACCTGCTCGCGCCCCGCTTCAGCCGGTCCGACATCCGGGTCGGGTTGATCGGTGCGGTGATCGGAGCGCATGGCGGGCCGCGGGTGGTCGGCGCCTGTTTCCTTACCGACGACTGAACGACCACGCCGGCGTCCGGGCGCCCCCGTCGACCGACGGCCGCCCGGTAGCGTGGTGCCGGTGCCCGACCCTGTTCCACCGTCCCCATTCGCCCAGGCCGACCTCGACGGCCGGCTCCTCGCCGGGCGCTATCGCGTCGGTTCGGCCATCGCCTCGGGCGGGATGGCCCAGGTCCGTCGAGGAACCGACGAGGTGCTCGGCCGGCAAGTCGCGATCAAGATCCTCCACCCCCACCTGGCGGGAGACGAGGTGGTCGTCGACCGGTTCCGCCGTGAGGCGGTCGCCGCGGCCCGACTGACCGATCCCGCCATCGTCGCCATCTACGACACGGTCGTCGACGGCGGGCTCAACGCCATCGTCATGGAACTGGTCGACGGCATCACCCTTCGGGACTACCTCGATCAAGAGGGAGCACTCGACCCACGCGAGGCCGTCGACATCGTCAGCGGGGTCGCTCAGGCGCTCGCCGTCGCCCACGAGGCGGGAATCGTCCACCGCGACGTGAAACCGGCCAACATCCTGCTGTGCGACGACCGGCGGGTGAAGGTGGCCGACTTCGGGATCGCCAAGGCCGGCATCGGAGCCGATCTCACCCACACCGGCACCATGATCGGCACCGCCAAGTACCTCGCACCCGAACAGGTCGAGGGTGGTCGGGTCGATCCCCGCACCGATCTCTACTCGCTGGGAGTGGTGCTCTACGAGAGCCTCACCGGTCGACCACCCTTCGAGGGAGACACCGACGCCTCGGTGGCCCTCGCCCGCCTCCACCGCGACCCGCTCCGACCCCGTCAGGTCCGGCCGTCGGTCCCCCGCAGCCTCGACGTGCTGTGCATGGAGGCACTCGCCCGCCACCCCGACGATCGACCGACCACCGCCGACGAGTTCCGGGCCCGACTTCACACCGCCACCGCCACCGATGCCACCGCCCACGACGCCGACCACACCATCGTCGCCCCTCTCGCCGCGGCCGCCGCCGAACCGACCTCGTTCGCCCGCAGCGAACGCCGCTGGCTGGTCCCTGCCTTCCTCGTCATCGTGCTCGGCGGCGGGCTGATCCTCGCCGGTGTCCTGATCGGTCGCACCGAGACCGGGCAGCAGTTCTTCGACCGGGCGCGGGAGGTCGTGCTCGCCGGCAACCCCCGTGTCGAGGACCTCGCGCTCGCCGCCGTCGCCACCTTCGACCCACTCGGCGACAACTGGGAGTACGACGAGATCGCCCCCCTGGCGATCGACGGCAATCCCGACACCGCGTGGCACACCGAGTTCTACGACGTACCCACCTGGGACAACAAGGCCGGAGTCGGCTTGGTGGTCACCCTCGAGGGCGGGACAACGGTGCGCGAGGTCGAGATCACCTCGCCAACGCAGGGGTGGGGACTCGACGTGCACGTGGGCGACGGCCCACCGACGGAACTGTCGGGCTGGGGCCTGCCCGCCGGCGCCGCCGAGAACCTCGACCCCGGGACCCACACCATCCGTCTCGATGCCACGCCGGGCAACGCCGTGCTGTTGTGGATCACCGATCTCGGCGACCACGCCGATCCCGCCGCTCAGCGGGTCCACCTCGCGGATGTCACCGTTCGGGGATCGTGACGCCGGTAGCGTCTCGGTGATCACGCCACCAGCCGACGACCGTGCGCTCGTGGAAGCGGCCCGGACCGGGGACGAACGCGCCCTCGACCTACTCCTTCGCGAACATCAAGGCCGCATCCACGCCATCTGTCGACGGCTCGCGGGCAACGAGTCCGATGCTCTCGACGCCACCCAAGAGGCGCTGATCGCCATCGTCCGCGGGCTCCCGCGCTTCGACGGGCGGAGCGCCTTCAGCACCTGGAGCTACCGGGTCGCCACCAATGCCTGCCTCGACGAGCTCCGTCGCCGGACGCGACGACCGGTCACCGGTCTCGACGAGGAGCGAGCCGAGGCGCTCCACTCCCGATCCGACTCGGGTCCCGGCCTCGAAGACCGCGTCGTCGACCGGCACCTGCTCGACGACGCCCTCGCTGGTCTCCCCGAGGAGTTCCGGGCACCGGTGGTGCTTCGCGACCAGCTCGGTCTCGACTACGCCGAGATCGCCGAGGTGCTCGGCATCCCGCCCGGCACCGTCCGCTCGCGGATCGCCCGGGGCCGGGCCGCCCTCTCGCGGGCGCTCGCTGAATCCGATCCGTCCCCCGGGAACCAGCACGGCCCCCCCACTCGTCCTACTCCCGAGCACCCATGAGCCACCTGCCCCCCACCCCCGACGACGGCACCCCCGCCGATCCGAACCACCCCGACGCCGGGGGTGGGGACGAGGCTGGCTGGGGAGACGAGGCGGACCCGTCAGACGAGCTGGTGTCAGCGGTGCTCGACGGGGAGGCCACTCCCGACGAGGCCGCCCAGGTCGACTCGGACCCCACACTGAGTGCCCGGCGGGACGAGCTCGCCGCGATCCGAGACGCCGTCGCCGCCCCCGTTCCCGTCCTCGACGAGCTCACCGCTCGCCGCTTGCGCGAGCGGGCACTGGCCGAGCTCTCCGAGGTCCGCCACACGCCGGCGAGTCGGCCGGCTCGACGGCCCGGCACCCTGGTCGGGGTCGGTGCCGCCGCGGTGATCCTGCTCGTGGCTCTCATCGCCCTCCCCGGACTGCTCGGAGACGACGACGAATCCACCGACTCGGTGGCCAGCGGAGCGGCCGACGCCCTCGCCGAGGAGGCAGCCGAGCTGTTCTCGACCGACTCCGCCGACGATGAGGGCGACGCGGCCGAGGCCCCGTCCCCCTGGTCCGACGATGCGGGTCCGCCCGAACAAGAGGACGGGGCGACCGGTTTCCACCCGGACGACCTCGACGAGGACGGGCTCGAGGCCACCGACCGGCCGTGGCTGGGTTCGTTCGAGTCGACCGACGACCTCGAGACGGCCCTTCTCCGGCGACCACTCGAGACGACGCGTTCGCATGCCGTTCCCTCCTCCGCGGCAGAGTGCGCGGACACACGTCCCCCCTGGCGGACCTATGGCGAGCTGTGGGTCTGGGACGCGATGGTCGAGGGCGAGCCGGTGATCGTCGTGGCCGCCGTGGAATCGCCCTCCGACGGGCGAGCGTGGTGGGTCGTCACGGTCTCGGACTGTCTGCTGATCGGATCCGGGGTCGAGTAGGTCGGTTCCGTTCCGCAGAGCACTCCTCGTGAGCAGTCGTGAGCCGTGACGTTAGGCTGCACCGCATGTCTGTCGACGGACCCCAGCACGGAGCACCGCCCGCCGCGCCGCCCCCCGGGACGGCACCGTCGGAGCCGACACCGTCAGAGACACCACCGTCCACGAAGTCAGTACCGTCCGTGGACCCGGCACCCCGCCCCTCCTCTCGTGCGCCGCTCACCGGCGACTGGCCGGCTCAGGCTGCCGACACCGTGGTCGACGTCGTCGGATCCGTACGTGAGCGGGTCATCGAACCCTTGCTCAAGATCGCGAGGGTCGTCGTGTACGGCCTGCTCATCAGCGTGGCCGCGCTGGTCGCACTGGTGCTGCTGTTGATCGCCCTGGTCAGGATGCTCGACTCTTACCTCCCCGGCGAGGTGTGGTCGGCCTATCTGCTGCTCGGCGGACTCTTCACCATCGGTGGGGTGTTCTGCTGGTCCCAGCGGTCGAGCAAGGCTGCCTGAGGGAATACCCCCGAGGGTACGGCTGTTGTCATGGACGGAGCCGGTGGTGCCACGTCCCCGGTGCCCTTCTGCGGGTCCTAGTCTTCGATCCCGAGTCCTACCATCCCCCTCTCCTGACCGGAGCACTCCATGACCAGCAACGACGTCCGAGACGTCATCATCGTCGGGTCCGGCCCCGCCGGGCTCACCGCGGCCATCTATGCAGCCCGCGCCAACCTCTCCCCCCTCGTCATCGAGGGCGAGCCGAGCTCGACGTCGGATCAACCCGGTGGGCAGCTCATGCTCACCACCGAGGTCGAGAACTTCCCCGGTTTCCCCGAGGGGATCATGGGGCCCCAGCTGATGGTCGACTTCCGGAGCCAGGCCCAGCGATTCGGTGCCGACATCCTCACCGAGAAGGTCAGCCGCGTCGACTTCTCCCAGCGCCCCTTCAGCATCTGGATCGGTGATCCCGACACGCCCGAGCCCACCTTCCAGGCCCACTCGGTGATCGTCTCCACGGGGGCCCAGTCGCTCATGCTCGGACTGCCCGACGAGTACCGCCTCATCGGTCATGGCGTCTCCACCTGTGCCACCTGCGACGGATTCTTCTTCCGCGACATGGAGATCGCGGTCGTCGGCGGCGGCGACTCGGCCATCGAGGAGGCGACGTTCCTCACCAAGTTCGCCTCGAAGGTCACGATCATCCACCGTCGTGGCGAGCTCCGAGCATCCAAGATCATGCAGGACCGTGCCTTCGCCAACGAGAAGATCGACTTCCTGTGGGACTCCGTCGTCGTCGGGATCAACGGCGAGACGACCCTCGAGAGCCTCGAGATCGAACACCTGCCCACCGGCGAGCGGTCGACCCAGCCCTTCAGGGGGCTCTTCGTCGCCATCGGCCACAAGCCGAACACCGACCTCTTCGTCGGCCAGTTGGAGATGGCCGAGAACGGCTACCTCGTCACCGAGCCCGGTTCGACCCGGACCAACGTCGAGGGAGTGTTCGCCGCCGGCGACGTCCAGGACGACACCTACCGACAGGCCATCACCGCGGCCGGCAGCGGCTGCATGGCCGCCATCGACGCCGAACGTTGGCTCGAGACCCAAGGCCACTGACCAGGGGTCGGGAATGCCCGATCCCCCGACGCTGTTGACAGGGGCGACGCCGAACGCCCCGCTCGACGGGAAGGAACCCCCACATGTCCACCACCCTGACGCTCACCGAGAACACCTTTGACGAGGAGATCGGCGCGGCCGCCGAACCCGTGCTCGTCGACTTCTGGGCCGAGTGGTGCGGGCCGTGCAAGGTCATCGCGCCGATCCTCGACGAGCTCGCCACCGAGCAAGACGGCAGCCTGCGCATCGCCAAGCTCAACGTCGACGAGCACCCGGGCATCGCCCGGCGGTTCGAGGTGATGAGCATCCCCACCCTCATCCTGTTCAAGGACGGCGAGCCGGCCGCCCGCCTGACCGGTGCCCGGGGTAAGAGCCAGATCATGGCGGAGATCTCCGACCACCTCTGAGACGAACGTATGTTCGTCCTGACCACGGCCCCGGCCTCGTGCCGGGGCCGCTTCGCGTCTGGGTCGAGGGTCCTCGGTACCTCGACCTCTGGTCGAGACAGAGGGCTACCCACAGGGTTGACCACAGGGTGTGGATAACGTCGAGGTAGAGCCTGGCGACAGGCCCTCGTGGCTTGCCTAGAGCTCGACCTCTCCGGTGGGAGGCTCGGTCATCGCCCGGTAGATCCGCTCCAGATCCTCGAGGGTGGCGAACTCGACGACCACCTTGCCCCGCTTGGCACCCATCGAGACCCTCACGCGAGTGTCGAGATGTTCCGACAGCAGGTCCTCGAGTTCGAGCAGTCCCGGCGGCCGCAGCCGACGGCTCCCCCCGCTGTCCCCCGCGTCCCCACTCGGAGCGTCGCCCTCGTCATGACCTTCGAGCTCGATGCGGGTACGCACCGCCTCCTCGACGTCTCGAACCGTCATCCCGCCATCGGCGGCCTTGCGGGCCAGGTTCTCCTGGAACGAGCGATCGGGGGTCCCGAGCAGCGCGCGGGCATGGCCGGCGGTGAGGCGCCCGTCGACGATGAGCTTCTGGATCCCCGGGGGCAGCTGGAACAGCCTCAGCGCATTGGCCACCGCCGAGCGGCTCTTGCCCACCCGGTTCGCCACCTGGTCCTGGGTCAGCCCGAACTCGTCGATGAGCTGCTGGTAGGCCGCCGCCTCCTCGATGGAGTTGAGGTCTTCGCGGTGCAGGTTCTCCACCAGGGCCCGCTCGAGCGACCCCTCGTCGTCGGCCTCACGAATCACCGCCGGGATGGTGGGGAGGCCCGCTCGCTTGGCGGCCCGCCACCTCCGCTCACCGGCGATCAGCTCGTAGCGATCATCGCCGGTCGGTCGGACCAGGATGGGCTGGAGAACACCCAGCTCCCTCACCGATGCGGTCAACCCGACGAGGGATTCCTCGTCGAAGGTGTCGCGCGGCTGGTACCGGTTCGGTTCGATCGACCCGAGGGGGAGTTCCTGGAGCGACGAGGCGCCTTCTTGGACCACGTCACTGGGGATGAGGGCCCCGAGGCCCTTTCCCAATCCACTACGCCGCGCCACCGCTGACCTCCTTGGCGAGATGCCGGTAGGCGATCGCTCCCCGAGAGGAAGAGTCGAACGCAATGATCGGCTGACCAAAGGACGGAGCCTCCGACAGCCGAACCGTTCGGGGGATGACCTGACGGAACACCACGTCACCGAAGTGTTCCCGGACCTCCGACGCCACCTGATCGGACAGCTTGGTCCGGGCGTCGTACATCACCAGAATGATCCCGGAGAGCTCGAGGGTGGGGTTCAGCTGCTTCTGGACCAGATCGACGTTGCGCAGGAGCTGGCCCAAGCCCTCCAAGGCGTAGTACTCGCACTGGATCGGGACCATCACCTCTCGAGCAGCGGCGAGCCCGTTGACCGTGAGAAGACCCAGCGAGGGCGGACAGTCGATCAGGATGTAGTCGAAGTCGTCCTTCACCGCGGCGATCGCTTCCCGCAGCCGGGTCTCACGGCTGAAGGCGGGGACGAGCTCGATCTCGGCTCCCGCCAGGTCGAGATTGGCCGGAGCCACGAAGAGGTTCCGGACCGACGATGCCTCGATCGTGTCGTCCAAGGGCGTGCCGTGAAGCAACACGTCGTACATGGAGATGTCGATGGAGCGTGGGTCGATGCCGAGCCCCGTGCTGGCGTTTCCTTGTGGATCGAGGTCGACGATGAGGGTTCGGTAGCCGAGCTCGGCGAGGCACGCCCCCAGGTTGACTGCGGTCGTGGTCTTGCCCACTCCGCCCTTCTGGTTGGCCAGGGCGACGACCCGCGGAAGCGGGCGCGGCTGCGACATAGAGGCTCTCCTGGAGTGGTCTGGGCTGTGCCTCGTGGTCGAGGGTGACAGCCGTAGCCCCCCCATCCTTCCCCCTCGCGGCGCCGTGGTCAAGGACACCGCCCTCGTCGAGGGCGGGAGCCTGCCTGCGGGCACACCGTTTCACGTGAAACACACCACGCCAGGGAGCGGGGGAGAGGCGCACCCCGGGCAGATGTTTCACGTGGAACATCCGACGGGGTCGCGCGCCGCCACGGAGGCCGCGAGTCGGGTGGCCACGACACGGGGGCATGCGTCGGAGGCCGAGAGCCTCCCGGCGCCACCTGTGTTTCACGTGGAACGTCGGCCCCGCTCCGAACACCCCGTGGACCGGCGGGGGCCGAGCTGTTTCACGTGAAACAGAGTGCCCGACCCCCACCCCGGGCGGCTCACCAGCGGGGACGCTTGGCCGGCACTCCCTCCCGGCGGGGGAGGGACGGGTCCAGGGGTCCCGTGCGCCGGGCTTCCATCCACGGACCGGACCCCACGACCTCGAGCCCCAGGCTTGCCAGAGGGCCGGCCGGCCACCGTGTCGGGTCGGGTTCGGGGGGCTCACTCACCAGCAGCGCGCCCTCAGACCGGAGGAGCCCCACGGCGCACTCGGCGGTCGTCGCGGGCGGGCCGAAGGAACGAGCGGTCACCAGGTCATAGCGCCCGCGATGCTCCGGAGCATGCGCAATCACCTCCGCTCGCCCGCGCACCGCCTCGACACGGCCGGCGAGCCCCAGTTCGGTGATCGCCCACTCCAGGAAGGCGATCCGACGCTCGGCCGCATCGATCAGCCGCCACTGGATCGACGGGAAAGCCACCGCCAGCGGCAGTCCGGGAAGGCCACCCCCACTACCCAGGTCGGCCGCCCACAGCGGCCCGTCGACGCTCGCCGGGGTCGGCCCCCACCGAGCGGCAATCCGTTCGGCCGCTCCTGCCGCGTGCTCCAGGTGGGGCCGGACGGGCCCCGGTCCCAGCAATCCCAGGTCCCGAGCGCGACCGAGGACCCGGACAAGACCCGGGTCCTCGGTCGGAACGCTCATCGATGGCTGGCCGTCGGTCGGGGAGAGGCCTGCTCAGTCGGCGTCGGGAACGATCACGACGTGACGGCGGGCGTCCTCGCCTTCCGAGGTGGTGTGCACGCCGTCGATCTCGTTCGCCGTGTCGTGCACCACCTTGCGGTCAGCGGCCGACATCGGCTCGAGAACCTGGGCGACGCCGCTGGACAGCGCCTCCTCCGCCAGCTTCTGGGTGAACCGCTCGAGGGCCTCGCGGCGGCGCTGGCGGTACCCTGCCACGTCGATCCGAACCCGACCCTCGTGGGTTCCGGGCTCGGCACGCTGCACCACGGTGCGGGACAGGTCGTGAATCGCTTGAAGCGTCGCGCCACGCGGGCCGACCAACAGGCCGAGATCCTCGCCGTTGACCTGGACCTCGGAGGTCTCGTCGTCGATCTCGTCGATCCCCACGGTCGCCTCGTAGCCGAATGCTTCCACCAGACCTTCCAGGAACTCCTGGACGATCTCGGCCTGCTTCTCCACGCTGACGGTGTCGCTCACGGCTGACTCCTCGTTCTGCGACCTGTCCGAAGTCGCTTTGGCTGACGGTCGGGAACGGCGCTCGCCGCCCTTGTTTCGGGATCCGCGGCGGGGTTCGTTGCTACGGCTGGGGCGCTCACGATCCTCCG
>SKKL01000298.1 GCA_007121465.1 Acidimicrobiales bacterium | reverse complement strand
CGGACCAGTTCGTCGAGACCATCACGGCCGACGCGGGAGAACGATCCGTTGGCGTCGACCGCCAGGTCGAGGTCGGGCCAGCACGACCGCAGCGCGGCGACGGTGTCGGCGGCCTGCCCGGGACGGACCTTCACCTTCACCGCCCGGTGACCCGCCTCCACCCGGGCGGACACGGCCTCGACGACCTCGTCGATCCCGCCGCCCGACGCAACCACCGCGCACACCGGCACCCGGTCGCGCTCGACCCCCAGGGCCGAGGCCAGCGATCGCCGTTCCCGCCGGAGGGCGAGGTCGATCAATGCTCCTTCGAGACCTGCCGCCGCCATCGGGTGTCCGGTGACCCCCGCATCGCGGCCGGCCAGCGTGGCGGGCACGAGCATCTCGGACAGGACCACCCAGGCCCCGTCGTGCCACTCCGAGGTGTAGGTGGGTGCGAGGAGAGCGGGACACTCTCCCCATCCGACGAGCCCGTCGGCCCCCACCGCGGCGACCAGGATCGTGCGTCGGTCGGTCTCGGTCCCGTGCGCGGCGACGAGGGGATGGACCAGGTCCAGCGCGAGGCGGTGCAACTCGATTCGGTCGAGGCCGCCACCGAGCTCGAGCGGAAGCCCGACGCGCCGAGGCGCGGGCGGCATCAAGCCGGGACCAGGCGAGCCGGTTCGAGATAGGGCTGCCAGTGGTCGGGGACCTCACTCACCGCGACGAGCACCCAGCTCAACTCCCGCGGGACGTGGGGTCGGCGCGTCAGCCGCATCGACGTCTCGACGAGGAGCCGGTCGCCTTTGCGGGAGTTGCAGCCACGACATGCGGCCACGACGTTCTCCCACTCGTGTGGACCTCCCCGACTGCGGGGGATGACGTGATCGATGCTCTCGGCCGCGGCACCGCAGTACTGGCACTGGCCACGATCGCGATGGAACACCGCCCGGCGCGACAACGCCGTCGCCCGCCGGTACGGCACCTTGACGTAGTAGCGGAGCCGCACCACCGACGGCACCGGGACCGTGAGCCGCTCGGAGTGCACCTCCTCGCCGCTCGGATGCACCACATCGGCCTTTTCGGCGAGCACGAGCACGACCGCCCGGCGGGCCGGCACCACACAGAGCGGCTCATAGCTGGCGTTGAGGACCAGTGCTCGTGTCACAGCCCCTGACCCCTCATCGCCTCTGCCCGCTCCGTGTCACCGTCGGGCCACACGCGGCCAGGCCTTTGCCCACCGGAGGTACCCGACGGTGTCGCGCACCGATGGCGCGGGGGCCTCGGGCCCGAAGGCGGTGACCATACGAAACTCCACCCACCCCCGATCGGGGACGGGCAGCCACGGCCGACGCGCCCACCACCGGCGTGGCACCAGGCCGGCGACGATCACGAGCGCCGTCGGCCACAGCGACGGGCGCACCAGGACACCGAGGACCGGAGCGGACCACCCTCGAAGCCGCCGGGAGGGTCCGGGGACGTGATCGGGCATGGCGTCGATGGTAACCGGGACCCGAGCCCGATGGCCGGGTCAGCTGATTCCGATGTCGACGCCGAGCCCCCGCCACGCCACCGCACCCGCCCCTACGAGAGGTCCCCGCGCCTCGAGACCTCCCGGGCGGATGACCGCTCCCGCCGAGAAGTCGAGCACACAGATCTCGTCGAGCTCGCGCTGCGCGGCGTCGAAGAAGGGGCGACCGAACCCGAGGGCGACCGAGCCGGAAACCAGCGTCAGACGCAGGTCGAGGAGGTTGCAGACCGACCCCACCGCCCGTCCGACGAGCCGGCCGGTGCGTTCGACGACCTCGGGGGGCGCCTCGGCGGCGGGACGCCCCGTTGCCCGGGCGATGGCGGTCCCCGAGGCCTCGGCCTCGAGGCTGCCCCGCGCGTGTCCGGGCATGAGGGCTCCGTCGGGTTCGACGACGACGTGGCCGATGTGCCCGGCATTGCCGGCCGCGCCGTCGAGGAGTCGGCCACCGAGCACGATGCCTCCGCCCACCCCCGTGGACACCACCATGGCCAGGAAGTCGGTCTCCCCCACCGCTGCCCCCACCCAGCCCTCGCCGAGGGCGAGGGCCTTGGCGTCATTGTCGACGAAGGCGGCGAGCCCGAGTTGGTCGGCCAGACGGTCGCGCAGCGGGAAGTCCCGCCACCCGGGGATGTTGAGCGGCGAGACCGTCGCTCCGTGCGGGGCCATCGGACCGCCACAGCCCACACCCACGCCGACCGGGCGCTCCCCGGCGGCAGACATCTCGCCGAGCACGGCCTCACACTCGGCCACGAGATCGGCCCACATCACCTCGCCGTCGTCGGCCACGGTGGGAACCCGGCGGGAACGCGACAGGTTCCCGTCGGCGTCGACCGCTCCCACCGCCATCTTCGTTCCACCGATGTCGATCGCCAGCACATGGGACATTGCGCCAGGTTACCGAGCCATCGATGATGAGAATCCCGGGGCGGAGCGGCCTACCCTGGGCTCAACGAAGGGGGGCGAGGCGGCTGCACCCGGTCCCACGAACCCGGTCCTGACCACCGATCGACAGGAGAAACCACGTGGCGACCTCGGACATCGACTCGTCGGAGACCGACACCCGAGAGCTCGATGCACGAGCAGCGGCCTTCGCCGAGACGGCGGCAGCGGTGATCGCCAACGTCGAGCAGGTGATCCAGGGCAAGCGTCGCGCGATCGAGTTGGTGCTCCTGGCGATCGTTGCCGAGGGCCACCTACTCGTCGAGGACGTCCCCGGGGTCGGCAAGACGAGCCTGGCCAAGGCGGTGGCCCGCTCCATCGACCTGCCCTTCGGCCGGGTCCAGTTCACCCCGGACCTCCTTCCGTCCGACGTGGTCGGACTGAGCGTCTGGAACCGCAGCGACAGCAGCTTCGAGTTCCGACCCGGCCCGATCTTCAACGGCATCGTCCTCGGCGACGAGATCAACCGAGCATCCCCCAAGACCCAGTCCGCGCTGCTCGAGGCCATGGCCGAGGAGCAGGTCACCGTCGACGGGGTGACCTACCGGCTCCCCCACCCGTTCATGGTGATCGCCACCCAGAACCCGATCGAGTACGAGGGGACCTATCCCCTCCCCGAGAGCCAACTCGACCGCTTCCTCATGAGGATCTCGGTCGGCTACCCGACAGCGGAGGCCGAGCTGGCCATCCTCGACGCCCACGGAAGCGGAAGCGTCATCGACCGGATCGAGCCGGTCACCAGCGGCGACCGGATTCTCGACATGGTCCACTTCGCCCGGTCGGTCCGGGTCCATCCCGAGATCTCCCGCTACCTCGTCGATCTGGCCAGCGCCACCCGGCAACACCCCGCGCTGGCCCTCGGGATGTCGCCGCGCGCCACCCTCGGGTGGTTGCGGGCCGCCCGAGCCCTCGCCGCCCTAAACGGGCGCGGGTTCGTCCTGCCCGACGATCTCAAGGTGCTCGCCCACCCGGTGCTCGGCCATCGCCTGATGCTCACTCCCGAAGCTCAGCTCCAGGGACGCAGCACCGACGAGGCCGTCGACGAGATCCTTCGCTCGGTGCCCTCTCCGAGTTGGGATCGCCGATGAGCGGGCTCGTCCCGTGCTGACCCGGCAGGGGTGGGCACTCGCCGCCGGTGCGGTCGCCCTGGTGGCGACCGGCCGGTTCTTCGGAGTGCTCGAGCTGTTCGTCCTCGGCGCCGGGGCGATGGCTCTCGTCGTGATCGCCGTGGCCCGCACGGCACTGGTGCGCCTCGACGTGGCGGTCCGACGCGACGTGCACCCTCCGCGGGTCCACACCGGGTCGCCGAGCCGTATCGAGCTCGAGGTGATCAACCGCGGCCCCCGCACCACCCCGGTGCTGCAGATCCTCGACGGCGTGAGCGGCACCCGGGGCGCCGACCTCGGCCTGGCCCCCATCTCGCCCGGTGCCCACGCCCGGGCCGCGTACCGCCTCCCGACCCGACGTCGGGGCATCGTCGTCATCGGGCCCCTCGACCTGGTCCTGACCGACCCCTTCGGCCTGACCTCGCTGCGGGTTCGTGGCGCCGAACGGACCGAGCTGACGGTCTACCCGCGCATCGACCACATCGTGGGGCTGCCCGAGACGGTGGGCCACGACCCCGAGGCCACCGAGCAGGCGCCGAGCTCGATCGGGCCGTCGGGCGACGAGTTCTTCGCCCTCCGGCCCTTCGAGGTCGGCGACGAGCTGCGGCGGGTGCACTGGCCGTCGTCGGCCCGGTTCGACGAGCTCCAGGTTCGCCAGACCGAGCTGCCCTGGCAGGGACGCGTCACCGTCGTCACCGACCTCCGTGTCCCCGACCAGAGCGAGGAGGCCCTCGATCTGGTCGTGTCGGCGGCCGCGAGCGTCGCCACCGCAGCGCGCCGGACCGGTGAGCTGTTCCGACTGATCGGCACCGACGGTGCTGACTCGGGCTTCGTGCCCGGCAACGCCGCCTACGGAGCGGTCCTCGAGTACCTCGCGACCGTCGGTCCGAGTCGATCCGATCGGATCGACCCCATCGTCGACACCGTGTCCCGGACCTCCCTCGGCGGGGCGCTGGTCATCGTGTCGGCCGGACTCGGCCGCCACGATCGGGCCCGCATCGATGCCATCAGCTCGCGATTCGCGAGCACGACGACGGTCGTGATCGACCGCTCCGCCTGGGAAAGCTCCACGACACCCGACCCCGAGAACCGTCGGCCGACCGATGTGGTCGTCGACAGCGAGACACCCTTCGCGGCCGCGTGGAACCGCGCGATGGTCGCCCGGCGCCGCCGCGGCACGGTCACCCGCGCAGGGGTGCTGCGGTGATCCCCGACCGCGGTATCCGTCTGCTCGGCACCGAGGTGATGCTGCTCGCGGTCTCCCTGGTCGTCGCGGCCGGGTTCGGTCGACTCTTCGACGACAGCGGCGGGTGGTTCGTCCCGCTCGCCGCCACCGCAGTGATCGCCCACCTCGCGGGGGCAGTACTCCGACGAGCCGGGGTGGGGGTGGCACTCCAACTGGCCACCGTCGCCGTGGCCACCGGGTTCATCATCTCGTGGGTCCACGCGCCCGAGACGCTCCGGTTCGGGTTCCCCACCTCCGAGACGATGTCCGCGCTGGCGCTGGCCCTCGACGAGGCGGTGCAGCTCTATCCCGAAGCCCGCGCACCGACCGAACCGATCGACGGCTTCGTGATCGCCGCCATGGCGGGAATGGCGCTGGTCGCCTCGATGGCCGACGTCGCCGCGTTCCGACTCGCTGCGCCGGTCCAGGCGCTCGTGCCGCCCTTCGCCCTGTTCGCCTTCTGCTCGGTCCTCGGGACCGGTCCCGACCGGGCCATCGCCGCGCTGGCCTTCGCCGCTGCTGCGTTGGGGTTCGTCGCAGTGTTCCGCGCGGTCACCGAGGGGTCGACGACCTGGCTCCCGGGCGACCACCAACGAGGACCGGTGGCCCTGGTCCGCCTCGGTGGAGGTCTCACCGCGGTCGCGATCGTCGCCGCCGCCATCGGCGGGCCGATGCTCACGGGCGCCGAGGACGAGGGCCTGTGGACCTGGCGCGGCGGGGATGGCGACGGTCGTCGCATCGTCATCAACCCATTGGTCGACATCCGGTCGCGCATGGTCGAACAGTCCGACGAAGTGGCCTTCGTGGTCGAGTCGGAGGCCCCCAGCTACTGGAGGCTCATGTCCCTCGACGACTTCGACGGGCAGCAGTTCACCTTCTCCACCACCTTCCGCTCGGTGGGGTCCAACCTGACGGGACCGTCGGGAACCTCGACGGGCGAGCCCGTCGAGCAACGGTTCGAGATCGAGAACCTCGCCTCCCCGTACCTGCCCGCCGCGTTCAGCCCGGTGCGGCTCCACTTGTCCGGCGAGGACGCCCGTTGGGACGACCGCACCCAGACCCTGCTTCTCGAGCGAGACGCCGGGTCCTATCCAGGTATGGAGTACCGCGTCGAGTCCCTCATCCCGGACCCCACCCCTGAACAGCTCCGGGCAGCACCCGCCTCGGTGCCCGATGCCATCGCCGATCGATACCTCGACCTTCCTCCGCTCGACCCTCGGGTCGTCGAGCTGACCGAGTCGGTCACCGCAGGCGCGGAGAGCCCCTATGACCGGGCGCTCGCCCTGCAGGCGTTCTTCCGAACCGAGTTCGACTACTCGCTGACAGTCCCCGCTGGTCACTCCGACTCCGAACTGGTCCGGTTCCTCTTCGAGGACCGGGCCGGCTACTGCGAGCAGTTCTCGGCCGCCTTCGCCGCCATGGCTCGGAGCTCGGGCCTGCCGTCGCGGGTGGCGGTGGGCTTCACCGTCGGCGAGGCCGACCCCGACGATCCGCAGCGCTACACCGTCCGTGGAGAACACGCCCACGCCTGGCCCGAGGTGTGGTTCGAGGGGATCGGCTGGGTCCCCTTCGAGCCGACTCCTGGCCGAGGCGACCCGAGCGCCGAGAGCCACACCGGCGTTCCCCCCGACCAGGAGGGCGGTGCCGAGGGCACGACGACCACCACCGAGGCGACCGAGACGCCCGATCTCCCCGCTCCGGACTTCGACCCCGACGAGATGCCCGACATCTTCGGCGACCTCGACGACGGAACCAGCGGCGGTGCCGGCGGCGGAGACGACGAAGGCGGGGTGCCCGGATGGCTCGTCACCGGCGGGACCATCGCCGCCGCGGCTGCAGCCGTCGTGGCTCTGTGGTGTGGTGTCGTCCAACTCGCGGTGGCCGGCCGTCGCCGGTGGAGGACGAGAGGAACCAGCGGACCCGCCGCGGAGATCCAGGCCGTGTGGAACGACGTGCTCGACGCGGCGGCGTCGCTCGACCTGCGGCCCCGACCGACCGAGACCCAACACGAGTTCGGGGTACGCCTGGCAGCAGCGGTCCCCGAGGTGGCCGAGCAGTCGAGGGCCGTTGCCGAGGCCGCGGCCGCTGCTCGTTTCGTTCCCGACGCGGCCGACGAGTCGACCGCCCAGTTCGCGGTGGAGGCCGGGACCTCGGTCAGCGCCGCACTCCGGGATGCTCGCAGCCGACGTCAGCGCATCAACGACCTGGTCGACATCCGCCGGGCTCTCCCCGCTCGACGCCGTCCGCTTCGCCGCCAGGCCGGTGTCGCCCCCGCCTAGGGGTTCTCGTCGCCCCGGAAGCGGTCGCGCATGCGCTGGCCGGTGTTGCCGAAGTAGTCACGCAACCCGGCGCTGCGCATCGACTGGGTCATCTGCTCGAGTCCGGCGCGCCCGAGGGTGCGGGCGGCCCGGACGAACATGAGGGCGGAGCCGAGCATCACGAGGAAGCCGGCGAAGGCGAACCAGAACGAGATGGCGAGGGTGAACACCATCACCGCGCACCCGAACACGAAGGCCACGGTGGAGAGCTTCAGACTTCGGAACGCATGCGTGTAGACGGTGGTGCTGGCCACCTCACGCGCGAGAGCGGGATCGCTCTCGTAGAGCTGCTCCTCGATCTGCTGCAGGATGCGCTGTTCGTCTTCGGAAAGCGGCACCGTCGCTCCCTCATGTGACCCACGGACCGGGGGATCCATGTCTTGGTCGCTCCAGTGTCGCACAACAGTCCCCGATCAACAACGCGCCGAGGGTCGATCTGCGGCCCGCTCAGGACCGCTTCTGGTCGGGCCCCCACTGCTGAGAGCCCCGTCGAATCGGGTCGAGTCGCCCGCCGGTGGTGGACACCGCAGGGCCGATCGCCTCGTCACCCCACCGGCGACGGATCTCGTCGACGACCCGACTCGCCTGGGTCCACCCCTCGCTGCCTCCCAGGTCGTCGAAGGTGAGCTGCTCGACCCCGTCGGCTGCCAAACCCGTGACCGCGACCCCGAGCAGTCGGACCCCGCCGGCGGATCCGATGCCCACCTCCACTCCGTCGAGCAGGTCCTTCGCCGCGCGAGTGATCGCCGGGGCGGTGTCGACGGGCGAGGGAAGGGTCACCGACCGAGTGATGGTCCGGAAGTCGCCGAAGCGGATCTTGAGGGTCACGGTTCGGCCCCGCAGGCCGGCACCTCGTAGGCGGCCCGCCACGGCATCGGCCTGGCGGACGATCTCCCGAGCCAACCGCAACGGATCGACCACGTCCTCGGCGAAGGTCTCTTCGTGGCTGAGCGACTTCGGTGCGACATCGGGCTCGACCTCGCGATCGTCGACGGCGTGGGCGAGCCGGTGCAGGTGTGCCCCCACTCCCCGACCGAGCGCGGAGATCACCGTGGCCTCGGGGAGTGCGGCGAGGTCCCCGACGGTGCGAACCCCCAAGCGGGTGAGGCGGCCGAGCGTGGCCGGCCCCACCCCCCACAGCGCCGACACCGGCAGAGGATGCAGGAACGCTGTCTCCTGACCAGCGAGGACCTCCAACACCCCGAGGCCCGGTTCGGGGCCCGACGGGGTGGGACGCGGCTTGGCCCGCGCCGAGGCCAGCTTGGCGAGGAACTTCGACGGCGCCACCCCGACCGTGCACTCCAGACCCTCGCGGTCGCGGACTTGGTCACGGATCATCGCGGCGACGGTGGGACCGTCGCCGTGCAGGCGACGCGTCCCCGTGATGTCGAGGAATGCCTCGTCGAGCGACAGCGGCTCGACGAGCGGGGTCACCCCCGCGAAGACCGCCATGACCCGGCGGCTCACCTCGGAGTAGTGAGAGTGGTCCCCCGGGAGGAAGACCGCCTCGGGACACAGTCGGGCCGCCTGGACCGACGGCATCGCCGAGTGGACCCCGTGGGCGCGGGCTTCATAGGACGCCGCCGCCACCACCCCCCGTGCCCCTCGTCCGCCGACGACGACGGGGCGGCCGACCAGCTCCGGTCGGCGACGCAACTCGACCGAGACGAAGAACGCGTCCATGTCGACGTGCAGGATCGTGCGGTCGCCACGACCGGCCATCACTCAGCCCCCGGGGGACGTGCGGGTGACCTCGATCGATCCCGGCGCGGCACCCTGCACCTGGTACCGGTAACTGCGAACCGAGTCCCAGCGCTGGCCGAGCCAGTCGATGAGAGGCTCACGCACCCACGGATGGTTGGCGGCCAGGCGCTCCCCGCAGTCGCCCTCGGCCACGTAGCAGGCGTCGACGACGATGCCGTCGGGGTCGTCGACGGTGAGCTCTCCGGAGACGGCGACCGCGAGGTGGGCCTCCACCCTCAGCTCCCAGCCCATGTCGGGCGCAACCGCGTGGATCACATAGAGGGGACCCGCCCACTCCTGCACCTCGAGACCGGTCTCCTCGCGGACCTCCCGGGTGAGTCCTCCGAGCAGCGTCTCGCCGTCGTCGATCACCCCACCCGGTGGGCTCCAGTCGTGACGACCGTCCCGACGTCGGTTGCGGACGAGCAACAGACCGTCGGGTCCGAGGACGATTCCACCTCCCACGAGCCACTGACGCACCCCGACAGTCTGCCAGGGTGAAGCGCTCAGTCGGAGCGTTCGATGGTGAGACCCTCGCCGATGTCGAACTCGGGCTCCGCGGCCGCGGCCCCTTGGCCCTCGAGGTCCGAGCGTTCGATGGTGAGGCCCTCGCCGATGTCGAACTCCGGTTCAGCCGCCGGAGCGGGAGCGGGAGCCGGTGCCGGAGCGGGGTCGCCCTGGCCCTCGACCTCGGAGCGCTCGATGGTGAGGCCCTCGCCGATGTCGAACTCCGGTTCAGCCGCCGGAGCGGGAGCGGGAGCCGGTGCCGGAGCGG
>SKKL01000106.1 GCA_007121465.1 Acidimicrobiales bacterium | reverse complement strand
TGGCCCAGGGGCCGGTGCGAGCTTAATCAAGCAGACAGGCCGAAGAAGAGGCAAGGAAGGATCGCACGGATGAAATGGAGGCCAGTGGGGATTGCTCCCACTGGCCTCTGACCTTACAGCCTGCTGCCTCGACTGTTACGCGAGCCTAAGGCCGACCGCGTCCTGGGCTGGCCGGACTCCCATTATCTCGTTCGATGGTGAACACTGGCGAGGTCCACGTCTCCCAGTGGTCGGGGTTCGACTTGTCGCCCAGAGCCTTCAGCACCCTGAGTTCAAGCACATACTCGCCATCAGGCGCGGTGAAGACGGCCCTGCCCTGTCTGCCGGGGGTCGTCGTTCCATCCCAGATGAAGGAGTAGATGGTGTTGAAGTTTGCGTTGCGGCCCACGTACTCCGTCTGATAGACCCAGAACATAGACTTGCCGGTCACCGCATCAAGGGCCTCGATCTCCAGCCATTCGACGTGGTGACCAAGGTTCACCCACAGCTCGGGATAGTCTCCGCCCTCCATGGTGTATGCGAAGTCACCAGTGCCGCTCGCGAGGAGCCACGGCAGGCCGAAGGGATTCGCGTCGAGCACCGGCAGATCCTGGTAGTCGCCGACGAAGCCGGCGTACGGCACACGGTACTCCGGCCCGTCATCATCTGGCGTCAACAGGATGTAGCCGCCGTAGGTGGCGAGATCCGGTCCCAGCGGAGGCGTGATGGTCACCCGGACGTTCCTGCGCTGACCAGCCCTAACATGCAGCGTGGGGGGGTTGAACTCCACCACTTCGCCCGTCAAGTAGTACCAGATATCGTCCGCCCAGGTCCCAGTCGTGGCGATCGCCCTCACCTGCGACAGATCGTAGGTCACATCCTGCGGCCCGTTGTTCTCGACGGTCAGATCGACCCAGTAAGAGCCGCCTTCGCTCTCGCCCAGGGCGAGCTCAGCAGGCGTCACCCTGGTAGTCGCCTCGATGGCCTGGTAGATGTCCAGCATACCGGCACCCTGCCGGTGGACACTTTCGATCAGGCCCACGCCTGGATTGCCCCACCAGTCCTGAGGCTCGGCGCTGTTCTGCAGGATGTCGCGCACCTCGCCGGCCTTGGTCTTGGGCTGTGACTCGAGCAGCAGCGCCGCGGCGCCGGCCACGTGGGGCGAGGACATGGAGGTGCCGCTCATCATGGTGTAGCTGCCGTCCAGGTACGTGGAGTAGATGTTGCCCCCCGGCGCGCCGATGTCGGGCTTGAGGGACAGGTCCGGCGCCAGGCCGTAGGAGCTGAAGCCGGAGATCAGGCCGCCCGCTGGGTCCGGCAGAGACTCCACCCGGTCGGTCCAGGTCATGTCCACAGGCTCCAGACTCTGGATGAACAGTCCGTCTGCTAGGGAGATGCTCACCGCGACAAAGGGCTCGTCCAGCGGCTCCCCGAGGGTGCCGCTGAAGTTGCCCGGGGCGTTGTTGTGGATCACCACGGCCGTGGCTCCGGCCGCCTGAGCTCCTAGAGCCTTTTCGCGGAAGGAGCAGGCCCCACGTACGATCAGGGCAACCTTGCCACTCGGATCGGCAAGGTACGGATCGCCACCTGGCGGGACTGGCGGATCGGCTTCAGCATCCTCCTCAGTACAACCACGTCCGACATACACAATCTCTTCCGTGCCCGAGGTTGGCGGATCGGCCGAGTAGGTCATAGGATTGTAGCCGATGTCCCGGTCTTCCACCTCGAAAATGGGGAACAGGCCGTGGGTGTTGTCGAAAGACGCGACCCCGATCACCTTCTCGCCCACGCCGGGGGCGCCGGCGGAGTAGACGCCAGCGGCCCCACTGTTGCCGATGGAGGCGACCACGACCATGCCCTTGGTCACCAGGTGGTCGCTGGCCACGGCCGTCGGGTACTGCGGCCACGCGAAGGCGGCGCCGATGCTCATGTTGAGGACGTCCATGCCATCGGCCAGGGCCATCTCCATGGCGTCGATCATGATGTCGGCCCACGTATACCCCGTGCAGCCGAAGACCTTGTAGGCGCCGAAGATCACGTCCGGCGCTACGCCGGTGACCTCACCGTCGGCGCCGACGATACCCGCCACGTGGGTCCCGTGGCCATGGCAGTCCATGGGATCGTCATCGGGCACAGGCTCGTTGGTGCCGTCGAAGTCGTCGCCCACGAAGTCATAGCCGTAGGCCACGCGGCAGCCCGCGCCGAAGCACTCGCCCAGGTCCGGGTGCTCGTAGTCGATGCCGGTATCCATCACCGCCACCTTGATGCCCTCGCCGGTATAGCCCAGCTCCTGTTGGACCAGGTCCGCGCCGGTCATCTGAATGGCCGTGAACATGTCGGGTTCGCCACCGACCACCGGGTCGGGCAGCGAAACCGGGAGCACGGGGTAGAGGGCTTTGACCCCCGGGATGCGCGCCAGCTTACCAAGGTCCGCGGGCTCGATCTGGATCGATAGCCCGTTCCACAGCGTGTCGAAGGCGAAGCGCTCGGTATACGCCAGTCCTGCCCTTCTCGCCTCGGCCCGGAAAGCGGCCT
>SKKL01000267.1 GCA_007121465.1 Acidimicrobiales bacterium | reverse complement strand
CCCGCGACCCGACCCATGTCGAGCTCGGCCTCGATGGCCTCGACCGACAGCTCCTCGTCGTCGGCCTCGACCCGCCGACCGGCCGCTTCGGCCGCGAGCTTCGCCTCGGGGACCACGACGCTCAACTCGGTCGTGGCCTCTTCGACGGTTCGGCGGACCAGTGCATACGCGTCGAGTAGTCGTTCGCGGGCCGCGCGGAGCTGTTCGAGCTGGGCCTTGCCCACCCGGCGGCGACGAGCCAGGTCCTTCAGGATCCGCTCGCGGACCACCTGGGCCTCCGACACCATCTCGCGGCCCAGTTGTCGAGCCTCCTCGACCGCCGCGTCGGCGTCGAGCGTCGCACGCTCGCGGATCGTCTCGGCCTCACCACGGATTGCCTCGGCGTCGGCGGTGGCCTCCACCCGCATCGACTCGACCTCGGCGCGGGCCTCGGTGAGGATGCGGTCGGCCTCGGCCTCCGCGCGGGAGACGATGTCCCCGGCGTGGTTCTCGGCCTCGGCGGTGCGCAGACGGAGAACCTCGGCTGCGTCGCCGGTCATCCGGTTGGCCTCGTTCTGGGCCTCGCGCACCAGCTGGGCGGTCTTGGTCTCGGCCTTGGCCCGGATCTCCGCTGCGACCTCTCGGGCGGCGTCGAAGATGCGGGCCGTCTCCTCGCCGAGCATCTCGGTGAGGCGACGCTCGTCGATCAGGTCCAGGTCCGGAGGCTCCGACACTCGTTGCTCCAGTTCGGCACGTAACTCTCGGACACGTTCCCGGGCCGCCCCCAGCTCGTTGCCGACCTGGGCGAGGAACGCCCTGACCTCGGCCTGGTCGAACCCTCGGAAGGTGGTGGTGAACTCGTGCCGGGCGAGCCGGTCCGGGTCCATGTCGGGCGAGTCGACCATCGTCTGATCGTACCGACCACACCCCCTGAGGGGTGGGAGGCTCCGGTCCGGGTCAGCCCGTCGACAACGGGGTACCGCCTCGCTCCTCCAGAAGGGCCAACACCTCGTCGAGGTGGGAGACCTCGACGATCTCGAGGCTGTCGCCCGCCCGCTGATAGGCCAGTTCGAGGTCCTCGGGGGTGCTCGCCGCCGGGACGATGAACAGGTCGTACCCGTCGTTGCGGGCCGCGATCGTCTTGAACTCCAGCCCGCCGATCGGCCCGATGTTGCCCTCGCGGTCGATCGTGCCGGTGGTCGCCAGGTCGAGACCACCAGTGAGGTCACCGGGGGTGAGCATGTCGAGCAACGCCAGGGTGTAGGCGAGACCTGCAGACGGACCGCCCACACCCCCGGTCGCGAAGCGGATCTCGAACGGGAACTCGAACGCCAGATCGCGGGTGGTGGGTGTCACCCCGAGGAAGCCCCGAGCCGGATCGTCCTCCCGAGCGCCGAGCACGACCGTGCGGTCCTCGAGGTCGGACCCGTCGATCGGCCGGACGACCATCTCCACCTCGGTCTCGGGGGGATGACCGCCGATGGCGTCGACCAGGTCCTCGGCGAGCTCGATCGCCCGCCCGTCGACCTCGACGATGGTGTCGCCGGGTTCGAGCAGCCCATCGGCCGCAGACCCCTCCTCCACCCGAATGACCATGGCACCGGTCCCCACCGACGACACGTCATAGCCGAGCGTCGAGAGGGCCACGTAGCTGGCGTTCTGGGTCGACATGTCCATCAACTGCAGGTTGATCTGACGGTTCTGCTCGCGGTCGGTACCGACGAGGAACTCGTCTTCGTGCACGATCGTGGCGTCGGGGTCGAGCCACGCGACCGCGAACTGCAAGACGGTGAGGCGACCCTTGGTCGACACCGTGGTGAAGGCGATCGTCCCGTCGTAGGGGTAGGTGTCGGCGCCGTTGACCGAGATCACCGCCGAGGTGTCCCGGATCGCCCCCGGCGAGTAGGACCAGTACGGCACTTGCACCACCGCCGAGGCCAGCACCGCAGAGGCCAGCAGGCCGACCCCCGCGACCGACAACCAGAGCGTCCACTTCACGCGGCGCGACAGCCGGCGATAGCGGCCAGGCACGAACGGCGACCCCGCCTCGGGAGCGGGGCCGGATTCGGGGGTGGGGTACGAGGTCGTGGTGTCGTTGGAGGGCGGTAGCATCGGATCCCATCGAGTCGAGAACGTGGACGCCCCGACCAGAGAACGCCTCCCCGGTCACTCGGGGGGACGACAGAACGGCACCAGATTGCCACCCCGCCGACCCGTTCACGGCGCACGGGACTTTCCCGTCACCGTTCGCCGCCATCCGCCCGAGCGGTCCCACCCCACCTGCGTGAGCCGATGAACCCTCTCCGCCGATCCGCCCGCCCGCTGCCGCCCTCAGAGTCGCTGTTCGACCCGATCCCGTGGGTCGAGCCCGCCGAGCTCGAACTGCCGTGGTGGCGACGTGCCCTCTCCGGACTCGGGTTGTTCGCCCTCACCGTGGTGCTCGGCATCGTCGCCGCCATCGGGGTCGGCGTGGTGCTGCTCGGCGGGTTCTTCCTCGTCGACTACCTGATCAGCTGAGCCGACCGGTCATCGCCGCGGGCCACCGAACAGCACCACGGTCTTCTCCCCTCGCCTGTCGCCGGAGTCACTCCGGCGACCGAACCGTCGCAGTCAACGACCGAACAGGCCTCGGCGCTGACCGCTGAACTCGTCGTCGGGTCGACCGTCGCCGAATCCACCTTCGGACCGGGGCTGTTCGAGCACCGGCGGAGGAGGCGGCGGCGCAGCCCACGGGGGCTGATCGGCCGACGAGGTCTCGGAGTGCTCCGAGGGAGCATCGTCGTGGCTGCTCGCCCCGAACTCCGGCTCGACCACCGCGGCGATCTCGTCGGCGGGCCGCTCGGCATTCTCCTCGGCGGGCTCGTCGGCGGTCGTCTCGACGGGCTCGGCACCAGTGGTGAGATCGGCGATGAGCTCTGCATCGGACGCCTCGATCGACGGGGCGCCGAAGATGCGGGTCGGCTCGGAACGACCCTCGGACCGCTCCGCCGAGTCGGCGGTCGGCTCCACCGCCGACGGCGCGTCTGATGGCGCGTCGGACGGACTCGAGGCCAACTCGACCTTGTAGTACGGCTTGTACTCGAAGGCGATCTCCTCGAGTCGGTAGATGCGCACGTTCTCGACGCCGTCCTCGTTGCGGAGGCGTTCGACGATGCTCACCGCGTCCTCGACGGCGTCGGCTTGCTGATACCCGGGCTTGCCCTCGGGGGTACGGAAGATGACCATGTGGCTCACAGGCGACTCCTTTCGGTGTGTTCCAATCGGAGGGTGAGGTGCAGAACTTGAGGATCCGGATAGGTCCCGTGACCCACTCCCCCCGAACCGAACGACCTTACGCCCATGGATGAACCGCCCGCGGCCAGTCCGCAAAGACCCGATTCCGTCGCCGAACGACGTCGTCGCGTGGTCATCGCCGGGCACCTCGGCGACACCGAGACGAGCCGCTCCCACCTCACCGACGACGATCCGGGGGTCCGAGCCAGTGCGCTGAGCGCTCTCTCCCGGATCGGCGCCCTCACCCCGGACGAGCTCGCCGCGGGGGTCGCCGATGCCGAACCCACGGTGCGCCGCCGCAGCGCGGAGATCGCCGCGACCGGCGTCCTCCCCGCCACCGCGATCGACCTGCTCCCCCTCCTCGAGGACCCCGACGAGCGGGTGGTCGAAGTGGCAGCCTGGGCGCTCGGGGAGCTCGAGCCCACTCCGGACGGTGCGGTGGCGCGTCTCGGGGAGCTGTGTCGGGACCACACCGACTCCCTCGTCCGGGAGGCCGCCGTCGCGGCGCTCGGGGCGATCGGCGACCCGTCGTCGCTACCAGTGATCCTCGATGCCACGACCGACAAGGCGACGGTCCGCCGACGGGCCGTCATCGCTCTCGCCCCCTACGACGGCCCCGACGTCGACGCTGCTCTCGAACGCGCCCGTGACGATCGGGACTGGCAGGTTCGCCAGGCCGCCGAGGATCTCCTCGCTCCCCCACCACCCGAGGACTGAGTACGGCCCGCTATCGGCCCGGGGCGCCCATGAACATCGCCTTGAGCGCGTCATAAGCCTCGATGCAGCGACCGGCGCCGAGCACCACACACTCGAGTGGAGCGTCGACCAGGTTGACCTTCACCTCGGTCTCGGTGGCCAGACGCACGTCGAGCCCGGCGAGCAACCCGCCGCCGCCCACCAGGTGGATGCCCTGTTCGATGAGGTCCTGGGCCAGCTCGGGCGGGGCGGTACCGAGGCAGGAGATCACCGAGTCGACGATCGTGCCCACCGGTTCGCTGATGGCCTCGCGCACCTCGGCGGGAGTCAGCAGGACCGTCTTGGGCAGGCCCGACACGAGATCGCGACCCCGGACCTCCGCGTTGAGATCCTCACGGACCGGCCACGCCGACCCGATGGTGACCTTGATCTGCTCGGCGGTCTGCTCACCGATGGCGATTCCGTACTCGCGACGGATGTAGTGCTGGATCGAGGCATCGATGTCGAACCCCCCGAGGCGCACCGCCTGGATCGACACGATGCCACCGAGTGAGATCAACGCCGTCTCGGAGGTGCCACCCCCGATGTCGATGACCATCGACCCCATCGCCTCGTTGATCGGGAGCCCCGCACCAATGGCCGCCGCCATGGGCTGGGCGATGAGCTGAGCGTCGGCCGCGCCGGCCCGGCGAGCCGCTTCGGTGACCGCCCGCCTCTCGACCGCGGTGATCGCCGACGGCACACAGATGACGACCCGTGGCCGGTTGAAGCGACTGACGCCCACCCGCTCGAGCACCAGCCGGATCATCCGCTGGGTGACGTCGAAGTCGGTGATCGCGCCCTGCCGCAACGGTCGGACCGCCACGATGTTGGAGGGTGTCCGCCCGATCATCTGCCAGGCCTCGTGTCCGATGGCGAGAACGTCGCCGGACTGGTTGTTCAGCGCGATGACGGTGGGCTCGTTGAGAACGATGCCCTCGCCACGGGAATACACCAGGGTGTTGGCGGTCCCCAGGTCGATCGCCAGGTCGCGTGCCAGTGTCTGCTCCTACCGCTCGTCGTCGGTGTCGTCGCCGTCGACGTCGTCGGGGTCACGACCGGCCCCGGTCTCGCGCAGCAGTGGACCCGACCGGCCACCCCACCCGTCGCCTTCGACGGGGCGCGACGGGCGACCAGGCGGGGCGAGCGCGTCCATCTCACGACGGAACTCGTCCATGGCCGACTCGGGCTTGGTGGGCGCACGATGGCGGCTGACGGTGACGAGGATCCCGAGAGCGGCGACCGCGAGGGCCAACAACAAGAACGCGACTGGGCTCACCGCCCACCTCCTTCGCCCACGCTCGACGTCGGATCATCCGCCTTGGCAGTGGGGGCCACCTCGACGAGGTGCTGGGCCTCGAGGCCCCAGCTCTCGCCGCCGTCCCAGTGCTCCTTCTTCCAGATCGGGACCGTGGCCTTCAGCGTGTCGATCCCGAACCGTGCTGCGGCGAACGCCGCGCCACGGTGCGGAGCCGACGCGGCGACGACGACCGCCGACTCGCCCACCGGGACCGGACCGACCCGGTGCAACAGCACCATCCGCCCGAGATCGGGCCAACGCGTTCGGGCCTCCTCGGCCACCGCCACCAGCCGGGGCTCCACCTGTTCGGTGTAGGCCTCGTACTCGAGGAGCGACACTCCGGGGCGACCTTCGGCATGGTCACGGGCGGTTCCCGAAAACACCACGACCGCGCCACAGCGGGGGATCACCACCCAGTCGGTGGCGGCCCCCACGGGCAACGGGTCGGCTCCGAGGCCGACCCAGATGTCGGAGTCGTGTGGCGGGTGCACCCGGCCATCGTAGGAGATCGGCGACCCACCGACGCCTGCCCGCGGACAAACGCGGCGCCACGGTCAGTAATCTCCGCTCCGTGCCCGAGGACGACTACTTCGACGACGAAGCAGCCGATTTCGGTGATCCAGTGCACCCGGACGACCGCTTGTGGCGTCACCCCTCCGAGATCGGCTCGGTGCCACCGCCCGGGGCTCGTTCGATCCCCGACACCGTCGACTTCGCCCCCGTACCCCGACGCCGGTCGGTGGCGGCGGTCGTGGTGGCATCCAGTCTGGTCGGCGCGGCGGTGGCGGTGTCGGTGATCATGATCACCGGACTCGGCGAGCGAGTCGTCGAACGCATCGTCGAGACCGAGACCACCGTCCCAGTGGTTGCCAGCCCGGCCACGACCACCACCGTCGACCCGGAACCGTCAGACCCGGTCCCCAACGGGATGCAGGAGATGGCCGAGGCAGCCAGCCCGTCGCTCGCCTGGATCACCGTCACCAACGGTGACAACTACACCGACTGCGCCGGAATCGTGATCACCCACGACGGGCACCTCCTCACCGAAGCGCGCCACTTCGAGGAGTACAGCTCCATCACCGTGCGGTTCCACGACGGAACCACCGAGGAGGCCGAACTCATCGGGAGCGACCCGGTCACCGACCTGGCCGTGGTCCGCGTCGGCCGCGACGACCTGGTCCCCGCCGACCTCGGCGATCCGCGCGAGCTCCAGTCGGGGGGCATCGTGCTCGTCCTCGCCCCGGACGGGACGGGCAAGGTCGCCGCCAGCGCAGCGATGGTCAACTCCGTCGGGGCACCCGCGCGTCCCACCTCGGGCGCACCGCTCTACGACATGATCCAGTTCGACATGGCCGTTCCCGTCGAGCTCTCCGGCGGGCCCGTTCTCGACCACGAGGGACGGGTCATCGGGGTCAGCCTTTGGGGAGGCAACGGCGCGACCTATGGGATGGCCGCCCCGATCGACTCGGCCCGGGTCGTCGCCGACGACCTGATCGCCGACGGTCGGGCCCGCCACGCCTGGTTCGGGATCGAGGGCCGCGAAGTGGAGGCCACGCCAACGGTCGTATCGGTTGCCGAGGACAGCCCTGCCGAGACCGCCGGCGTGGAACCCGGCGACCAGCTGGTCGCCGTCGACGGGACCCCGGTGCCATCGATGGCAGCGTTCGTCACCGCGGTACGCGCCCAGCGCCCGGGCGACGAGATCACCGTGACCATTCGTCGGGACGGGCAGGTCGAGGACCGCGTCGTGGTGCTCGGCCAGCGCGACTGACAGCGCGACTGACAGTCAGCTGTCGGTGGGGCCGGAGCGGACGGCCCTCAGCGGCGGCGAAGGCGACGCAGCACCGCCACCGCTCCGACGCCCACCGCGGCGATCCCGGCCGCCGCCACGCCGATGGCGAGCTCCTGGCGCCGCTGGGGGCTCAACGTGTCGAGAGGTCCGGGAGCGGTGCCCACCACATAGGCCTCTTCGTTGGTGTGGCTTGGCACCCACCCCAGGGCGCGTAGGCGGTCGTTGGCGACCACCCAGGGGTACATCGTCCACGGAAGGATCTGCGGCGGGGTGTCGGACAGCCCGAGGCGCCAGCGGGCCGTGGCCAGCCGGTCGGCGATCGCCACCGGCACCCGGGGGCGGGGAGCTCCGGTAAGAGCCCGCATGTCGTCCGGCGGGATCCATCCGTCGGGCGCCACGTTGAACGCCCCGTCGACCTGTTGGAGAGCGAGAAGCACGGTCGCGGCGGCCAGGTCGTCGAAGTGCAGGAACTGCACCGGAGGGTCGAGGTCCCCGGCCCGGACACCGGCGGCAGACATCAGTGCGGCCGATACCCAACTCGCGTCCTGCTCGGCGAGGGTGGTGGTGGGGCGCAGCACCGACACCGTCGCGCCGGGCGTGTCCACGCGAAACCGCTCGACCAGCGCTTCGATGCGGGTCTTCGCCTCGGCGAACCCGAAACCGGGGTTCGGGTCGACCGGAGCATCCTCGGTGAGCGGGATCGGGTTCTCGGGGCGGGCGCCGTACACCGTCGCGCTCGACACCACGACCAGGTGGGTGACCCCGGCGAGCGCCGCCGCCTCGAGCACCCGGTGGGTGAGATCCACATCGATCCCCGCAGCATGGGCCGTCGCGGGAGCGAGCACCGAGGCCGTGTGGATCACCACGTCGCCCGGGCCGAGGTGGGCGGACAGATCGTCGGTCAACAGGTCGACCTGGCGCTGGGGGACCGCCACCTCGGGGTCGAGCGTCACGTCGAGGCCCACCACCTCGTCGATCCCGTCGGCCGCCGCGAGTCGAGCCGCGACTCGGCGACCCAGCGCTCCCGATGACCCGGTGAGGACGATGGCACTCATGGGCCTACGATGCCTGTGTGAGCGGTTTCGGTCCATTCGGGTCCAACGATCCCTTCGGTGGCGTCCCCTTCTTCGCCGATCTGGCCAAGATGCTGTCCCAGCAGGGACCGGTGTCGTGGGACGCCGCCCGACAACTCGCGCATTCCATCGCGCTCGGGGGCGAGTCCGAGCCCAACGTGGATCCCGCCGATCGGATCCAGCTCGAACAGCTCGCCCGGGTCGCCGATCTCCACGTCGGTTCCACCACCGGTCTGGCCACCTCCCGCAGCGGCGGCGGTGCCGAGATCGTTCCCGTCACCCGAGGCCAGTGGCTCGCCAAGTCCCTCGAGGCCTACAAGCCGTTCGTCGAGTCGATCGCCTCGGCGCTTGCCCCGGCCGACGGCACCGACATCACCGACATCGCCACCGCCGATCCCGAGTCGTTCGACCAGGATCCCGAGGCGGCCATGGGCGCCTGGCTCGGCGGCGTCATGCAGATGCTGTCGCCGATGATGCTCGGGATGACCGCCGGCTCGATGCTCGGCCACCTCGCCACGCGTTCGCTCGGCCAGTACGACCTTCCCGTGCCCCGCAAGTCCGGCGACGACGAGATCCTCGTGGTGATCCGCAACGTCGATGCCTTCGGCGAGGAGTGGAGCCTCGACCGCGACGAACTGCGCCTGTGGATCTGCCTCCACGAGACCGCCCACCATGCGGTCCTGTCGGTGCCCCACGTCCGTGCCCGGCTCGTCACCCTGCTCGAGGAGTTCGCCACCTCCTTCGACCCCGACATGAGCGCCCTCGAGGACCGTCTCGGCAGCGTCGACCCGAGCGACCCCCAGGGCGGCCTCGGCGCCATGCAGGACCTGTTCTCCGACCCCGAGGTCCTCGTCGGAGCGATGCGCTCCCCCGCCCAGGAAGCTCTGCTCCCCCGCCTCGAGGCGCTCGTCGCGTCCATCGTCGGCTACGTCGATTGGGTCATGGACCACACCGGCGACCGCATCATGGCCGGGTACGGCCAGATCACCGAAGCCATGCGTCGCCGCCGGGTCGAAGCAGCGCCGAGCGACCGGTTCGTCGGTCAGCTCCTCGGGCTCGACCTCACCCAGGCTCTCTATGACCGAGGCACCGCGTTCGTCGACGGTGTCGTCGAACGCGAGGGCCCCGAAGGACTCGACCGGCTGTGGGTCCGGGAGCAGAACCTCCCCACCCCCGCCGAGATCGACGCGCCGGGCCTGTGGCTCGCCCGCATCGACCTGCCCGACCTCGACGACCCGTCCTGACCCGCCGGGTCCGACACCCCGCCCACGACCCGTCCTGAGGGGCGCTCGGGGCGAAATCTCGCGGCGGGAGCATCGCAGCGATGTACGAACCGCGAGATTTCGGCGGCTCAGCGCCGCGGAGGCTCGTTGCTGGGCTCGGCCTCGACCGCGGAGGCCGGTGAGTCGTCGGGCTCGATCACCTCGGGCGGCAGCGGCTCGCCCTTGGGGCCGATGCCACCCGGACGCAGCTTGAGCGTCGCAGTTTCTCGCACCTTGCGCGCCCGGACCTTGGCCTCGCTCTTGATGCGGGTCGCCACCTCGTCGGTGCGCCGGGGCTTCATCCGGCCGTGGATCAGCAGGAACTTGCGCCCCACCAGGTAGGAGCCGGCAGCAAAGCCCGCGCACGCCGAGATCATCAGGTAGCCGAACGGACCCGGGATCGGGATCACT
>SKKL01000137.1 GCA_007121465.1 Acidimicrobiales bacterium | reverse complement strand
AGTTCGACTACTCCGGGACGCAGGCCTGCAAGGTGCTGCGCGAGGAGGGCCTGCGCGTCGTGCTGGTCAACTCCAACCCGGCGACGATCATGACCGCCCCGTCCTTCGCCGACGCTCCCTCGTTGATCAGCGACTCGGACCCTGATCCGGTCGACCGACCGGCCTTTTCGCCCAACGCCCCGAGTCCCAACGGCGCGTTCGCCCCGCCAGCGGACTCCGGTCAGTCGGCCTTCGCCCCACCTCCCACCGAGGCGCCCCGGGCCGAGGACCCCATCGCCGGGTGGAACGACGATCCCGACGACGGTCTGTCCGGGTTCCACGACGACACCGACGACGATCCGGTGCCGCTGTTCGGTCGCTCCGAAGCAGCTCCCGGCCCGGACGACCCGTTCGGTCCCGATCCGTTCCAGATCCCGTCGTTCCGGTCGCCGGCCGAGGCCCAGGAAGCCGACGATGCCGCCGAGATGGCCCGCCAGCTCGCCAACCTGAGCCCTCGTGCCCAGCAGGCGGTCGCGGCGGCTGCGTCGGCCAGCTCCGACGAGGAGCGCGATCAGGCCATCGATCAGGCCCAACTGGCCTCGGATCAGCCCATCAATCGCGACTTGCTGTTGAAGTACCTCTCGTCGGTCGACGAGTAGGGGAGTGGACGGCGCTCTGCCGCTCGTCGGCGCGCTGATCGGTCTCGCGATCGCGCCGTTCCTTCGCCGGCTCGCCGATCAGGTTCCCGGTCGCCACCCCCTGTTCGGATCGTCCGGAGGACGTCCCTTCGTCGCCTCCGAGCTGATTCCGGTCGCTTCCTGGTTCGCTGATGACCCCGCCGGTACCGTCAGCCTCGTCGGATCGCCCGACGATCGTGATGAGGCCGCGGAAACCCTCCAACGGCGTTGGCGGGCGCCGGTCATCGACCTCACGACTGCGGCGCTGTGCGGCGCGATGGCCCACCACGTCGGGTGGCAGCCCGCGCTGGCGGCCTTCCTCGTGTTCAGCGCGTCGATGGTCGTGGTGACCGTGATCGACATCGACCATTTCCGGATCCCGGATCGGATCACCTTCCCGACCCTGGGGTTGTGCGTGACGCTCCTCGCCGTGGCTGCCGCGATCGATGGCCTCGGCTCGGCGCTGGTCATCGGCCTGGTGGGCGCCGCCGCCTACTTCGTCTTCCTCTTCTTGTTCTTCATCGTGTGGCCCCGGGGGATGGGTTTCGGCGACGTGAAGCTCGCCGCGGTGCTCGGCCTCCACCTCGGCTGGGCGGGTTCGACGACCACGATCGACAGCACCGTGGTCGAGCGCGGTGGAGAGTTCGGCATCCAGCTCGTCCTCTACGGCGCTCTCGCGGGCAGCCTCCTCGGATCGGTGATCGGCATCGGGGCCTTGCTCCTGCGGGGCCGCAACGCCGCCTTCCCGTTCGGGCCTGCACTGTGCGCCGGAGCGCTCGCGATCATCTTGGCCTCCGACCAGCTGCTGGGCTGAGCGACCCGAACTCCGCCAATCACCCCTGTGCGGGGATCGATGGTGGGTATCGTGCGCACATGGGCACTCCACCGACGCCGCCTGCTCTGGCCGACCGCCATGTCGCGCTCGTCGGGTTGATGGGCAGCGGGAAGACGTCGGTGGGGCGACTCCTGGCCGAACGAACCGGCCGGGCTCTCGTCGACACCGACGACCTGGTCGAGACGGTGACCGGGCGCACCATCACCGCTCTGTTCTCTTCCGAAGGTGAGGACGCGTTCCGTCGCTTCGAACTCGAGTCACTCCGGAGGGCGCTCGCTCGGACCGAGCCCGCGGTGGTGGCGACGGGAGGAGGCGTGGTGACGACCCCCGAGGCCCGACGTGCTTTGGCGCTCGACTCCATCGTGGTGTGGCTCGACGCCGACCCCGCGACCCTGACCCACCGTCTGGAGGCCGACGGTGCTCGTCCATTGCTCGCCGGCCGCGACACCCGTGAGGTGATCGACGAACTGCACGAGCGGAGGGCGCCACTGTACCGGGAGGTCGCCGATCGGATCGTCGTCGTCGACGGTCTCGATCCTGCAGGGGTGGCCGACGCGGTGCTCGACGTGCTGGGCTGGTCGTCATGATCACTGTCCCCGTGTCCCTCGGCGATCGCTCCTACGACGTCGTCGTCGGGCGCGGAGCGCGCCATCAGCTCGCCTCGCTGGTGCCCGAACGGGCCAAGCGGGTCGCGATCGTGACCCAGGTGGGTGTCGAGCTCGAGGTCGACCCGGGCGTCGAGCACCGCGTGTTCACCATCGGCGACGGCGAGTCGGCCAAGACCCTCACCACCGTCGAGGACCTGTGTCGCCGCTTCGCCGACTGGGGGCTGACCCGCGCCGATGCCGTCGTCGGGGTCGGCGGGGGACTGGTCACCGACGTCGCGGGGTTCGCCGCCGCGGTCTATCACCGGGGAATCCCTGTCCTGCACGTCTCGACCACTCTCCTCGGACAGATCGATGCCGCCATCGGAGGCAAGACCGGGGTCAATCTTCCCGAGGGCAAGAACCTGGTCGGGGCGTTCTGGCAGCCGTCGGGGGTGATCTGCGACATCGACGCGCTGGACACCCTTCCGGCCCGGGAGATGCGCAGCGGTCTGGGGGAGCTCGCCAAGTACCACTTCCTCGGCGGCGGGAACCTCGACGCGCTCGACATCGACGAGCGGGTCGCCCGCTGCGTGGAGATCAAGGCCGAGGTCGTCGGCGGCGACGAACGGGAGTCAGGGCGGCGGGCCATCCTCAACTACGGCCACACCCTCGGTCACGCCATCGAGGTCGCCACCGACTTCGACCTCCGTCACGGAGAGGCTGTCGCCATCGGCCTCGTCTACGCCGCCGAGCTCGCTCACCGGCTCGGCCGGATCGACACCGACCGGGTGGCCGAGCACCGGCGGGTCATCGCCGCCTACGACCTGCCCATGCGGCTCCCCGACACCATCGGAGACGACGATCTGATGGACCTGCTGGCCCGCGACAAGAAGGCCCTCGACGGCCTCACCTTCGTGCTCGACGGACCTGCGGGGGTCGAGGTCGTGACCGACGTCGACCCCGAGGTGGTGCGGGATGCTCTCCCGGCGGTGAGGAGCTCACGATGACGTCCTCCCCCCGGCCCACGATCCTGCTGCTGTCCGGCGCCAACCTGGCGATCCTCGGTGAACGTGAGCCAGAGATCTACGGCACGACGACCCTCGCCGAGATCGTCGAACGCTCCCGCGTGCGAGCCTCGGCCCACGACCTCGACGTCGAGCACCTCCAGTCCAACCACGACGGCGACCTCGTCGACGCCATCCTGCACGCCCGGGGGCGGGTCGACGCCATCATCGTCAACCCCGGTGCGTTCACCCACTACGCCTGGTCGATCCACGATGCACTCGCCTCCTTCGAGGGGCCGGTCATCGAGGTCCACCTGTCCAACCCCAACGCCCGGGAGCCGTGGCGGCACACCTCGGTGGTGTCGCCGGTGGCGACCGGAACCATCGCCGGCCTCGGAGCAGCGGGCTACGAGCTGGCCGTCGACGCCATCGCCGAGCTCCTCGACCGATGACCACTCCCGTCGCCATCCCTGGAGTCGAGCTCCCCGAGATGGACCGCGCCGCTCGGATCAGGGCCCTCCGCTCCCGGTTCGACGACCTCGGCATCGATTCCCTCGCGGTGACCAAGCAGGTCAACCTCCGGTGGCTCTGCGGTTTCACCGGTTCCGCGGGCATGCTCCTCGTCACCGCTGATGGCGTGGTGCTCGTCACCGACGGTCGCTACGAGACCCAGGCGGGCGCCCAGGTGTCCGCCGCCGGTGTCGACGCCGAGGTGCGCATCGCCTCGGTCGCGGCGGTGGGCCCCGAGCTGGGCCGGCGCTACGGCCTGAGCCGGGTCGGAGTCGAGGCCGAGTCGCTGTCGTGGGCCGACGCGGAGGTCGCCCGCGGTTCGTGGTTTCCCGAGGCCGAGATCGTCGCCACCCGAGGCACCGTCGAAGCCCTGCGCGAGATCAAGGACCCCGGCGAGGTGGCCCGGATCGAGGCGGCCGCGGGGATCGCCGATCGGGCCCTGGCCGAGGTGGCGCCCACGCTGCGGGGCCGCACCGAGGTCGAGGTCGCGGTGGACCTCGAGGCGCGGATGCGCACCGCGGGAGCCGAGAGCCCGGCGTTCGACACGATCGTCGCATCGGGTCCGAACGGCGCCCTGCCCCATCACCGCCCGAGCTCACGACGCATCGAGGTCGGCGATCTCGTCGTCATCGACATGGGGGCCACCGTCGACGGCTATCGATCCGACATGACCCGAACCTTCCTCATCGGCGGGCGGGGACCGGGAACCGCCACCGCCGAACGGATGCTCGAGGTCGTCTCTGCCGCCCAGCAGGCGGGAGTCGACGCAGTGGCAGCCGGGATTGCGTCGCGTGACGTCGACGCCGCCGCTCGCCGGGTGATCGCCGACGCCGGCTGGGCCGACGCCTTCGTGCACCCCACCGGACACGGAGTCGGTCTCGAGATCCACGAGCGCCTTCGCGTCGCCGCGACCTCCGATGCTACGCTCGCCGCTGGCCACGTGGTGACCGTGGAACCCGGGGTCTACCTCCCCGGAATCGGTGGGGTCCGCATCGAGGACACCGTCGAGGTCGCCGCCGATGGCTGCCGCCGCCTCACCCGGACCTCGCTGCCCGCGACCATCGGCTGAGGCCGCACCACTCTCGCCGCCCCCTCCCGAGGAATCACCTGCCATGCCCGCCGTGTCCACCAACGACCTGAAGAACGGGATGACCGTCGCTATCGACGAAGGTCTCTTCAACGTCGTCGAGTTCCAGCACGTCAAGCCCGGCAAGGGTGGCGCCTTCGTCCGCACCAAGCTCAAGAACGCCCGCACCGGTGCGGTCATCGATCGCACCTTCCGGGCCGACGAGAAGCTCGAGCGGGCGATGATCGACAAGCGCGAGATGCAGTACCTCTACAACGACGGCACCGACTATGTCTTCATGGACAACCAGACCTACGACCAGCTCAACGTGTCGACCGAGAGTCTCGGCGACACCGCTGGCTTCCTGGTCGCCTCGGCCAACGCCATCCTCCAGATGTACGGAGACGAGATCGTCGGCGTCGAGCTCCCGGCGGCGGTCGAGCTCACCGTGACCGAGACCGAGCCGGGCATGCAGGGCGATCGGGTCTCGGGTGCCCGCAAGCCGGCCACCCTCGAGACCGGGCTGGTCGTGCAGGTCCCGCTCTTCGTGAACGTGGGCGACCGGCTGCGGGTCGACACCCGCTCGGGCGAGTACATCACCCGCGCGTGAGCGCGACCCGTCGCGAAGCACGGGAGCGAGCGCTCGGACTGCTCTATGAAGCCGAGACCCGGTCGGTTCCTCCGGCCGCGGTGCTCGACGAACAGCCGCTTCCCCCGGATCCCTACACGGTGTCCCTGGTGACCGGCGTGGGCGAGGCCCAGGACGACATCGACGACACGATCCGACGTTTCGCCAAGGACTGGAAGCTCGAACGAATGCCGGCCCTCGACCGGGCGGTGTTGCGCCTCGCCATCCGCGAGCTCACCGCCCATCCCGACGTCCCGACCGGCGCAGTCATCTCCGAGGCGGTCGAACTCGCCGCCCAGTACTCCACCGACGAGTCCGGCCGGTTCGTCAACGGCATGCTCTCGCGCATCGCCACCGAGGTGCGCCCCCCGGCCTGAGTGGGGTGACCGAAACCACCCCACGCGTCGACCGCGGTGGTGCTAGGGTCCTCTTCTGACCGTGAAGTGGGTCCCGTGAGGCCCACACGGACAGGAAGGCGACACCTTTGGCTGAACGCGAACGACCTCACACGCCCCCGCACGGGGGCGTTTTTGTTGCCCGCAGCCAGATCCTCGATGCCGACGACATCGGTCGAGCAGTGCGGCGCATGGCCCACGAGGTCATCGAACGGAACTCGGGCCTCGACCACGTCGTCGTGGTCGGTCTCCAGACCGGCGGCGTCCCCCTGGCCGGTGCGCTCGCCGACGCTCTCCAGTCGATCGACGGCACGGCCGTGCCGGTGGGGACGCTCGACGTGGCGTTCCACCGCGACGACTTCGGGCTCCGGCCGATCATGCCCGAGGCGGTCACCGACATCCCGGTCGACCTCACCGACCGGGTGGTCGTGCTCGTCGACGACGTGCTGTTCACCGGTCGCACTGTCCGGGCTGCGCTCGACGCCCTGGGCAGCTACGGCCGTCCCCGCGCCATCCAGCTGGCCGTGATGGTCGACCGGGGCCATCGCGAGTTGCCGATCCGTCCCGACTTCGTCGGCAAGAACCTGCCGACCCGACGAGACGAGGTGGTCGAGGTCACCCTCGACGCTGTCCGCCTGGGTGAGTACGAGGACGCCGCCGACGAGGTGGTGCGATGAAGCATCTCCTGTCGGTTCGCGACCTCGGTGCTGATGGGATCTCGGAGATCCACGAGCTGACCGACTCCTTCGTCGAGGTGTCGGCCCGGGCCATCCCCAAGGTGCCCGCCCTGCGGGGCAAGACGGTGGCCTGGTTGTTCTACGAGGACTCCACCCGCACCCGCACGTCGTTCGACACCGCCGCCCGACGTCTGTCGGCCGACACCGTGAACTTCAGCGTCGGCAGCTCGTCGGTCAACAAGGGCGAGTCTCTGCGCGACACCGCCCTCACCATCGAGGCCATGGGTGTCGATGCCATCGTGGTCCGCCACTCCTCGGCCGGGGTGCCCTGGCAGCTCACCCGGTGGGTCGACGCCTCGGTCGTCAACGCCGGCGACGGCTGGCACGAGCACCCCACCCAGGCCCTGCTCGACACCTACACCCTCCGCCGTCACTTCGGCAGCCTCGAGGGTCGCCACATCGCCATCATCGGCGACATCAAGCACTCGCGGGTCGCCGGAAGCGGCGTGTTCGCCTTCGCCGCTCTCGGGGCCCGGGTCACCCTCGTCGCCCCGCCGACCCTGCTGCCCGCCAGTGTCGAGGGGTGGCCGGTCGAGGTCGCCCACGACCTCGACGCGGTCCTGCCCACGGTCGACGTCGCCTACACGCTGCGCATGCAGCTCGAACGCCAACGGGGTGCGCTGCTGCCGAGCCTCCGGGAGTTCACCGACCGCTACGGCCTCACCGCTCGACGAGCCGACTCGATGCTCCACCACGCCATGGTCATGCATCCGGGCCCGATGAACCGGGGGGTCGAGCTCGCCGCCGAGGTGGCCGACGGTCCTCGCTCCCTCGTCCTCGACCAGGTCCGCAACGGCGTCCCGGTCCGCATGGCGGTCCTCTACTTGCTGCTCGGCTCGGGACGACCCGACGAGCGAGCCACCACCGAAGAAGAAGGAGCTGTCCATGCCTGAGCTCGTCATCAAGGGAGCCACCGTGGTCGACGCCGCCGGCAGGGGCGGCACCCCCACCGATGTGGCCATCGACGCCGGACACATCGCCGAGGTGGGGCCGAACCTCGACGGCGATCGGGTTCTCGACGCCTCCGGTTGCATCGTCAGCCCGGGCTTCGTCGATCTGCACAGCCACCTACGCCAGCCGGGCAAGGAAGAAGCCGAGACCATCGAGACCGGTGCCCGGGCCGCGGCCCGTGGCGGCTACACCGCCATCGTGGCAATGCCCAACACCACTCCGGCCATGGACTGTGCCGCGGTGGTCACCGAGGTCCTCGAGCTGGGTCGATCGGCGGCCTGTGAGGTGCTCGCGTCGGCGGCCATCACCGTCGACCGGGCCGGCGAACAGTTGTCACCGATGGGGGAGCTCACCGACCTCGGCGTGCGGATGTTCACCGACGACGGCACCGGGGTCCAAGACGATGCCCTCATGCGTCGGGCGATGGAGTACGCCGTCGGGCTCGGAGTCACCCTCGCCCAGCACTGCGAGGTCTCGGCACTGTCGGCGGGCACCTGCATGCACGAAGGCGAGGTCTCGGCCCGCCTCGGACTCCCCGGCCAACCCGCCGAGGCCGAGGAGCTGATGGTCGCGCGCGACATCGCCCTGGCCCGGCTCACCGGGGGTCGGATCCACCTCCAACACCTCTCCACTGCCGGGTCGGTCGAATTGGTGCGCGCCGCCAAGGCTCGAGGGGTCGCGGTCACCGCCGAGGCCACCACCCACCACTTCACCCTCACCGACCGCTGCGTCGAGGGCTACGACCCCGTCTACAAGGTCCATCCACCTCTGCGAACCGACGCCGACGTCGCCGCGGTGCGAACCGGCCTGGCCGACGGCACCATCGACGCCATCGCCACCGACCACGCTCCTCACACCATCGAGGACAAGGAGCGGCCCTTCGACGCCGCACCTCCCGGGATGCTCGGGCTCGAGACCGCCCTCGCCCTCGCCCTCACCGAGCTCGGCGAGTCGATCGACCTGGTCGACCTGCTCGCCTTGTTGTCCTGGCGTCCCGCTGCCATCGCCGGCGTCGAGGACCGTCACGGACGCCCGGTCGCTCCCGGCGAACCGGCCAACCTGTGCGTGTTCGACCCCTCGGCCATCTGGACCGTCGATCCCGACGACACCGCCAGCCGCAGCCGCAACAACCCCTATGCCGGGCGCACCCTGACCGGCAAGGTCCGCCACACCCTCTGGTCGGGAATCCCGACCGTGATCGATGGAGTTGCCACCCGATGACCGTCCGTCCCGCTCTCTTGGTCCTCGCCGACGGCACGACCTTCGAAGGTGAGGCCATCGGTGCCGAGCCGACCGATGGCGTCGCCACCGGCGAGGTCGTGTTCAACACCGTGCTCACCGGCTACCAGGAGGTCATCACCGACCCCTCCTATGCCGGTCAGATCATCACCTTCACCTACCCCCACATCGGCAACTACGGCACCAACGCCGCCGACGACGAGGCTCGCCAGCCCGCCTGCCGGGGTGTGGTCGTGCGAGAGATGGCTCGCCGGCACTCCAACTGGCGGGCCACCGACGGCCTCGACGGCTTCCTCCGTCACCACGGGATTCCCGGAATCGGAGGGATCGACACCCGTCGCCTCACCCGCCACATCCGCGAGGCCGGCTCGATACCGGCCGCCTTCGGCACCGCCGACCATGCGACCCTCGCCGCCGCGGCCGCCCGCGCCGCGGGCACCGAGGGCATCGACCTGGTCGCCACCGTCACCACCGCCGAGCCCTACACCACCGGCCACGGACCGAAGCGGGTCGTCGCCTACGACTACGGCATCAAGCGCACGATCCTGCGCCACCTCGGGGACCTCGCCGTGGTCGAGGTCGTGCCCGCTTCGACCCCGGCCGAGGCGGTGCTCGAACGGGCTCCCGACGGCGTGTTCCTCTCCAACGGTCCCGGCGATCCCGCCGCGGTGCCCTACGCCATCGACGCAGTACGGGACCTGCTCGGAAAGGTGCCGGTGTTCGGCATCTGTCTCGGCCACCAGCTCCTGGCCTCCGCGCTCGGGGGCAGCACCCACAAGCTGCCCTTCGGCCATCACGGTGGCAACCACCCGGTCCGCCACCTCGACAGTGGCACGGTCGAGATCACCAGCCAGAATCACAACTACGCGGTCACCGAGGGCAGCCTCGACACCGCCGAGGTGACCCACGTGAACCTCAACGACGGCGTCATCGAAGGGATCCGCAGCACCCAGGTGCCGGCCTTCAGCGTCCAGTACCACCCCGAGGCCGGGCCAGGACCCCACGACTCCCGCTATCTGTTCACACTGTTCGACCGACTGATGGAGGGCAAAGACCTCGGTGCCCTGAAGGGAGCCCACTGATGCCGCGCCGCGACGACCTCTCGTCGATCCTGCTCATCGGGTCGGGCCCCATCGTGATCGGCCAGGCCTGCGAGTTCGACTACTCGGGCACCCAGGCCTGCCGGGTGCTCCGCGAGGAGGGGTACCGGGTCATCCTGGCCAACTCCAACCCGGCCACGATCATGACCGATCCCGACTTCGCCGATGCCACCTACATCGAGCCACTCGACATCGAGGTGTTGACGGCGATCATCGCCAAGGAGCGCCCCGACGCGCTCCTTCCGACCCTCGGCGGTCAAACGGCGCTCAACCTGTCCATGGAACTGGTCGAGGCCGGCGTGCTCGACGAGTACGGGGTCGAGCTCATCGGTGCCAACGCCGAGGCGATCGCCACCGCCGAGGACCGCCAGCAGTTCAAGGTGGCGATGGCCGAGATCGGCATCGACGCCCCGTCGTCGGCGATCGCCCACACCATCGAGGAGGCCATCGACGTCGTCGACGAGATCGGGCTCCCGGTGGTGATCCGCCCCGCCTACATCCTCGGCGGGCGCGGAACCGGCATCGCCTCCACCCCTGAGGAGTTCGAGCGCATGGCCCGTTTCGGGCTCTCGTGCAGCCCCATCAGCGAGATCCTCATCGAGGAGTCCATCGCCGGGTGGAAGGAGTTCGAGCTCGAGGTCATGCGCGACCACGCCGACAACTGCGTGATCATCTGCTCGATCGAGAACTTCGACCCGATGGGTGTCCACACCGGCGACTCGATCACCGTGGCCCCCGCCCAGACCCTGTCCGATGTCGAATACCAGCTCATGCGCGACGCGGCGCTCGCCTGCATCCGCCGGGTCGGCGTCGAGACGGGCGGGTCCAACGTGCAGTTCGCCCTCGAGCCCGACACCGGACGCATGGTCATCATCGAGATGAACCCCCGGGTGAGCCGCTCGTCGGCGCTGGCGTCGAAGGCCACCGGGTTCCCGATCGCCAAGATCGCGACCCGGCTGGCAGTCGGCTACACGTTGGACGAGATCGACAACGACATCACCCAGAAGACCCCGGCCAGCTTCGAACCGACCATCGACTACGTGGTCACCAAGATCCCGCGCTGGGCCTTCGAGAAGTTCCCCGGCACCACCGGTGTGCTCGGCACCTCGATGCAGTCGGTGGGCGAGGTCATGGCCATCGGCCGCACCTTCCCCGAGTCGCTCCAGAAGGCCCTGCGGTCGTTGGAGCAGGGTCGCTACGGGCTCAACTGCGATCCCGGTGAGGCCGACCTCGATCGCTTCGACGACGACGAGCTGCTGGCTCGCGCCGCCATCGGTACTCCCGATCGCCCCTTCCAGCTCGAAGCGGCCCTGCGGCGGGGAATGTCGATCGACCAGGTCGCCGAGGCGACGAAGGTCGACCCCTGGTTCCTGGACCAGATGCTGATGGTCATCGAGGAGCGCGCCCACCTCGCCGAGGTCGGATTCGATGCCATGGACACCGCAGGCTGGCGGCGGGCGAAGCGGCTGGGCTTCGCCGACGCCCAGATGGCCTGGCTGTGGGGCGTCGAGGAGTCCGAGGTGCGGCGGCGCCGGCTCGAGGCCGGTGTCCGGGCGACGTTCAAGACCGTCGACACCTGCGGAGCCGAGTTCGAGGCTCAGACGCCGTATCACTACTCGACCTACGAGGACGAGGACGAGGTTCGTCCGAGCGACCGGCCCAAGGTGCTCATCCTCGGCTCCGGACCCAACCGCATCGGTCAGGGCATCGAGTTCGACTACTGCTGCGTCCACGCCAGCTTCGCCCTGCGCGAGGCGGGCTACGAGACGATCATGCTCAACTGCAACCCGGAGACGGTCTCGACCGACTACGACACGAGCGACCGCCTCTACTTCGAGCCGCTCACCTTCGAAGACGTCCAGAACGTCATCGACGCCGAGCAGCCGGTCGCGGTGGTCGTCTCGCTCGGTGGTCAGACCCCGCTCAAGTTGGCCGGGTTGATCGACCAGGACCTCGTGGCGGGGACGAGTCCTACCTCGATCGATCTGGCCGAGGATCGTGAGCAGTGGAACGCCCTGTGCGCCCGCCTCGAGATCCCGCAGCCCGCAGGGGGTACCGCCACCGAGCTGGCCGGTGCGCTCGAGATCAGCGGTCGGGTGGGCTACCCGGTGCTGGTTCGGCCCTCCTACGTGCTCGGCGGCCGGGCGATGGAGATCGTCTACGACGACGAGAGCCTCACCCGGGCGATGGCTGAGCTCGCCGGATTCGGGACACTCGGTCGCGAGGGTGGGCTGTCGGCCACACGGCCGGTGCTGGTCGATCGCTTTCTGGAGGACGCCACCGAGGTCGATGTCGACGCCATCCGCGACCACAGCGGTGAGGTGGTCATCGGGGGCGTGATGGAGCACGTCGAGGAGGCTGGTGTCCACTCCGGCGACTCGGCCTGCTCGCTGCCACCGACCACCCTTTCCGAGGAGACCGTGGCGGTCATCGAGTCCTACGCGCGAGCCATCGCCGAGGCGCTCGATGTTCGTGGGCTCATCAACGTGCAGTTCGCGGTGAAGGCCAACCAGGTGTTCGTCATCGAGGCCAACCCCCGGGCCTCGCGCACCGTTCCCTTCGTGGCCAAGGCCACCGGTGTCCCTCTCGCGAAGGTCGCGGCCCGGGTGATGCTCGGCGCCACCCTCGCCGAGCTGCGCGACGACGGCCTGTTGCGGGACAAGGTGGTCGGCGACCACATCTCGGTCAAGGAAGCCGTCCTTCCGTTCAACCGCTTCCCCGATGCCGACGCACTCCTCGGACCCGAGATGCGCTCGACCGGGGAGGTCATGGGTATCGACCTCACGGTGGGCCTCGCTTTCGCCAAGGCCCAGTTGGCCGCCGGTCTCCGGTTGCCGACCGAGGGCACCGTGTTCTTGTCCCTGGCCGACCGCGACAAGCCGGTGGGGGTCGAGGCGGCGCGCCGTTTCGACCAGCTCGGCTTCCGGCTGGTGGCCACCAGCGGCACCGCGGCACACCTCGCCGAAGCCGGTATCCCCGTCGACACCGTGGTGGCCAAGATCGGTGAGGAGGGGACGAACGCCGTCGACCTCATCAGCTCCGGTGAGATCGACCTCGTGGTCAACAGTCCGCGAGGGCGCGGGCCGCGAGCCGACGGCGATCACATCCGCAACGCGGCGGGCCAGAGCGACGTCGCTCTGCTGACCACCGCCAAGGCGGCCCTCGCCGCGGCCAACGGCATCGCCGACATGACCGCTCATCCGCTACGAGTGCGCAGTCTCCAGGAGTATCACCGGGGAGTGACGGTGTCGGAGCTGGAGGACCCTCGATGACGTGGTCGTCGCGATGAGGTGGGGGAGACGGCCCGACCCGGATCTCGATCTGTCGGTGCAGGTGGGCTCGGTCCGCCTCCCCAATCCCGTCATGACGGCGTCGGGCACCGCCGGCCACGGCGCCGAGCTCGGGGCCTACGTCGACCTGTCCCGCCTCGGAGCGGTGGTCGTGAAGTCCCTCCTTGCCGATCCGTGGCCGGGTAATCCGCCCCTGCGGGTTCACCACACCCCCGCGGGGATGATCAACTCGGTCGGGCTCCAGGGCCCCGGGGTGGCTGCCTGGTTGGCCGATGACCTGCCCGGCCTCGTCGCCGCCGGAGCCCGAGTCGTGGTCAGCATCTGGGGACGCACCGTCGAGGAGTATCGAGCTGCGGCCGAGGCCGTGGCCGAGGCGGGCGACCAGGTGGTGGCCGTCGAGGTCAACCTGTCGTGTCCCAATCTCTCGGGCCACGGAATCTTCGCCCAGTCCGCCACTGCGTCGGCCGAGGTCATCGCCGCCACCGCAGCATGTGGTCGACCCCGGTGGGCCAAGCTCACCGCTCTGGTGACCGACCTGCCCGAGGTGGCCGGAGCGGTCCTCGACGCCGGAGCCGACGCGATCACCGTCGCCAACACCGTTCCCGGCATGGTCATCGACCTCGAGTCCCGTCGGCCGATCCTCGGCGGTCGACCTGGAGGCGTGTCGGGTCCCGCCGTTCATCCGATCGCGGTGAAGGCGGTCTACGACTGCCGGGCGGCCTACCCCGACGCCGCCATCGTCGGTGTCGGCGGCGTCTCCACCGGCTCCGACGCGGTGGAGATGCTGATGGCCGGCGCCGATGCCGTCCAGGTCGGTACCGCCACCTTCGCCGCCCCCCGTTCCGTCGCCACGGTCCTCTCCCAGCTCGATCGCTGGTGTCGGAGCCACGGCGTCACCCGAGTCGCCGACCTGACAGGAGCAGCCCATGACCGATGAACACACCACCACTGTCCCCCCGATCGAGGTCGATCTCGACGACTTCGACGACCCGGGGCCGTGGGATCACCTCGCGCTCGCTCTCGACGTCGACGACCACGTCGCCGCCATGCGTCTCGCCGGTCAGCTGCGACCCTTCTTCCGAGTCGCCAAGGTCGGCCTCGAGCTCTACAGCGCGGTCGGGCCCGAAGCGGTCACCGGCCTGATGAACCTCGGCTACGACGTGTTCTGCGACCTCAAGCTGCACGACATCCCCAACACCGTGAACAAGGCAGCTCGGGTCATCGGCGCACTCGGTGCGAGCTACCTCACCGTTCACACCTCGGGGGGCGTCGACATGGTTCGGGCCGGTGTCGAGGGCTTCGCCGAAGGGGCCGAGCGAGCCGGGCTGCCCATTCCCGTGACGCTCGGTGTGACGGTGCTGACCAGCGACCCCGATGCCTCCGAGGAGGTCCTTCGCCACCGCATCGGCGTCGCGATCGAGGCGGGATGTGGGGGAGTGGTGTGCGGCGCCCCCGACCTCGGTACGGTGCGCGAGATCGGTCCGGACCTGTTCACGCTCGTCCCGGGTATCCGCCCCGCCGGTAGCGATGCGAACGACCAGGTTCGAGTCGCCACCCCGGTGGATGCTCGAGCCGCCGGAGCCGACCTGTTGGTCATCGGCCGGGCTGTCACCCAGGCCGAGGACCCCGAGGCGGCCGCGGCATCGATCGTGGAGAGCATGTCGTGACCGCCGGTCGCACCTGTCACCCGTGGTCGGGGCTACTGTCGCACCCATGACCCAACCTCCCCAGCTCTCCGACGAGCAGCGCAAGGCCGCGCTGGCCAAGGCTGCCGCGGTCCGCCGCGAGCGAGCCGAGCTCAAGGAGCGTCTCAAGATGGGCTCGATCACCCTCGGCGAACTCCTGGAACAGGGCGAAGGCAACGAGACCATCGCCAAGATGAAGGTTCTCACGGTCCTCGAATCGCTGCCCGGCGTCGGCAAGGTGAAGGCCCGTCGCACGATGGAGACCATCGGAATCAGCGAGACCCGGCGAGTTCGGGGGCTCGGAGACCAGCAGCGCAAGGCACTCGTCGAGGCGTTCCCCTCGCCCTATCGGTAGGTCGCCGCCATCATCGTCATCGTCGCCGGCCCTGGTGGGGTGGGCAAAGGAACCGTGATGCGCGAGCTCGTCGCTCGCGACCCCAACCTCTGGCTGAGTCGTTCGTGGACCACCCGCGATCGGCGCCCGGGTGAAGCCGAGGACGCCTACCACTTCGTCACCCGCGAGCAGTTCGAGGAGCGCATCGCCGCCGACGGCTTCCTCGAGTGGGCCGACTTCCTCGGAAACCTGATGGGCACTCCCACCCCCGACACCCCCGACGGTGTCGACGTGGTGCTCGAGATCGACGTCCAGGGGGCCGAGCAGATCCTCTCGCGCTATCCCGATTCGCTCTTCGTCTTCATGGATGCGCCGTCGCGCGAGGAACAGGCGGACCGCCTCACAGGCAGGGGCGACACCCCCGAGCAGATCGAGCGTCGGCTGGCCCACACCTCCACCGAGCGCGAGCGGGGCGAAGCGCTCGGGGCGGTTCTGGTGATCAACGACCGACTCGACGACACCGTCACCGAGCTCGAGGCCCTCATCGCCGAGGCACGGCGCCGCTGAGCGCGACCGCCGGCCTGTCGGCCTCATGGTCGCTCCTGGCGGGGGTGCGCTGCTAGTGTGGCCCGTCGGCCCTACATCCTTCCGGAGTGCAGATGTCCATCCAGCTGAACGACTCGATGATGAACCCCTCGTTCGAGGAGCTTCTCGAGCGCACCGGCTCGAAGTTCGACCTCGTCACCCTCGGGGCGATGCGCGCCCGGCAGATCAACAGCTATTTCGGCCAGCTCGGCGACTCCGCTGGCCCCACCATCCCCCCGCAGGTCGCATCCACGGCGCGCAAGCCGCTGTCGATCGCCTTCGAAGAGATCGCCTCGGACAAGATCGTCGCCCACCACCACGACGCGGCCGAGTCCGCCGACGCCGGCGAGTAAGCCCACCGTCGTGCTCGACGGTCGTCGCATCGTCCTCGGCGTCACCGGCGGGATCGCTGCGTACAAGGCGGTAGAGGTCTGTCGACGCCTCGTCGACGCGGGCGCACACGTCAGCCCCGTGCTCACGAGCGGTGCCTTGCACTTCGTCGGGGAGACCACCTTCTCCGCGCTCGCGTCCGAGCCGGTCCAGCGCACCCTGTGGGGCGAGGACAGCCCGATCCCTCACACCCGCCTCGGCCAAGGTGCCGACCTGGTGCTGGTCTGCCCGGCCACCGCCCGGGTCATCTCGGACTACCGCACCGGTCGCTCCCATGACCTGCTCACCGCCACCCTGGTCGCCACCCGCGCCCCCGTGGTGCTGTGTCCTGCCATGCACACCGAGATGTGGGAGCACGCCGCCATCCAGGAGAACCTGTCTGTCCTGGCTTCGCGGGGCGTCCACATCGTCGCTCCCGACGAGGGTCGCCTCGCCGGAGGAGACGTGGGCGCCGGTCGTCTGGCCGACCCGGCGCGCATCGTCGCCACCGTCGAACGTGTCCTCGGTCCGGGCGATCTCGTCGGAACCACCGTTCTGGTCACCGCCGGCGGTACCCGAGAGGCGATCGACCCGGTTCGGTTCATCGGCAACCGGTCATCGGGTAAGCAGGGCTTCGCTCTCGCTGCCGAGGCACGAGACCGTGGCGCATCGGTGATCCTCGTGACCACCACGCCCCCGCCTCCCGACCTCGGCGTCGAGACCCACCTCGTCGAGTCCGCCGCCCAGATGCACCAGGCGGTGGTCTCCCGTTCCGCCGACGCCGACGTGGTGGTGATGGCCGCTGCGGTGGCCGACTTCACCCCGGTCGAGGTGGCCGACTCCAAGCTCAAGAAGCAGGAGGGGCCGCCCCGCATCGTGCTCGAGCCCACCGTCGACATCCTCGCCGAGCTCGGACGGTCCAAGCGGGCGGACCAGGTCCTCGTCGGCTTCGCCGCCGAGACCCACGACGTCGCGGCCAACGCCCGCGACAAGCTCGTGCGCAAAAATGCCGACCTCCTCGTCGCCAACGACGTGTCCGCCCCCGGAGTCGGCTTCGAGCACGACACCAACGAGGTGGTCATCCACGGCTCCGAGATGGAGCAGAATGTCCCTCTCACCGACAAGCGGTTGGTGGCTCGCGCCGTGCTCGACGCCGTCGTGGCCCACCGATCCGCCCGGTCGACCTGAGCTTCTCGCCGTCCGCCGCGCACCGTTCACCCGCCTCGCACCAGGAGCACCATGAGCCGCTTCACCTTCACCTCGGAGTCGGTCACCGAAGGTCACCCCGACAAGATGGCCGACCAGATCTCCGACTCGATCCTCGACGCACTCCTCGCCCAGGACCCGATGAGCCGGGTCGCCTGCGAGACCCTGGTCACCACCGGTCTCGCCATCGTCGCGGGTGAGATCACCACCGAGGCCTACGTCGACATCCCGAGCGTGGTGCGCCAGACGATCAACGACATCGGCTACAACCGTGAGTCCTACGGGTTCGACGGCAACACCTGCGGCGTCATGGTCACCATCGACGAGCAGTCCCCCGACATCGCCCAGGGCGTCGATGCCTCCGAGGAGGTGCGGTCCGGCTCCGGTGGCGAGGAGGCACTCATGCAGCAGGGCGCCGGCGACCAGGGGATGATGTTCGGCTACGCGTCGGACGAGACCGACGTGTTGATGCCGCTGCCGATCCACGTCGCCCACCGGATGGCCGAGCGCCTGGCCGAGGTCCGCAAGGCCGGAACCATTCCCTACCTGCGGCCCGACGGCAAGACCCAGGTCAGCTTCGACTACGAGAACGACGAGCCCGTCCGGCTCCGCACGGTTCTCGTGTCCACCCAGCACGACGAGGGCATCGACCGCGACTCGATGATCCGCCCCGACCTCATCGAACAGGTCATCCGGCCGGTCATCCCCGAGCGCTACGCCGACGACGACTTCGAGGTCTTCGTCAACCCCACCGGCCGTTTCGTGGTCGGCGGTCCGGTCGGCGACGCCGGCCTCACCGGGCGCAAGATCATCGTCGACACCTACGGCGGCATGGGTCGCCACGGTGGCGGGGCGTTCTCCGGCAAGGACCCGTCCAAGGTCGACCGTTCCGCCACCTACGCCGCCCGCTGGGTGGCCAAGAACCTGGTGGCCTCCGGGGCGGCCCGGCGCTGCGAGGTGCAGGTCGCCTACGCCATCGGCGTGGCCCGTCCCATCTCGATCATGGTCCACACCTTCGGAACCGGCGTGGTCGACGAGGCGAAGATCGAAGCGGCCGTCGCCGAGGTCTTCGACCTGCGACCCGCCGCCATCCTTCGCGACCTCGACCTCCGTCGACCGATCTACCGGCCCACCGCGGCCTACGGCCACTTCGGTCGGGAGGGTGGCGACTCGTTCACCTGGGAGCGGACCGACAAGGTCGACGACCTCAAGTCCGCGCTGGGGCTCTGACCCACTGAGCGGCGAGCGGCGGGTCGTCCGGGTCCTGCCCGACGTCCCCGCCATCGACCGCGAGTTCGACTACCTCGTCCCCGACTCGATGCCCCATGTGGGAGTCGGGGACGTGGTGCGCATCTCCTTGCACGGCCGACGGGTCGGCGGTTGGGTGGTCGCGACCGACGTCGACCCACCGGTCGGGGTGAGGTTGCTCCCCCTGGCCAAACGCAGCGGCCTGGGGCCGTCGGCCGAGCTCATCGACCTCGCCGGGTGGGCGGCATGGCGATGGTCGGGACGGCGGGCGACGTTCCTGCGCACCGCGGCGCCGCCGACGGTCGTCGCCGGCCTACCCTCGGCTCCCGACGACCGGCCCCCCGCCTCGGCGGTCGTCGATCCGATCGTCGTCGAGGCGTTCGACCGGGCGGTGTCGGTCCTGAGGCTCCCCCCGTCGACCGATCCGGTCTCGATCGCCCTCGCCGCCTGCTCCCGGGGACAAGCCCTGATCCTCGCTCCGGCCCAGACCACCGCTCGGCGGGTCGGCCTCGCGCTGCGCCGAGCCGGGGTCCCTGTCGGGCTGTTCCCCCGGGACTGGGCCCGTCTCGCCGCAGGAGCGAGCATCGTCGGCTCCCGCGCCGCCGCCTGGGCGCCGGCCCCCCATCTGGCGGCGGTCGTCGTCCTCGACGAGCACGACGAGGGCTACCGCGAGGAGCGCTCCCCGACCTGGAACGCCCGCGATGTCGCAGTCGAGCGGGCCCGTCGAGCCGGGGTCCCGTGTCTGTTGGTGTCACCGACCCCGTCGCTCGAGGCGGTGACCCTCGCCGAACCAGTCGCCCCCGCCCGCAACGCCGAGCGAGCCGGCTGGCCCCTCGTCGACGTCATCGATCGGCGCCGCGACGACCCCTTCCGTGGTGGGTTGTGGTCCGAGCGGATCACTCCGATGCTGCGCGAGTCCGACCGGGCGGTGTGCATCCTCAACCGCACCGGCCGGTCGCGTCTGCTGGCCTGCGACCGTTGCGGCGAGGTGACCCGTTGCGAGGTCTGCGATGCGGCGGTCAACCAGGCCGAGACCGATCGCCTGCGGTGCGGTCGCTGCCTCACCGAGCGCCCGGTGATCTGTCAGGGATGTGGGGCCAGCCGGTTGCGCAACATCCGGGCGGGGGTCACCCGTGCGCGCGAGGAGCTCGAGGCGCTGGTGGGGGAGACCGTCACCGAGGTCACCGCCACCTCCGAGGGCGATCCTGATGCCACCCGGGTCACCATCGGCACCGAGGCGGCGCTGCACCGGGTCGACCGGGCATCTCTGGTGGTGTTCCTCGACATCGACCAGGAGCTGCTCGCCCCCCGATACCGGGCGGGGGAGCAGGCGTTCTCCCTCATCGCCCGGGCCGCCCGCATGGTCGGCCCCCGGAGCGAAGGCGGGCGCATCGCCCTGCAGACTCGTACCCCTCGCCACGACGTGCTCCAAGCTGCTCTCACCGCCGATCCCGGTCGCTTCGCCAGCGCCGAGATGCAGCGGCGAGACGTCCTCGGGATGCCACCCACCTCGGCGCTGGCTCAGATCTCGGGCGAGGCCGCCGAGGCCTTCGTCGCCGCGCTGGGCTCTCCCCTCGGGGTGGAGGTGCTCGGCCCGTCCGACGGGCGCTACCTGCTGCGGGCGAGCGAGCACCGGGTGCTGTGCGACGCCCTGGCCCAGGTCTCACGTCCGGCGGGACGCCTCCGGATCGAGGTCGACCCCGACCGGGTGTAGTCCCGGCCCTCAACTGCGGTCGGCGGCCTCGCGGGTGTCGACGACGAGGCTGGGGCGGTCCCAGTAGGACGGAAGGGCAAGCGGGTCGAGGTCGATCGGCGCCCACTCGGTCCAGGTGCCGTCGAAGGGCCCGGTTCCCGCGGTGGCATGGTCGAGTAGCTCGTCGCGGACCTCGTCGACCTGCAGGACCTCGGCAGGGGAGTAGAGGTCGTTGTCCGCCGCCCACGCCCAGTTGTCGGTGTCCTTCCAGAACGGCTTTCCGTCGGGCAACACGATGAGGTCGAGCCACAGGTCGGTGGTGTCGACGACGAGCCCGTCGTCGTGACGGGTGATCGGGCGTTCGATGCTGACGTACCAGCACAAGAACTCGCCCGAGGCCGGCTCGAACAGGTGGGTGACGTTGTAGTAGCGACCGGGGCTGTTGCGGCACACCCCGATGAAGCGTGTCCAGGTCGACGGCACGAGATCCCAGTCGCCGGTGCGGAAGCTGTGTCGCACCGTCTCCATGTCCCGAACCCCACGGGGGATCCGACAATCGGTGCCGGGGATGGACAAGGACACGAGCTCATCGGGGCCGTCGGCGAGCAGGAGTTGAGGGTGGGCGGACCAGATGCGCCCCCGGTGGATGCTGCGCTTCACGATGATGTCGAGTGCTTCTCCACTCACCACGTCCGCCCTCGGTCGTGTCGGTCGATTGGGTCAACAGCCTGCCAGACCGGCCCCTCGGCGTCAGTGATGCCGGGACGGAGCGACGCTCGCGTCGACAGGCAGGGTTCGCGTGCCATCAGTCACCATTCGGCCACATGGGGTGAGATCTTGAGCCGAGACGGGTCGTACGCGGTCAGGTTTCCCGACCTCGCCAAGGAGTCAGCGACCCGGTTCGACGGCGAGCACGCGGTATCCCATCCGGGAGCTCCGGCGCGTGACGGTGGCGCCCCGGTCGGTGAGCCAACGAGCCAGCGAGTCGGCGCCGAGGTGGCGGTTCACGACCAGGTGAGCGCAGCCTCCCGACTCCAGGCGGCCTAGCCAGTGGTCCAGCAGCTCGTGCAGCGCCGGCTTGCCGATCCGGATCGGAGGGTTGGACCAGATCTCGCCGAATCGGAGGTCGAGCGGCACCTCGTCGGGCGCCGCGACCACCACCCGGTCGGCCACCCCCTCCCGTTGGGCGTTGGCCCGGCACAGCTCCCGCGCCCGTTCGTTGACCTCCACCGCCCACACCTCAGCCCGGGGATCGCGACGGGCGAGGGTGATGGCGATCGGCCCGTAGCCGGCGCCGAGGTCGAGAAGCGGGCCTCTCGACACATCGGGTGGTGGGCCCTCGAGCAACAGCAGCTTGGTCCCCGGGTCCACCCGGTCGGGCGAGAACATCCCGGAATCGGTGTCGAGGGTGATGGTGAGGTCGGGAAGGGTGAGGGTCACCTGCTGCGGACGCGACGCGCTGCTCGGCGACGGATCGAAGTAGTGGCCACCGCTCACGGTGTCGACGGTAGCCTGCACAGCGATGTCCCCCTTCGAGATCCGAACCTTCGGTGATCCGGTCCTGCGACGCGCCGCGACCGAGGTCACCGACATCGATGCCCGCCTGGTGCGCCTCACCGACGACATGTTGACCACCATGTACCAGGCCCCGGGTATCGGCCTCGCCGCTCCCCAGGTGGGCGTGCAGAAGCGGCTGTTCGTCTACGACATCGGGGAGGGGCCCCAGGTGTTGGTGAACCCCGAGATCTCCGAATCCGATGGTGAGTGGGTCTACGAGGAAGGGTGCCTGTCGGTGCCCGGACTCACCTTCGAGATCGTGCGACCCAAAGAGGTGCACCTCACCGGTGTCGACCTCGACGGCAACGACGTGTCGATCGAGGCCGACGAGCTGCTCGCCCGCCTGTTCCAGCACGAGCTCGATCACCTCGACGGGGTGCTGCTGCTCGAACACCTCGAGCCCGACGAGGCCGCTCGGGCCAAGCGGGCCCTGCGCGAGCGCGCTCTCGGTCTCGGACCCGGCGGAGACTGATCGTGGTCCGTCCCGCCCCCGATCACCCCGAGCGTCTCGTCTACCTAGGAACCCCCGATGTGGCCGTTCCGCCTCTGCGGGCGCTGCAGGCCGCCGGTTTCGAGATCCCCCTCGTGGTGACCCGTGCCGACAAGCGCCGCGGCCGAGGTGGAGGTGTGTCGCCGAGCCCGGTGAAGGCGGCGGCGGCCGACCTCGGTATTCCCGTCACCACCGATGTCGACACCGTCCTCGAGGTCGGAGCCGACCTCGGAGTCGTGGTGGCCTTCGGCCGGATCATCAAGCCTCACGTCCTCGACGAGGTACCGATGGTGAACCTGCACTTCTCGCTGCTCCCGAAGTGGCGGGGTGCCGCTCCCGTGGAACGGGCCATCCTCGCAGGCGACGCCCGCACCGGAGTGTGCGTCATGGCCGTCGAGGAAGGGCTCGACACCGGAGGCGTCTACCGCCGTTCCGAGGTCGACATCGGGCCCGACGAGACCCTCGACGAGCTCCGCGCTCGCCTCGTCGACATCGGTTCGGATCTGCTGGTCTCCGCCCTCCGCGAGGGTCTCGGTTCTCCGGAACCCCAGGCCGGCGAGCCCACCTACGCCGACAAGATCCACCCCGACGAGCTGGCTCTCGACTGGAGTCGACCCGCTGTCGAGCTCCACCGCATCGTCCGCCTCGGCGGAGCGTGGACCACCTGGCGGGGCAAGCGCCTCAAGGTGCACGCCACACGCGTGGTCGACGACGCTCACGGCGAGCCCGGATCCATCACCCGCACCGTCGCCGCCACCGGCGACGGTGGTCTCGAACTGGTCCAGGTCCAACCCGAGGGCAAGGCTCGTCAAGAGGCCGAAGCGTGGCTCAACGGGGCGCGACCCGGTCCCGACGATCGCCTCGGCCGATGAGGCCCCCCGCCGGGGTCGAGGTCCGCCGTGTCGCCATCTCCGCTCTCGTCCGCATCTCCGCCGACGGGGCCTACGCCAACCTCGCCCTCCCTCCGATCCTCGCCCGGTCAGGTCTCGACGGACGCGACCGAGCCCTCGTCACCGACCTGGTGTACGGCACTCTGCGCATGCAGCGGGCGTGTGACCACCTCGTCGACCGGTTCGTCGTGCGCGACGTCGATCCCGACGTTCGGGCGGCGCTGCGGCTCGGGGCCTACCAGCTCACCTTCTCCGAGGTGCCGGCCCACGCCGCGGTGTCGACCACCGTGGGAGCGGTGGGCGGGCGCGCTCGGGGATTCGTGAACGCGATCCTGCGGCGGGTCGCCGCCGCGCCGGTGGAGTATCCCGACGAGGCCACTCGCCTGTCGTATCCCGACTGGGTGGTGGAGCGCCTCACCGCCGATCTCGGACACGACACTGCGGTCGAGGCCCTCGAGACCATGAACCGGCGTCCGGAGGTGAGCACCCGGTCAGACGGATACATCCAGGACCGTGCATCGCAGTGGGTGGCCGACCTGGTCGACGCCGATGCGGGCGATCGCATCGCCGACCTGTGCTCGGCGCCCGGTGGCAAAGCCACCGCCCTCGCCCACACCGGTGCCCGAGTGGTCGCGGCCGATCTCCGGCCTGCCCGGGTGGGGCTGGTGCGCGACAACGCCGAGCGGACCGAGGTCGACCTCGACATCCTCGTCACCGACGCCACCCGACCGGGTCTGCGCCCGGCAGCGTTCGACCGGGTGCTGGTCGATGCCCCGTGTTCGGGGTTGGGCGTCCTGCGGCGACGCCCCGACGCCCGTTGGAGGCTCGATGCCGCCGCGGTCGAGCGCCTCGCCGAGCTCCAGCGACGGATCGTCGATGCGGCGGCCGAGCTGGTGCGGCCGGGTGGGCTCCTCGTCTACAGCGTCTGCACGCTCACGGGGCCCGAGACCCTCGGCGTCGATGACCACCTCGCGACGCATCACCCCGAGTTCGAACCGCTCGATCCTCCGGACGCTCCCTGGATCCCACACGGGCGCGGGGGTCTGCTCCTGCCTCAGGCGGCCGACACCGACGGCATGATGGTCTTGCGCCTACGGCGCCGCTAGACACCACCCCTCGAGGAGCCACGATGGTCGACCAGCCCCCTCCCCTCAACGCGAAGGTTCTCACCGTCTCTGACGGCGTCGTCGCCGGAACACGCGAGGACACGTCGGGGGAGGCCCTGGCCGGGCGGCTCACCATGGCCGGCTGGACGGTCCTCGACCACCGCGTCGTGGCCGACGGGACCGAGACGGTTCGTGAGGCGCTGCTCGAGATGGCCGACGGGTTCACCGGCGTGATCGCCACCACCGGGGGCACCGGGTTCGGTCCGCGGGATCTCACCCCCGAGGGAACACGGGAGGCCATCGAGCGCGAGGCGCCCGGGATCGCCGAGGCGATGAGGCTCGTCAACCCTCTGGGACGGCTGTCGAGGGGGGTGGCGGGCACGGTCGGAGAGACTCTGGTGATCAACGGTCCGGGGTCGACCAAGGGGGCGGTCGAGACCCTCGAGGCGGTCCTCGACGTGTTGCCCCACGTGGTCCAGCTCATGCGGGGAGACACCGCGCACTGACCCCCGGGCGGGTCGCAGGTGGTGTCGCCCGGGCCCGACGGGTAGCGTTCAGGGCGACAATCGAAGACATCTCGCGGGGTTGGGTGAAACTCCCGACCGGTGGTGAGAGCCCGCGACCCCCGGCTTCGGCCGGGGCTGACCCGGTGGAACTCCGGGGCCGACGGTGACAGTCCGGATGGGAGCGAGAGCACACGAGGCCATCGGCCCCGGCTGCTCGCGCCTGCCCTGCGTCGAGGAGCGACCAGCACGAATGGCCACCGAGGGCGACACGACCACCATGGAGCGGGCACTCGACGCCGCCGCGTCCGTGCAAGGTCTCACCGCCCCTAACCCCTGGGTGGGGTGTGTCCTGTCGCTGGCCGACGGGCGGTCGATCACCGGAGTCACCCATCCGCCCGGTGGACCCCACGCCGAGGCCCACGCCCTCGCCCAGGTCGACGGCCGAGCCGACGGGGCCACGATGTTCGTCACCCTCGAGCCGTGCGCCCACCACGGCCGCACCCCTCCGTGCACCGACGCCATCGTCTCGGCAGGGGTCGCCCGGGTGGTCGTCGCACTGCAGGACCCCGACTCCCAGGTGTCGGGTCGTGGCATTGCCCGCTTGAGAGAAGCCGGGATCGACGTCGAGGTCGGCGTCGCCGCCACCCGGGCGACCGAGGTGCTTGCCCCGTACCTCATCCAACGGACCACCGGCCGACCCCTCGTGGTGCTCAAGCTCGCCGCCAGCCTCGACGGCCGGACCGCCGCGCCCGACGCCTCCAGTCGCTGGATCACGGGTCCCGAGGCCCGCGCCGATGTCCACCGGCTCCGGGCGGCCAGCGACGCCATCCTGGTTGGTGCAGGGACGGTTCGAGACGACGATCCCGAGCTCACCGTTCGCGGCGTCGAGGCTCCGCTGCCCGGTCTGGCCTTCGATCCGCTCCGTGTCGTGTTGGGCACCGCACCCGACGACGCTCGGATCCAGCCCTGCCTCGAGCTCTCCGGCGATCTCGGCGAGGTGCTCGACGAGCTCGGCCGTCGGGGCGTCCTGCAGTTGATGGTCGAGGGCGGCCCCACCGTCGCCGGGGCGTTCCACCGCGCCGGACTGGTCGACCGCTACGTCATCTATCTCGCGCCTGTCCTGTTCGGCGGCGACGACGCCCGGCCGCTCTTCGCCGGTACCGGAGCCCCCACGATCAGCTCCGTGTGGCGCGGAACGATCCACGACATCACCCGACTCGGCGACGACCTGCGCATCGACCTGATGCCCGGTTCGACCGCTTCCCGATCCGGCGTCGCCATGGCGTCACCACTCCACGAGGAGATCAGCACATGACCGATTCGGCCGAGCCTCGCTTCGCTCCCATTCCCGAGGCGATCGACGCGATCCGTCGCGGCGAGATCGTCGTCGTCGTCGACGATGAGGACAGGGAGAACGAGGGAGACCTGATCATGGCGGCCGAGGCGGCGACCCCTGAGAAGGTGGCGTTTTTCGTGCGCCACACCTCGGGGGTGATCTGTGTGGCGTTGACGGGCGAACGCTGCGACGCGCTGGGCCTGCCGTTGATGGTGGCCGACAACACCGAGTACCAGCGCACGGCGTTCACCCACACCGTCGACTACCGCCACGGAACCACCACGGGGATCTCGGCATCGGACCGGACCGCCACCATTCGGGCGCTTGCCGACTCAGGGGTGAGCTGGGCCGACTTCAACCGGCCCGGTCACCTGTTCCCCCTTCGCGCTCGTGACGGAGGAGTGCTCAAGCGGGCGGGCCACACCGAAGCGGCGGTCGACCTGGCCGGCATGGCCGGGCTCGAACCGGCGGGTGCGCTCTGCGAGATCGTCAACGACGACGGAACGATGGCGCGAGTCCCCGACCTGGCGGTCTTCGCCGCCGAGCACGACCTGTTGATGATCTCGATTGCCGACCTCATCCGCTACCGGCGCGCCAACGAGCAGCTGGTCGTGCCGACCGGCAACGGGCGAGTGCCCACCCAGTGGGGTGAGTTCGCCGCCCACGCCTACCGGTCGGTCCTCGACGAGACCGAGCACGTCGCGTTCGTCAAGGGCGATGTCGCCGGCGGCGAGCCGGTCCTCGTCCGGGTGCACAGTGAGTGCCTCACCGGCGACATCTTCGGGTCGCTGCGCTGCGACTGCGGTCCCCAGTTGCAGGCGGCCCTCTCCCGTATTGCCGAGGAGGGCCGCGGGGTGGTCGTCTACCTGCGGGGCCACGAGGGGCGGGGAATCGGGCTCGGGCACAAGCTACGGGCCTACGGGCTCCAGGACGAGGGGGCCGACACCGTCGACGCCAACCTCGCTCTCGGTCTTCCCGTCGACAGCCGGGAGTACGGGGTGGGCGCTCAGATCCTCGTGGATCTCGGCGTCGAGAAGCTCCGGGTCCTGACCAACAACCCGGCCAAGTACGGCGGTCTGCAAGGATTCGGGCTCGAAGTGGTCGAGCGCGTCCCGCTGCAGTCGACCCCCACGATCGAGAACATCAACTACCTCCGGGCCAAGCGGGCCCGGATGGGACACCTCCTGGAGGGACTGGATGACAGCACAGTCGAACCCGACGACGGGCTCGAGCCTCGGGACGGAGTCGTCGGTGAGTGAGCCCACGGTGGTCGAAGGCTCCCTCGACGGAACGGGTCTGCGCGTCGGCGTGGTGTGTGGTCGGTTCAACGACCTCATCACCGACCGCCTCCTCGAGGGTGTCACCCGCACGCTGCGTCGCCACGGTGTGGCGCCTGGCGACGTCACGGTGGTGTGGGTTCCCGGAGCGTTCGAGGTGCCCCTCGCCGCCCGCCGGCTGGCTGCCAGCGGCCGGTTCGACGCGGTGGTGACCCTCGGCGCGGTGATCCGGGGCGCCACCGGCCACTACGACCAGGTCGCCGGACAGTGCGCGGCGGGAGTCCAGCGCGCGTCGCTCGACACCGGTGTTCCGGTGATCTTCGGGGTGCTCACCACCGACACGATCGAGCAGGCCATCGAACGGGCGGGAACCAAGGCTGGCAACAAAGGCGAGGAGGCCGCCGCCTCGGCGGTCGAGATGGCCAACCTGTTGCGCGAGATCCCGGCGGGGGAGTGATGGCCCGCCACACCGGCACGGTGGGTGCCTTCGATGT
>SKKL01000255.1 GCA_007121465.1 Acidimicrobiales bacterium | reverse complement strand
TGGGGATGTCCCCGGCGAGGCCCACCTCCCAGGTGGTCTCGCCGTCGAAGAACCGGGGGACAACGATGGAGGCGGCGACGATGAGCATGAAGATGGCGATGGTGACCCAGTAGCTGCGAGCCCGGAAGGCCTCCATGAGCTCGCGCCCGGCGATGAGACGGAGGTTCTTCATGCCGCCACCGCCTCGCGGAAGAGCTGGCTGAGGCGGGGCAGCTCGAGCCCGAAGTCGTGGACCGTCCCTGCCGCCCGCGCCTGGTCGAGGACCCCGAGCGGGTCGGTGCCGGGCTCGAGGAGCAAGAGGGTCTCGTTCGCGTCCCGGGACACGAGGGTGGCGCCGACCACTCCGTCGACCCAGTTCGGATCGCTTGCATCGAGCGACAGGCGGAGGATGCGGTCCTCGGAAGCCGCCTTGAGACTGCGCAGCTCGCCGTCGAGCACGATGCGCCCCTCGTTGACGAGGATGATCGACTCGCAGATGTCCTCCACCAGGTCGAGCTGGTGGCTGGAGAAGATCACCGTCCGCCCGCCGGTCGCCTGGCCCCGGATGACCTCGGTGAGCTCGTCGACGGCGTTGGGGTCGAGCCCGCTGAACGGTTCGTCGAGGATCAGCACCTCGGGATCGTGGACGATCGACGAGGCGAGCTGGACCCGCTGCTGCATGCCACCCGACAGTGTCTCGATCTTGTCGCCGGAACGCTCGCCGAGCCCGAGGTGGTCGAGCAGCTCAGCGGAGCGACGGGCGGCGTCGGCCTTGGTCATCCCCTTGAGGCGGCCCATGAACACGATCTGGTCGTGGACCCGCATCTTCACGTAGAGGCCACGGTCCTGGGGCATGTATCCCCACCTCGAACGCACCGTCGGATCGGCGACGGCGCCGTGGTAGGTGACCGCGCCCTCGTCGGGAGCGATGACCCCGAGTAGCGCGCGCATGCTGGTGGTCTTGCCTGCCCCGTTGGGCCCGAGCAGTCCGACGATCCGACCAGGGGGAACGGTGAACGACACCTGATCGAGCACCTGCCGGCCGCCCAATCGGACCGACACCCCGTTCATCTCCAGCACTGACCTTCGTTCCCCTCGTCCGTGGCTCGGCCCGCGGCAAGGAAACTAGCGGGCGCGGCGAGGGGCGAGGCCCTCTGGACCTCGCCCCTCGTCGGGAGTTACCTCATGGCCGGTCGTTCAGACGACCGGAGGGGATGATCAGACCAGCTCGGCTCGGCGACCGGTACGCGTCAGGCCCAGTCCGGCGAGCAGGGAGGCGACGCCCATCCCGGCGAGCAGGCCGCTACCGAGACCGGTGCGGGGCAGGGTGGCCGGGGCGGCTGCCTGACCGGGAGTGACCGTCTCGCCGGCCACCGCGGTGTCGCCCTCGGTGGTGGTGGGGGCTTCCTCGCCGATGCCGGCGACTGCACCCTCCTCACCATTCTCCTCGCCATTGCCGTTCTCTTCGCCGTTTCCGTTCTCTTCGTTCTCCTCTTCCTCACCCAGAACGCCTTCACAAGGGTTCTGAGAGGTACTCGCGGTGCCGTCGTAGGTGTTGACCCACTCATCGTCGGCGGGGATGGCCTTGACTCCGTCGGAGCCCACAGGCAGCCAGTGATAGCTGGCGTTCTCGTCGCCGGTCTCGGTCAGGGCGCCGCTGGTGAGAACGGTGTCGCCGATCTGGAGGTTGTAGTTGACCGGCAGATGACCACCCTCGTGGCGCACACGGATCCGGTACTCGCCAGCAGCCTCATCGACGCACATGGCCGTGACACGCACGAAGGCGTCCGCAGGCTCGTCGATCTCCGGCGGCGTCGAGACCACCCGCACGTCGTAGTGGCTCACGCCATCATCGGGGCTGCCTGGGGCTGAAGCCGGGGGGTTGACCTGGAAGCCTGCTCCGACATCGGAGCCGAAGGGCCCGACCACGTAGGTGTTGGGGCCCTTCTTGAGGCACACCTCGACCTCGTAGCCGTCGTTCACGTCGATCGTGACGATGCCGTCGCTTCCCCCGCTGGGAGTCCAGGTGGCAGAGCCCCAGTCCTCGCTGATGGATCCCTTGAGGTCCCGCTCGAAGCCGTCGACGTTCCAACAGACATCAGGGTTTCCACCGCCCTGTTGAGCGTTGGCCACTCCCGGGAAGAAAGCGGCGAGCAGGGCGAAGAGGCCGATGACGGCGAGCACAGATGCGCCCGTTCGCCGTTGGCGTGGTGATGCGTTCATGGGAGGTTTCTCCTTGGTCCGTCCAGGCGGGTGACGGACAGGAGGCCCGGCACCCTTTCGGTGTGCCCGGGGCCGGGTTCGCTGTGGCTCCACGCAGACGCTGCGACCAGACCAGTCTGCGGTTCATTGCCTCCCCGAGTGCATCAACGGCGGTCCGTGGCTACCTCCGTGGTGCTCTCTCTGAGTGGTTGTCATCACTCTGAGTGTTGCGGTACGCCCACTCACCCTGGGTGACAAGCTCGGCGGGCCAATTTGATCCGTCCGACCCACGCGGGGTCTCAGCTCCCGAAATCCCACCCTCCGTTGGCCTCGAACTCCTTCACGACGTTCTTGGCGATGAGGATCTGGTGGACCTCGTCGGGGCCGTCGGCGATGCGCAGCGTGCGCGCCCCGAGGTACATCCCGGCCAGAGGCAGATCGTTGGTGACCCCCGCCGCGCCGAACACCTGGATCGCCCGGTCGACGACCCGATGGTAGGCCGCAGGCACCGCGATCTTGATGGCAGAGATGTCGGTTCGAGCTCCCTGCAGTCCCCGGTCGACCTTCTCGGCGCAGTCGATCGTCATGAGGCGAGCCGATTGGATGTCGATGTAGCTGTCGGCGATGAAGCCCTGGACGAACTGCTTGTCCTTCATCAGCCCGCCGTGCACGTGCCGGGTGGTGGTGCGCTCGACCATCAGGTCGAAAGCTCGCCACATCGCTCCGACCGAGTTCATGCAGTGGAAGACCCGACCGGCTCCGAGGCGGTCCTGGGCGGCCTGGTGCCCCTCCCCGACCTTGCCGAGTGCGTTGGACACCGGGACCCGCACGTCGTTGTACTTCACCTCGCAGTGGTCGGACTCGTGACGCCCCCAGATCCCGATCCCTCGGACGATGTCGACGCCCTTGGTGGCCGTCGGCACGATCATCTGGACCATGTCGCCGCTCCGGCCTTCCTCGCCGGTTGGATCCTCCACCCGGCACATGACGATGAAGAAGTCGGCGCCGATGCCGTTCGACGTGAACCACTTGTGGCCGTTGATGACCCATTCGTCACCGTCGAGCCGCGCGGTCGTGTCGAGCGATCGAGGGTCCGAGCCGGGGTTGTGGGGCTCGGTCATCGAAAAGCCTGACTCCATGTCCCCCGCGATGAGGGGCATGAGCCACTTCTGCTTCTGGTCCGCGGTGCCGTACTTGACGAGGATCGTCTGGTTGCCCGAGTTGGGTGCCACCACGCCGAAGAGGCTGGCCGCTCCCGGCGAGTAGGCGAGGACCTCGTTCATGTAGGCATGGGCGAGGAAGTCGAGGCCCATCCCGCCGTACTCGGTCGGCAGGTGCGGGGCCCAGAGTCCGGCCTCCCAGACCTTGGCCTTGATGTGTTCGCGGGCGTCGATGGCGGCGCGGCGTTCCCCCTCGTCGACCCGGTTCCGCCGAGGGGCCCACAGCACGTCCTCGTTCGGGAGGATCTCGTCGTTGACGATGGCGGCGGTACGCATACGGATGTCGTTGATGCGCTCGTCGAGGGTCGGGATGGGCTTCACCTGCATGGCCATGGCGGGGTGCACTCCGGGTCGAGGGACGGCTCGACATCCGACCCTAGGAGCGGCGTTCCGACACGACTAGGGCCGTTGGTCCCGCCCGCGGCCCCTCGACCGTCTCGACGCCGGGTGACCGTACGGCGTACGGCCTTCGGAGGCATTCCGTTGAGCGAGGCACTCCCGGCCGGTTACGCTGCGGTCAACCACGAGGATCGTGGCTGACCCATAGGTGAACGAAAGTGAACTCGCACATGCGCACATCGAGTCGGTTGTGGCGATTGCTCGCCATCCTGATGGCCTTCTCACTCCTCGCGGCCGCTTGCGGCAACGACGATGACGACGACGCCGCGGTCGACCCCGGTGACGACACCGAAGAGCCCGGCGACAACGGTGACGATCCCGAGATCGACGACGACCCGATCGACGTCGACTTCGACACGGACACCCTCACCCTCGGCACGCTCCTGCCCGAGACCGGCGACCTCGCGTTCCTCGGCCCACCCATGGTCGAGGCCGTGAACATGGCCGTGCGTGACATCAACGATGCGGGCGGTGTGCTCGGAAACGACGTCGTCCTCGAGACCGGCGACAGCGGAACCGACCCCGGCGTGGCCAACACCACCGTCGATCGCCTCCTCGGCAGCGTTGGCGTGAACGCCATCGTCGGCGCCGCCGCATCGGGCATCTCCAACGCCGTGGTCGACAAGATCACCGGCTCGGGCATCGTCCAGTGCTCCCCGTCGAACACCGCCGCCAGCCTCTCCAACGCCGGCGTTGATGGCTACTACTTCCGCACCGCCCCCTCCGACGACCTGCAGGGCCCAACCCTCGCCGAGGTCGTGCTCGGTGACGGCCACGCCAACGTGGCCGTCATCGTCCGGGCCGACGACTACGGCGTCGGTTTCGGCGACTCGATCGTCGAGACCCTCGAGGCCAGCGGAGCCACCGTCGTCTATGACGACGCCTACGACCCACGGGCCACCAACTTCGACGCCGAGGTCCAGGCCATCGCCGCCGAGAGCCCCGACGCCGTCGTCCTCATCTCCTTCGAGGAGGGCGTCCAGATCATCCAGACGATGATCGAGGAAGGTGTCGGCCCCGCCGACGTGCCGCTCTACATCGCCGACGGCCTCGCCTCCGGCGACCTCGGCGAGCGCATCGACCCGGGTAACCCGAGCGTGGCCGCCGCCATCAACGGCACCCAGCCGTCGGCCGCGCCCGAGGCGGGCGCCGCGTTCTTCCCGGACGCCTTCGCCGAGTTCGCCCCCGACGTCGATGTCATCTACTCGTCCCAGGCCTACGACTGCACCATGTTGATCGCCCTGGCTGCCGAACAGGCCGGCACCGCCGACCCGGCTGCCATCCGCGACAACATGGAATCGGTCTCGGGTCCCGGTGGCACCGAGTGCTCGACCTTCGCCGAGTGCAAGGAGCTCATCGATGCAGGCGAGGAGATCGATTACCAGGGCGCGTCCGGCCCGATCGACTTCGACGGCAGCGATCCCTCGATCGCCTCCTACGACATCTTCGTCTACGACGACGAGGGCGAGCAGCAGGTCATCGAGCAGGTCATCGCCAACTGAACCTGATCACGTCGATCTGATCTGATCGAGCGGGGGCCCGGCCACACGGTCGGGCCCCCGTCGCGTCTCAGGCCTGTTGGGCGAGGGTGCCGAGGTAGAGCTCGATGACCTTGGGGTCGTGGAGCAGGTCGGTGCCCGAGCCCTCGTAGGCGTTACGGCCCTGGTCGAGCACGTAGGCGCGGTCGGCGATGAGCAGGCACCGGCGGGCGTTCTGTTCGACCATCACGATCGACACTCCGGTGTCGTTGATGAGCTTCACCCGGCGGAACACCTCGTCCTGGTTCGACGGGGACAGTCCCGCAGACGGTTCGTCGAGGAACAGCACCGACGGCTGCATCATGAGGGCCCGCCCCATGGCCAGCATCTGGCGCTCCCCACCCGACAAAAGACCGGCCCGCTGGTGACGCCGATCGGCGAGCAGCGGGAACAGCTCGGCAACGATCGCGTAGCGCTCGTCGAAGCGCTTCGGGTCCTGGTAGATCCCCATCTCGAGGTTTTCTTCGATGGTGAGGTTGGGGAACACGTTGTTGGTCTGGGGCACATACCCGACGCCCTTGGTGACGAGGCTGTGGGCTTCGAGGTTGGTGATGTCATCCCCACGGAGCTTCACCGACCCGGACCGGATCGTCACCAAGCCGAACATGGCCTTCACCAGGGTCGACTTGCCGGCCCCGTTCGGACCGATGATGCCGACCAGCTCACCGTCTCCGAGCACGAAGTTCGTGCCGGTGAGGATGTCGAGGCCGGGCAGGTAGCCGGCGATGATCTCCTCGCCGACGAGGGCCGGTTGGTCGCTCATGATGTCGGCTCCTCGGGGTGGGCGGTGGATTCGGGTGCGAGGTCAGGCGCGTCGGCCGGGGTGGCCTCTTCTGCGAGGTGGGTCCCCAGATAGGCGTCGATGACCTTGGGGTCACTTCCGACGGCACGGGGCAGCCCCTCGGAGATGATCGAGCCCTGGGCGAGGCACACCACCCAGTCGCTGATGCCCATCACCACATCCATGTCGTGTTCGATGAAGATGACGGTGAGGCCCTCGTCGCGCAGCGCCGTGACGTGGCCCAGCAGCGACTGCACAAGCGCCGGGTTCACACCCGCCATGGGCTCGTCGAGCAGGATGATCTCGGGACGGACCATCAGCGCCCGAGCCATCTCGAGCAGCTTGCGCTGACCGCCCGACAGCGTGCCGGCGTACTCGTCACGCATGTGTCCGAGTTTGAATCGGTCGAGGAGCTCCTCGGCCCGCTCCTTGACCTCGGCCTCCTGTTTCCGCCATAAGAAGGGGAACAGGGCGTGGGTGAGGCGCTCGCCCTGCTGGCCCGCCGCGCCGAGCATGAGGTTGTCGAACACCGACATCTTGGCCAGCGCCTTGGTGAGCTGGAACGTGCGGACCACCCCGCTGCGGGCGACCACGTGGGGCGGCTTGCCGTCGAGGCGGGTGCCGTCGATCGACCAGGTGCCCGAGTCGGCGTCGTCGAAGCCGGTGAGGAGGTTGAAGAAGGTGGTCTTGCCGGCCCCGTTGGGGCCGATCATCGAGGTGATGAGGCCGCGCTGGACCTCGAGGTGATCGACGTCGACCGCCTTGAGCCCGCCGAAGGAGCGGGACACCGCGTCGACGGTGAGGATGGGGTCGGGTTTGGCGATTCCCGGTTCGGGCGAGACCGCCGCCATCGGGTGGTTCGGGTCGTCAGCGTGCACCGATCATCACCTCCTCCCGCCTGCCGAACACGCCCTGGGGTCTCCAGATCATCAGGCCGATCAGCATGGCGCCGACGATGACGAAACGGACGGCGAACATCTGCTGGCTGGTGAGGAGCCAATCCGGGATGATTCCCTGGCTGATGCCCTCTCGGAGGAGACCCTCGGCGAAGAGGATGATGAACCAGAACATGACCGCACCGGCCATCGCCCCCTTGATGGTGGCGGCGCCTCCGAGGATCATGACCGTCCACACGAAGAATGTCTGCTGAGGCAGGTACTGGTTCGGGTCGACCGCGGAGCGTTCGAGTGCCAGCAGCATCCCGGCGAGAGCGCCGATGGCGCCACCGATGCACAAGCTCTGGGCCTTCAGGAGGATGGCGTTCTTGCCGAGGGCGCGGGCGGCGTCCTCGTCTTCGTGGATGGCCTTGATGACCCGACCCCACGGCGCCCGCATGAGAGCCCACACGAGCAAGGTGCAGAGCAGGGCGATGGTCCAACCCACCACCATCACCCACAGTTGGCGTTCGCTGAAAGTGACCCGCCAGATCCCATAGTTACCAGGCGAGAAGGGGTTGAGGGCGAAGAAGTCGGCGGCGACCCCCTGGATTCCGAAAACCCCTCCGGTGACGTCCTCGAGGGCGCGGGATCGGATCATGATGCGGATGATCTCGCCGACCGCGATGGTGGTGATGGCCAGGTAGTCCGCTCGGAGACGCAGGGTGGTGCCACCGAGAAGGAGGCCGAGCACCACTGCGGCGAGCATCCCAGCGGGGACCCCGACCCACAGGGGCAACCCGGCGTCGACGACGATGGCCATCGTGTAGGCGCCGACTGCCATGAAGGCGACGTGTCCGAAGTTCAACAGGCCGGTGAAGCCGAAATGCAGGTTGAGACCGACCGCGGCGATGGCGAACGCGGCGGCATCGGGGCCCAGCGCGCCCCGAAGGGCGTCGGCGAAGACACGGATCAGGTCGTCCATCAGCCGAACCTCTCACGGACGCCGAGTAGGCCCTGTGGCTTCACGAGGAGCATGACCACCAGGACCAGGAGAGCGAACATCAACTTGAGCTCGGCCGGAAACCAGTAGGTGGAGAGCTGGGTGACGAGACCCACGGCGATGCCCCCGAGCATGGCGCCGTAGGCGGTGCCGAGCCCCCCGAGGATCACCGCTGCGAACAGCATCAGCAGCACGTGGTCCCCCATGTTCCAGCGGACCGACTCGGCGATACCGAAGAACACACCGCCGAGACCGGCGAGTGCGCCTCCGACGACCCAGGTGACGATCGTGACGCGACGCACGTCGATGCCGCTCGACTCAGCGAGGTCCTTGTTGACCGAAACGGCCCGCATGGCGGTGCCGATCCGGGTGTTCTTCAACGCCCAGCCGACGGCGACGAGCACGACGGTGGCGACCACGATCGTGATCCAGGACTTGGGGGTGAGCGACACCGGCCCGATGCTGATCGAGGACTGAAGCCGATAGTCGAGGTAGAAGTCGCGGCGGCTGCCGTAGAAGACCAGGTAGAGGTGGCGAATCACCAGGGCGAGCCCGATCGAGATTACGAGAGCGGCGATGTCGCCCGACCGACGGCGACGGACCGGGCCGAACACCCCGACCTCCCACAGTCCGGAGAACGCCGCAGTGAAAACGATCGCGAACAGGGCGGCCACGACCAACGGCATGGCCGGGAACGGCCCGTAGCCTCGTTCGAGCCAGAAGGCGACGATGGCACCGAAAGCGAGCAGCTCGCCGTGGGCGAAGTTCACCAGGCCAGTCACGCCGTAGACCATCGACAGCCCGAGAGCACCAAGGGCGATCATCAGGCCGAACTTGAAGCCTTCTGCGGTGAGGTTGGACAAGCGCTCGACCCGGGACACCCCCTCGAAGGAACGCTCACCGATGGCGAACAGCACCGTGCCGGCCTGTCCGGCCCGGACGTTAGGCGTCAGAGTGGTGCGGTCGGCGTTCTGGAGCGAGACCCCCTCGGGCAGGGTCTCGATGTCGATGGTGACCGACACCCGTCCCGGTTCCGGAACCTCGACCACCCACAGTCCGTTCTCGTCGCTGACCGCCTCGCCGATCGGGTCGCCGTCCTCGGTCTCGACGGTGATGGCGACGCCGGAGACGGGCAGCTCCTCCTGGTCCTGGAGAAGGCCGCCGATCGACTGGTCGCCAACGGCCGGTGGTTCGATCTCCTCGGCGTCGGCATCGGGGTCGAGGTCGACCTCCTGGGCCGACACGCCTCCGGGGAGTATCAGCGTGGCCACGAGGGTGACGACGACGAGCGCGAGGAGCGCTGCCACCGAGCTCACCGATGCTCGTCTGTTGGGATGTGAAGAGTCGGGCACGGGTGGCGGCTCGGCGGGTCGGTGTGCGCAGCGAACCCGAAGACGGGCCCGCTCGTTCGTTCAAGCTGCTACAGGGTAGCCACAGGCGGGCCAACGCCGCCCACCGAGTCGGAGATGCCCGGAGGGGACGAGTCCGTGGACTCGTCCCCAGCGGGAGGACCATCGCACCGACGATCCGCTGTCAGCTCACGGGAGTGCGACGGGCCGTCACTGCCAACCCGGCACCGGCCAGGATGGCGAGGGCGGCGACGGCGACTCCCCACGCCCCGAGGCCGGTCCGAGGCAGCGCCTCGACGGTGACCCCGGCGACCTCGCCATCAACGGCGGGGGCGGCATCAGTGGCGGGTGCGGTGGTGGGAGCCTCCTCGGTCTCCCCGAGCACCTCGCCCTCTTCGGTGGTGGTCGGACCCTCGGGCGGCTCGGTCGTCTCCGGGGGCTCGGTCGTCTCCGGGGGCTCGGTCGTCTCCGGGGGCTCGGTCGTCTCCGG
>SKKL01000307.1 GCA_007121465.1 Acidimicrobiales bacterium | reverse complement strand
GCGACGCAGGAGTCGATGGCCGAGGAGGGAGAGGTGCTGCTCGATGAGCTGCGCCACCGAGTCGAGGAGGCGGGTGGGACGGTGGCGGGCACCCACGTCCGCGGTGGGAGCAGCATCGACGAAGCACTCGCCCGCGCCCAGGAGGAGCTCGAAGCCGGGCTGCTGGTGGTGGGGGCGAGCAACACCGGCCGCGTCGCCCAGCGGCTGGTGGGGAGCACGTCGACCGGCACCGCCCGCAAGGCGATGGGTTCAGTGCTCGTGGTGCGCCCCTAGTCGGCTCGGCCAGGCCGGGCTCGTCGCCTGGCTGGTCACCGGTTGCCGGTCAGACCGTGGGAGCAGGCACCTCGGCGAAGCTCACCGAGCCGGCCAGACCGGCGATCGTGATGTACAACACGCCGATCACCAACGCCAGGACCACGGCCACTGCAGCCAGCCCGCCGACGAACCGCAGGAGCCGCACCCAGATGGGGTCGAGGGTCTCGTAGCCCTCCTCCAACACGATCTCGCCTTCGGACTCGACGTTCACCGTCGCAGCCATTCTCCGACCCTCCGTTGCCAGTGCCCGCAACGTCAGGTCCACTACCCCGAGAGCCCGAGTCGAAACCGGTCTCTCTGGCCCTGTGCGCCTGGTCGCTGCGTCTCGTGAGGGCGGGACCGTGGATGCGGTCGTGGGATACTGCTCGCATGGACCTGGCTGCGCGGCACCGCTTCGCCGCTCCTCCCGATCGGGTGGCGGCGGCCATGGTCGACCCGGAGTTCGCTCCGACCCTCGTGGAGGTTCCCGACGTGGGGTCGGTCGAGGTCGTCGACTCGGGCACCGACGGCTCCGGGGCCCGGTGGCTGGCCACTCGACTCCACTACGACGGATCGCTCGATCCGATCGCCGCCAAGGTCCTCGGGTCCCGCAATCCGAGCTGGGTGCAGACCTACCGACTCGACCCCGGTGGCACCACCGGTCGACTCACCATCGAGCCGGACCACCACGGCTCGCTCCTCACCTGCTCGGCCAGCGTGGAGCTGACGGTCACCCCTGACGGCACCGAGCGCGCCCTCGTCGGCGAGCTGCGCGTCCACGTCCCCCTCCTCGGCGGGCGGGCCGAGAAGTCGCTGGCCCCCGCCATCGTGGCGCGCATCGACGCCGAGGCGGAACTGCTCGCCGGCTGGCTCGACCAGAGCTGACCACCCGGCCGGCACCGGATACCCACTCTCATCCCGGCATGCTGGGTCGATGACCAGCAAGGACGTCAACCGACTCGTCGACTCCGCCCTCGATGCCAGCGTGGTCCTCGGCTTCTCCCGGATCGGGATCGCCGTCCGCCGCCGCCTCGACTCGCCCACCTGGGACGATGACCTCCCCTCGCTCGAAGGTCGCGTCGCGCTCGTCACGGGCGCCTCCTCCGGTCTGGGCCAGGCCGCCGCCACCGGATTGGCCCGGCTCGGGGCCACCGTGTGGATCCTCGCTCGCGACCCGGACAAGGCGGCCCGCGCCGTCGAGGAGATTCGTGAGGCATCGGGTCACGACGACGTCCACCTCGTCATCGCCGACCTCACCGACCTCGACTCGGTACGAACCGCCGCCACCGAGCTCGCCGCCCAGGTCGAGCAACTCGACGTGCTGGTGCACAACGCCGGCATGCTCGCGGCGGAACGGACCGAGACCGTCGACGGCAACGAGGCGACCCTCCAGGTGCACGTCGTGGCCCCCTTCCTCCTCACCTCCCTCCTCCGCCCCCAGCTCGCCGCCGCGAGGGGCCGGGTGATCACCGTGGCCTCAGGCGGCCTGTACACCCAGCCCCTGGTGATCGACGATCTGCAGAACGACCAGGACTACCGGGGCAGCGTGGCCTACGCCCGCGCCAAGCGGGCGCAGGTGCTGCTGACCGAGGAGTGGGCTCGTCGCTTCGCCCCGGACGGAATCAGTGCGCACGTCATGCACCCAGGGTGGGCCGACACGCCCGGGGTGGCCGCCTCGCTCCCGGGCTTCCACCGCATCACCGGTCCCCTGCTCCGCTCCCCCGCCGAGGGAGCCGACACGATCGTGTGGCTCGCCGCCGCGCCCGCCGAGCAGGTCGCCACCGGCCGATTCTGGTGCGATCGACGCCCGCGACCCACCCACCGGGTTCCCTGGACCCGGCGAGGTGATCAGTACCGCGGCGAGTTGTGGGACATGCTCGTCGCTCTCGCCGGTGTCGAGGACCCGACGCCGAGCCCCTGACGGCAGGGGATCACGCGGTCAGCCGCTGCAGTCCCTGCTCGAACAGCTGTGTCGCTCGGGCGTCGACGGCGGTGACCCGGGGAGTCAGCGCCTCGAGTGCGGAGCGCAACGCCCGGGTGGACACACCCCGTGTACCGAGATGCTCGTGCAGCCGAGTGACGAGGTCCTCGAAGAGTCCACCGTCGGCGGCCCGCCCCGCTCAGTCGTCGGCCCAGGCCTTGACCTTCTCGAGCACCTCGATCGGATCCGAGCCGACCGGCTGGACCGACAGGGCGGTCACCCCCGACGCCTTGTAGGCCGCCACCTGGTCGC
>SKKL01000116.1 GCA_007121465.1 Acidimicrobiales bacterium | reverse complement strand
GCCGAGGGCTGATCAGGGGAGTTCGAGACTGCGTCATGGCAGTCCGAGACTGTCATCGGGTCGGCGACGGGCCAGGCCGTCGGCGACGAGCCCGTCGGCGATCCGGGCGGCCCGTGCCGGGTCGTCGGGCAACCCGGCGGCGGCCGCGAGCCCGGCGGGCGGCACCGGGCCCTCGGTCAGCACGCCCAGCAGACGACCTCGCGCCTGGCGGTCCGACCCCTCGAACCGGGCTTGGCGGGAGCTCACGAGCGCCGAACCGACCGCGGGGTCGGGATCGGGCCACCCCTCTCTCCGCCAGGTGCAGCTCGCCCGGACCGGGCACTCCCCGCACGTGGGGGTGCGGGGGCGGCACACCCGTGCCCCGATCTCCATGAGGGTCTGGTTCCACCACCATCCCTCGCCGTCGGGCACCAGCGCGGCGGCGAGCGTCCGCACCTGTGTCGCCCCCATCGCCTCGCCCTGGTGGCGGGCGAGGAGCCGCGCGATGTTGGTGTCGACCACGCCGACGTCGGCCTCGAAGGCAAAGGCCAGGACCGCCGACGCGGTGTAGGGCCCGATCCCGGGCAGGGCCAGGAGGGCGTCGCGGTCGGCGGGCACCACTCCCCCGTGGTCGGCCACCAGCACCCGGGCGGTGGCGTGCAGGTCGCGGGCCCGCCCCGGATACCCGAGGCCGCTCCACAGTCCGAGCACCTCGCCGAGGGTGGCCGCCGCACACGCCGTCGGGTCGGGCCAGCGAGCGAGGAAGTCGTCCCACTTGGGGACGACCCGGGCGACCGGGGTCTGTTGGGCCATCACCTCCGAGACCAGCACCGCCCACGGGTCACGGGTCCGGCGCCACGGAAGGTCCGAGAGGTTCCGGCGACCCCACCCCAGCACGGCGGTGGGGTCGGGGGTCACCGGGACCTCGGAGGCCACCGGGAGATCAATCCCAGATGTCGTCGCCGTAGGGGCGCTGACGAGCCGGGGCGTGCTCGGCCTTCCACACCATCACCTTGCGTCGGAAGTAGCAGACCTCCTCACCCTTCTGGTTGAGGCCCTTGGTCTCGACGGTGACGATTCCCCGGTCGTTCTTGGACGACGACTCCTTCACGTCCAGCACGCGGGTCTCGGCGTAGATGGTGTCGCCGTGGAACGTGGGCTTCTTGTGGGACAGGGTCTCGATCTCGAGGTTGGCGATGGCGGCGCCGCTCACGTCGGGGACGCTCATGCCGAGCACCAGCGAGTAGACGAGGTTGCCGACCACGACGTTCTTGCCGTGCACCGTCTCCTGCTCGGCGAACCAGGTGTTGGTGTGCAGCGGGTGGTGGTTCATGGTGATCATGCAGAAGAGATGATCGTCGGCCTCGGTGATGGTCTTGCCCGGCCAGTGCTTGTAGACGTCCCCCACCTCGAAGTCCTCGAGGTAGCGGCCGAAGGGGCGGTCATGGGTGGTCACGGGGGGCCTCCTGAGGCACGGACGGCGGCCGACGGTCCGTCGGCACGGGCGGGTGGACGGCCCGATCGTAGGGACAGCGGCCCGACGGTCACCACCCCGGAGCGGCACAGCCCGCCGAGTTACCCGGGGTAGCCGCTGGGCCGCGCTCACACTCGCCGGGTCCGGACCGATGGGAGTGGACCTCGAACCGATCCCACCTTGATGCCACGCTCCTCCCCACCGGGTGCCTCACCAGGCAGCCCCGGCACGCTCCCGGCCGCGTCGTCGCGCGGGCGGTGGCTCAGCCAGGACCACATCGCCATCGTCGGTGTCCAGGATCCGTGGCGCCTCGTCTTCTGGTCCCGTTACCTCGGGATCCCCCTGCTCGCCCTCCTGCTGGTCGTCGGGCCGCTCGATCTCGACAACCGCGCCGCCATGGCGGCGATCCTGCTGGTCGGCAGCCTCTCCACCACCATCGCCCTCGACCGGTCGACCCGGCTCCGCTCGGCGCTCACCCCACACCTGATCGAGATCGACTCGATCCTCGCGGGCATCACCATCCTCCTCGAGCCCCGTGCCGTCCCCGGGGTGGCCCTCGTCATGACCGCCAACGTGGCGCTGGTCTCCGCGGCGGCGGGCCGGCGGATCTCCGAGCGGACTCTCGCCAGCTCGGCGGTCCTCTTGCTCGCCGCTGGCCTGATCGCCGGCGCCGACCAGGGCTACCTCCTCGCGATCTACATCGTGGCGGGGCTCACCTTGTCGATCGTCGTGGGCAACGTCGCCGACGGCGAGCGGGGCCTCCGGGGCCACCACCAACTCCTCCTCGACGGCATCGACGCCATCGTCTGGGAGTCGACCCAGGCCCCGACGGGCCGGCTCACCATCGCGGGTCACACCGAGTCGATCCTCGGCGCCCGGGTGAACGAGCTGTCGCCGATCGACGGCTGGGTGCATCACATCCACGAGGCCGACCAGCACCGTGCGGTCGTCGATCTCCTCGAGATCATCGAGGGAGACGGCGGAGGCGGCCAGATCGAGTACCGGATGATCGCCCGGGGTGGCGATGTCGTCCATGTGCGCGACCACGTCCGGGTCGAGCGCGGCGCCCAGGGTCAGCCACTCACCGTTCGGGGACTCGTCGTCGACATCACCGAGCAACGGCGGGCCGAGGCCGACCTGAAGCACTACCGCGACATCGTCGAACACATCCACACCGCGCTGATCGTCGTCCGCCTCGCCGACCCGGACGACCGTCGATCGCTCACCCTGGTCGCCGCCAACCCCGCCGCGTCCGAGATGCTCGGCCGGCGAGCCGAGGACCACATCGGGTCGCGGCTCACCGAGGCGTTCCCGCTCCTACGGGGCGGGGCGATCCCGGACCGGCTGGTCGACACCATCCAGGCCGGGATCGGCTTCGACAGCGAGATGGCGCTCTCCTCCGAACCGAACTCCCCCGTCTTCGCCGTGCACACCTTCCCGCTCCCGCGTGATTCGGTGGCCATGTCCCTCCAGGACGTCACCGACCGGGCCCGCGTCCAGGCCCGTCTCCGCCACCAGGCGTTGCATGACGCGCTGACTGGTCTGCCCAACCGGGTCCTGCTGAACGACCGACTCCGCAAGGGCCTCAGCCTCGCCCGCCGCGAGTCCCATCCCCTCGCGGTGATGATCATGGACCTCAACCATTTCAAAGAGGTCAACGACACCCTCGGTCACCACAGCGGCGACGTGCTCCTGTCGATCATCGCCCAGCGGCTGCGGGAGTCGCTCCGTGAGGCCGACACCATCGCCCGCCTCGGGGGCGACGAGTTCGCCATCCTCCTCGCCACCGACGCCCACCGGTCCGGCGCGGAGTCGGTCGCCGCCAAGATCGCCGAACTGGTCGAGCGGCCGATCGACATCGACGGTGTCACCATCCAGGTCGGAGCGAGCATCGGGATCGCTCTCTACCCCGAGCACGGCGACGACGCCGACCAGCTGGCTCGGCGCGCCGACGTCGCCATGTACGTCGCCAAGCGAGCCGGCGCTCCCTACGCCGTCTACGCCCCGGAGGACGACCGGTCGAGCATCCGGCGGCTCACTCTGCTGGGCGAGCTGCGCCAGGCGATCGTCGCCGACCAGTTGATCCTGCATCATCAGCCCACCATCGACCTCGACACCGGGTCGGTGCTGCGCAGCGAGGCACTCCTGCGGTGGATGCACCCCGAGCACGGCCTCATGGCTCCCGGGGAGTTCATGGAGCTGGCCGAGATGTCCGGGATCATCCAGCCGCTGACGCGATGGGTGCTGCGTCAGGGGATCCGCCAGGTGCGCGATCTGAGCCGTCAGGGAACCGACCTGCACGTGGCGGTCAACGTCAGTGCCCGAAACCTGTACGAACCCGATCTGGTGCCCTGGATCCGCTCGCTGCTCGACGAGGAGGCGTTTCCGGGTGAGCGCCTCACCCTCGAGATCACCGAGAGCCTCCTCATGGACGACCCGATCCTGGCGTTCGAGGTCCTCAACCAGCTGAAGGAGCTCGGCATCTCACTGTCGATCGACGACTTCGGGACCGGCTACTCCTCACTCAGCTATCTCCGGGATCTCCCCATCGACGAGATCAAGATCGACCAGAGTTTCGTGGCGGCCATGTCCGGGCCTGCCGGGGACGACACCATCGTGCGCTCGGTGATCGACCTCGGCCACAACCTCGGTCTCGCCGTGGTGGCGGAGGGGGTGGAGGACCTCGACACGCTCCTGCGACTGCGGGAGCTCGGCTGCGACCGGGCCCAGGGGTTCCTCCTCAGCAAGCCGATGCCGGTGGAACAGCTCGCCACGGTGCTCGGATCGGACCACATCGACCGGTTGTCGTCACCTCTGGTCCTTCCCGACTCCGATGTGAGGACGCCCAGTACCGGTCAGTAGTGTGACGCCATGACCACCGCTGATCTGGACGCTGCCTCCACCGCGCTCGACGCCGCTGACCGGGTCGTCGCCGCCGCCACCGCCCGCCTCGCCGCCGGCTCGGTCGACGAGGACCAGGTCCTCGCCTACGACCTCGCCCATGCCGCCGCCGCGGTCGCCACCGGCCGGGCCATGCTCGACTACGGCGCCAAGGGCGACGTGGAGGCCGGCCTCACCTGCGCCTTCGTGGCCGACGCCATCGCCGAGCTCGCCAGCCGGACCTTCGGCCGCGAGGCGCTCTGGGGGATCGACGCCGACGCGCTCGACGGCACCCGAAGCTTCGTGGCGAGCTACCGCGATCCCGCGTTCCTCGCCTCTCTCGACGGGTCGGCCGGTCCTCGCCACCTCGACGACGACTTCGAGATGGTGCAGGACACCTTCCGTCGCTTCGCCGAGCAGAAGATCCGCCCGGTGGCCGAGCACATCCACCGCCACAACGAGGACATCCCCGAGGACATCATCTCCGGGCTGGCCGAGATGGGCGGGTTCGCCATGTCCGTACCCGAGGAGTACGGCGGGTTCGCGACGGGCACCGAGAGCGACTACATGGGAATGGTCGTCGCCACCGAGGAGCTGTCTCGCGGGTCCCTCGGGGCCGGCGGGTCGCTCATCACCCGGCCCGAGATCCTGACCCGGGCCCTCGAGGCCGGCGGCACCGAGGCCCAGAAGCAGTACTGGCTCCCCAAGCTGGCCTCGGCCGAGGCGATGGCCGCGGTAGCGGTCACCGAGCCCGACTACGGATCGGACGTCGCCAACATCAAGGTCACGGCGACCAAGACCGACGGCGGGTGGATCATCAACGGCGTGAAGACCTGGTGCACCTTCGGTGCTCGGGCCGATGTCCTGATGCTGCTCGCCCGCACCGACCCCGACCGCTCCAAGACCCACCGGGGTCTCACCCTGTTCTGTGTGCCGAAGGAGCGGGGCGACGGGCACGGCTTCGAACTCAGCCAGGAGGCGGGGGCCGACGGCGGTGCTCCCGGCGGCGGGAAGATGGAGGGTCGGCCGATCGACACCATCGGCTATCGCGGCATGCACTCCTATGAGATCGCCTTCGACTCCTGGTTCGTCTCCGACGACAACCAGGTCGGCGGCGAGGACGGGCTCGGCCGCGGCTTCTACTACCAGATGTCGGGCTTCGAGAACGGCCGTCTGCAGACCGCGGCTCGCGCCGTCGGCGTCATGCAGGCCGCCTACGAGGACGCGGTGCAGTACGCCCAGGACCGGAAGGTGTTCGGTCAGCCGATCGCCGAGTACCAGCTCACCCAGTCCAAGCTCACCCGCATGGCGGCCACCATCCAGGCCTCACGCCAGTTCTCCTACCTGGTGGCCCAGCTGATGGCCAAGGGCGAAGGAACGCTCGAGGCGTCGATGATCAAGGCCTATGTGTGTCGGGCGGCCGAGTGGGTCACCCGCGAGGCCATGCAGATCCACGGCGGCTTCGGCTACGCCGAGGAGTACGCGGTGAGCCGCTACTTCGTGGACGCCCGGGTGCTGTCGATCTTCGAGGGCGCCGACGAGACCCTGTGCCTCAAGGTCATCGCCCGCAAGCTCGTCGCCGAACACCAGGGCTGATCCCGGAGGTTCGGGCGGCCGGGCCTCTCCCCCGACCTCGATCCGGTTCCACGTCTGTGCGACAACTGGCTCCTGCTCGGCCTCGCGTCGGTTCCACGTACGTGCGACAAATCCGCCGTGGGTTCCGTGGAGCGCGGGCCTGCTCGTGCTCGGCCGACCGTCATCGCCCGCCGGCGCGGATCGCCCGGAGTCGGCTCGCCGTCGACTTCGGCAGCCGACCTGGCGCGTAGCTGCCCCTCCCCACCCGCACGACCCAGCCCCGTCTGACCGGAGAACGCAGGGAGTCCGACACCCGCTTGCTCGGTCGCCCCTCGACGGCGAAGCCAGCCACCCGGAGCTGGCCGACGAGCTGGTCGACGGTGATCGCCGCTCCCGCCGCGTGGACGGCGAGGGTGAGAACGGCGCGCAGACGCCACGAGTCGATCACCTCGGGCCCTGGCGTGGACGCGGCAGTGGTCGAGCCCGGTGGTGGAGGCAGGAGCGGGATCATGGCTCCATGCTGATCGGGAGGTGTGACACCCCGAGGGCCCAGGGCACCCGGCCCGTCTGTCGCACCAACGTGGAACCGAACACGCGTCGAGGCACCCGCACTCCCGGTCCAGCTGGCGGGTTGTCGCACCGAGGTGGAACCGAGCGGAGGCAGTACTCGTCCCTCGGGGTCGACCGGGACTCGACCCCGAGGGACACTCACGACGACGACGGATCACCGGCTCGGATCCGCCGCTGTCGAGAACCTGCGTTCACCCGCCGTGCGTCTACCCCCCGTGGAACTGGAGCTCGCAGTCGGCCGACCAGGCCTTGACCCAGACGTTGCCGCCCGGACCGTCGAAGCCCACCTTGACCACGCCGGGCCCGGACTCGAGCACCTGATGGGTCCAGCCCGACGCCGGGTCGGCCGAGACCAACGCGAGAGCGCCGTTGCCGTCCATCGCCACCGTGATGGTGCCGGCACCCTGGGGGGCGGAGCCGCTCTTGGTCGTGGCGGAGGGAGTGCAGGCGACCTTCTCGTGGCGATCGACATGGAGCGTTCCGTTGTGGGACTTCACCTTCAGCCAGCGGGTCACGTCTCCACGGCGAAACTCGACGCCGATCATGTGCCCCTGGTCGTGGGAGAGGCGGTGGGTCCACCCCGATTCGGCGGTGGCGCCGACGAAGGTCACCTTCCCGTCGACATGGGAGACCGTGACGGTGCCGGTTCCCTCGTAGGAGAACGTGTGCTGCTCGGCGACGGGAGCAGGGGGCGGAGGAGGAGGTGGGGCGGGTTTGGTCGTCGGCGGGGGTGGTGGCGTGGTGGTCGTCGGGATGGGCTCGGACTCCACCTCGACCTCGACCGTGGTGGGCATCGGCCGCGGCTGGTCGTTGTGCTCGTTGGTCGGGGCCCGCCCGCCCATGTCCTTGCTCTCGGTTTCGGCGTCGTCGGCCGAGGTGGGCTCGGTGGCCGCGACCACGGTCTCGGAGTCGTCGGATCGGGGCAGCCCGAGGGATGCGCCCGCCACCCCGGTCAGGGCGAAGAGGGCCACCGCGCTCGATGCTCCGAGGGCCCGTCGCCGCCGACGGACCGCAGCCATGCGAGGTCGCATGGCCTCGAGCGCCGTGTCGGGATCGTAGGGGTCGACAGTGTTCACGGTCAGACGACCTCCTCGTCGCGTCGCTCGGCGGTCACTGCCGGGCGCAGTCGGGTGCGGGCCCGAGAGAGATGGAAACGGACCGCTCCGGCGCTGATGCCCATCTCCGCCGCCGCCTGCTCGGCGGTCATGTCCCGGCCGTAGCAGAGCTCGACGACTCGCCGTTGTTGGGTGGGCAACTGATCCGCGTAGCGGGCGAGTGAGCCGTCGTCGTCACCGTCGGTCGGGATCGACTCGCCGGCCCCAGCCCCGGCCCGCAACCGGGCCTCGAGCTCCAGCGCGGGCAGCGCCTCGCGGTGACGACCCTGGCGGCGGAAGAGATCGATGGCTCGATTCGTCGCCACCCGCCGCACCCATGCCGCCGGGTCGTCGAAGCGCTTGAGTCGCCACCACCGGGTATAGGCCTTCAAGTAGGCCTCCTGGACGCAGTCGGCAGCGGTCTCGGGATCGACGCCGCTCCGGACCAGGGCGCGCACGCTGTCCGCGTAGGTCGTGCGGAAGAACCCCTCGAACCCGCTCGTGTTCATCTCCGAGATCCCCGGTCGGATCGGCGTCACTGTCACGCCCTGTCACACGTCCATCGGCCGAAGATCGTTTGGTTGGAGCGCGAGTTTTTCTCAGAGTTGGACGAACAGCTCCGGAGCGACGGGGCAGTCGGTGCGTCCGATGGCATCGGCCACCGACTCGAGACCGGCCGGGCCGACCACCCGGTCGACCAGTTCGAGGGGGACGATCTCGTCGTCGGCGTCCCATGGATCCTCGACGTCGACCTTGGCGGCGAGGGCGGCCCACATGCGAGCAGGCATGAGCCGGCCCACCCCGGCCACCAGCCAGACCGGAACCCCAGCCTGGCGGGCACTCGCCGCGGCCGCCCGTGACCCGGCGATGGCGAGGAACGCATCGGGCCCGACCGCCGATGCCTCGAGGATCACCACGTCGGCGTCGACCGCCGCCGCGCCGACTCCGATCGGCGGAACATCGACCGCATCGATCTCGGCGTCGAGGAGGCGACGGACCAGGCCCGACCCCTCCCCCAACGAGTCGATGACCAGGACCTCGAGGTCACCTCGCCGCGCCAGGGCGAAGCTCACCTGGTCCGGCCACCCGAGGATGCACACGGTCGCCGCGTCGTCGAGGGCGTAGGAGAGCTCCTTGGCAGTGGGGTCGTTCTCCATCTCCTCGACCGCGTCCCACGCTTCGCGCATCGGCTCGGGAGCGGTCAGCACGCGCGCCGCGAGCCACCACACCGGCCCCGAGGTCGGCTGGCGGGCGACGACCCGGCGACAGGCGGTGATCAGGCCGGCCGGATCGCTGCCGAACGCGGCGAGCGCCGACGCGGTCTCCCGGACGAGCATCTCGTGGGGCGCGCCCGATGCCCGGGCCACGTAGCGGAGACGCTCGATCGGGTGCATGTCAGGTCGTCCGGATCCCTAGTCCCCGAGAGCGGCGATGGCGTCGGCGACCGCCAGGGTGCGGCGGGCGTTGTCGACGTGGAGGTTCTCGATCATCCGCCCGTCGACGGTGACCACTCCCTTACCTTCGGCCTTGGCCTCGTCGAACGCCTCGATGACCCGCCGGGCGTGGACGACCTGGTCCTCGGTCGGCGCCCAGATCCGGTTGGTGGGCTCGACCTGGTCGGGGTGGACGAGGGTCTTGCCGTCGAAGCCCATCTCGAAGCCCTGCCGGGCTTCGACCTCGAACCCCTCGGGATCACGCACGTCGTTGTAGACCCCGTCGAGGATCACCACGCCCGCCTCCCGAGCGGCGAGGATCGCGGTCGCCAGGTGCGGGTAGAGGGGCGCACGGCCCGGCACGGGTTCGGCCCGGATCTCCTTGGCCAGGTCGTTGGTGCCCATGACGAGCACCTCGACCCGCTCGAACGCGGCGATCTCACGCACCGAGAAGATCGCCAGCGGGGTCTCGACCATCGCCCAGATGCGGGTGTGGTCGGGGGCGCCCCCTGCCTCGAGACGCTTGGCCACCTCGGCGAGGCCTTCGACCCCCGACACCTTGGGGATCACCACCGCGGACGGGCCCGCGGCGGCGGCCGCCGCGAGGTCGTCGGCGCCCCACGGGGTGTCGAGCCCGTTGCAGCGGATCGTCAGCTCCCGGCGGCCGTACTCGCCCGACGCCGCAGCCGCGGCGGCCTGCTCGCGGGCCGTGTCCTTGGAGTCGGGGGCGACGGCGTCCTCGAGGTCGAAGATCAGGGCGTCGGCGGAGATCGCCTTGGCCTTCTCGAGGGCCCGGGCGTTGGCCGCCGGCATGTAGAGCACCGAGCGGCGGGGGCGGAGGGAGTCGGTCATTCGGGAGTTCTCCT
>SKKL01000151.1 GCA_007121465.1 Acidimicrobiales bacterium | reverse complement strand
TCGGGGTTCTCGTAGAAGCGTCGGGAGATGGGCTCGTAGATCGGGTCGAACCGCAGCGCGAGGTCGGTGGTCGCCATCATGGGAGCGTGACGCACGGAGTCGTCGTGGGCGTCGGGGACCGCATCGGCCGCAGCGCCGTCCTTCGGCTTCCACTGCTTGGCCCCGGCGGGGCTCTCGGTGAGCTCCCACTCGTAGCCGAACAGGGTCTCGAAGTAGCTGTTGTCCCACTGGATGGGGGTGGGAGTCCAGGCGCCCTCGAGTCCGCTGGTGATGGTGTCCTTGCCCATCCCGGAGCCATGACTGCTCTTCCAGCCGAGGCCCTGGTGCTCGATCGGGCACCCTTCGGGCTCGGGGCCGATGAGGTCGGGGTTGCCGGCGCCGTGGGTCTTGCCGAAGGTGTGCCCCCCGGCGATGAGCGCAACGGTCTCCTCGTCGTTCATCGCCATCCGTGCGAACGTCTCGCGAATGTCGTGCGCTGACGCAACGGGGTCGGGCTTGCCGTTGGGACCCTCGGGGTTCACGTAGATGAGACCCATCTGGACCGCTCCGAGCGGGTTGGCCAGGTCACGTTCGCCGCTGTAGCGCGCGTCGCCGAGCCACTCGTCCTCGTCGCCCCAGTAGACCTCTTCCGGCTCGTAGATGTCCTCACGTCCGAAGGCGAAACCGAAGGTCTCGAGGCCCATCGACTCGATGGCGCAGTTGCCGGCCAGCACCAGGAGGTCGGCCCAGGACAGCTTGCGCCCGTACTTCTGCTTCACCGGCCACAGCAGGCGCCGGGCCTTGTCGAGGTTGGCGTTGTCGGGCCAGCTGTTGAGCGGAGCGAACCGGTGGGACCCGTCGCCGGCACCGCCGCGCCCGTCCTCGATCCGGTAGGTACCCGCGGCGTGCCATGACAGCCGGATCATGAGGGGTCCGTAGTGGCCGTAGTCGGCGGGCCACCAGTCCTGGGATTCGGTGAGTGAGGCGATGACGTCGCTCTTCACCGCCTCGAAGTCGAGCGTCGCCGCTTCGGACTTGTAGTCGAAGTCCTCACCCATCGGGTTCGACTGGGTGGGATGCGGGTGCAAGACCGAGAGATCGAGCTGATTGGGCCACCAGTCGCGGTTGGTCCGCGGCCGGGTGCGCTCGGGTTCGGGTGCATCGATCGCCGGGTTCTCGCTCTCGCTCATGATGAGCCTCCTGGTGGGGTGGGTCCCGGGGCCATCCTGGGCCGGATTCTGGACTCAGTCAAGAATTTTCGGACAAACGTCACACGATGTTGGTCGGCGCGCCACCTCCCTGGTGACCTGCTCGCGACTCTTTGTTGGCCAACGCATCGCCCTGCGCTAGATTCCTGGCGTGAGCGACAGGATTCGAGCACTACGCGAGCGCCAGGGCCTCACCCAGCAGGCGCTGGCCGACCGCGCCGGGCTCACTCGTCAGCTCGTCGGAGCCATGGAAGCCAAGCGCCACTCCCCGAACGTGGCGGCCGCCATCGCCGTGGCTCGCGCGCTCGGGGTGAGCGTGGAGGAGCTGTTCCGCGACGACCCGACGCTGACCGCACCGATCGACACCGCCCCGGCCGACGGTGCGCCGGTACGCGTCGGCCGGGTCGGCGACCTGGTCGTGGTCGATCACGGTCGGGCCTGTCGAGGGACCGAGGAGCGGTGGTCGCTCTCCGACGGCGTCTGGTCGGCGGGTGAGGTCGACTTGTTCCCGGGAGCCGAACCGGCCGAACTCGTCATCGCCGGATGCGACCCGATGATCGGCCCACTCGCCGAGTTCGTCGAACGACGCGGACCACATCGGGTGCTCACCGTTCACGCGTCGACCCGCCGCGCCACCGAGGCGCTCGAAAACGGGCGGGCTCACGCGGCGATCGTGCACGGCCCTCGGGGCTCGCTCGACCCGGGCTCGCTGCCGGTGAGGCGGTGGCACCTCGCCCGCTGGCAGGCCGGACTCGCCGGCGCCGGCCGCGACGCTCCCTCCCTCGACGAGCTCGTCGGACGACACTCCCGGGTCATCCAGCGCGAATCCGGTGCCGCCACCCAAGCGGCGCTCGACCGGGCACTGGCCAGAGCCGGGGCCGACGGCTCGCTACCGGGCCCGGTCGGGGCCGGACACCTCGACGTGGCCCGTCGCGTCCGGAGCCGCGAGGGGCGCGCCGGGGTCACCATGGAAGCGGCAGCGGTGGCGCTCGAGTTGCGCTTCGTCGCCCTCGAAGAGCACGAGGTCGAGATCTGGATCGACCGTCGTTGGATTGAGGAGCCCGCGGTCACCGCTCTGATCGAGACATTGACCGGCGACACCTTCGCCCGCCGCGCTGCGACGGTTCCCGGGTACGACGTGTCGGGCGCGGGAACCGAACTCGGGCAGGTCGGGTGACCCGCCCGAACCGCCAGTCGACGCGACTCCGCGCCCTTGGCCTGGTGGCGATGACGTTGATCGCGGTCGCCTGCGGGTCCTCCTCAGCCACCTCGGTCGACGAGCGCCGGATCACCGTGGCGGCGGCCAGCGACCTGCGCTTCGCGTTCGACGAGCTCGGCGACGCCTTCACCGCCGAGACGGGGATCGAGGTGACCTTCGCCTACGGTTCGTCGGGCCAGCTGCGCGAGCAGATCATCAACGGCGCACCCTTCGACCTGTTCGCCTCGGCCAACGTCGACTTCGTCGACGACGTCATCGAGGCGGGCCGCGGCATCGAGGAGACCAAGGCCGACTATGCGGTCGGCCGGATCGTGCTCTGGAGCCCGCCCGGGGGCTTGCTCCCACAGTCGGTCGCGGACCTGGCCGACTCGCAGTACCGGACGATCGCCATCGCCAACCCGCGACATGCCCCCTATGGACTCGCGGCGGAACAGGCTCTCATCTCCGCCGGGGTCATCGAGGAGGTGCGGTCCCGACTGATATTCGGCGAGAACATCTCGGACGCGATGCGCATCGTCGAGTCGGGCAACGCCGATGTGGGGATCGTCGCCCTGTCGCTGGCCATCGTCGGCGACGCCCCCTACGTCATCGTCGATGAGGACCTCCACGAGCCGCTGCGCCAAGCCCTGGTCGTCACCTCGACCGGGGAGCGCGGGGCCGACGCCGAGGGGTTCGCGACGTTCTTGGCGAGCCCGGAGGGCCGCGAGGTCATGGTCCGGTACGGGTTCGTGCTTCCCGGCGAGACCGTGGACGGCTGAGGCGATCGCGACGTGGAGGATTGGTACCCCCTCTGGTTGTCCTTGCGGGTCGCAACCGTGGCCACCGTGATAGCGGCGGTCGTGGGCGTCGGCTTCGCCTACCTCCTGGCCAAAGGGCGGTTTCGGGGCCGGAGCCTGCTCGAGGCCGTTCTCACCCTGCCGATCGTGCTTCCCCCGACGGTCCTCGGCTACTACCTGCTGACCACCCTCGGGGTGAACAGCCCCATCGGCCGGGCCTGGGAGAGCCTCACCGGCTCGCCGCTGGTGTTCACCGTTCCCGCCGCGGTGATCGCCGCCTCGGTCTCGGCACTCCCCTTCGTGGTTCGCACTGCTCGAGCCGCGCTCGAGGACGTCGATCCCCGGCTCGAGGCGGTGGCACGGGTGGCTGGTCATCCCGAGTGGCGGGTCGCCACCCTCGTGACCCTGCCTGCCGCCCGCCGGGGGCTCACCGCCGGGGTCGCCCTCGGCTTCGCCCGCGCCCTCGGTGATTTCGGGGCGACGGTGATGGTGGCGGGCAACATCCCGGGACGGACCCAGACGATGCCGATCGCCGTCTTCGACGCCGTCCAGGCCGGGGACCAGGCCACCGCCCGCATGGGGTCGCTCGTGCTCGCGGCGGTGGCCGTGGTGGTGCTCCTCGTCGTCGCCCAGACCGCGACCGCCCGGACATGACCGAGCTCGCGGTCGACGCCACCATCGCCTCGGGGGACTTCGCTGTCTCGGCCCGGTTCGAGACCGGTCCGGGGGTGACCGCCCTCTTCGGGCCCTCCGGGGCAGGCAAGAGCGTGACCCTCGCCGCGGTGGCCGGGCTCCTCCGCCCCGCCGAGGGCAGGATCCATATCGATCGACGGCTCGTCGCCGACGCCGCCGCCGGTGTCCACGTCCCGAGCCAGGAACGTCGCATCGGCATGGTGTTCCAGCAAGCGGCTCTCCTCCCCCACCGCTCCCCGCTCGACAACGTGGCGTTGGCCGCATCGGGACGCCGACGTGTCGAGCGGCGGGCCCTCGCCGCCGAATGGCTCGAGCGGGTGGGAGCGGCCCATCTCGCCGCGGCCCCCACCCGGTCGTTGTCGGGCGGGGAGCAGCAGCGTGTCGCGTTGGCCCGGGCGCTGGTGGCCGACCCGGCTCTAGTGCTGCTCGACGAACCCTTCAGCGCGCTCGACGCCCCGACCCGTGTCCAGCTCCGCAGACTGTTGACCGACCTGGTCGATGAGCGACACCTCACCGCCATCCTGGTCACCCACGACCTCGAGGACCTCGCCCACCTGGCCGATCGTGTCGTGCGCTTTGCGCCGGGCCGGACCCTCGACACGCTCGAGGTGGGCGAGGACGGCCTCGATCTCCCCCACCTGCTCAGCGATCCTTGAGTAGCGCCGAATATAGGTCTTGTCATATATAACAAGGCGGATATAGAGTAACCCGGTGCACGCGTTCGACATCCTCGGCGACCCGGTCCGGAGGCGTCTCCTCGAGTTGCTCGCCGACGGGGAACAGGCTGCAGGTGCGCTCACCGCGGTGGTCCAGGCGGAGTTCGGGATCTCCCAGCCCGCCGTCTCCCGGCACCTGCGGGTGCTGCGCGAGGCCGGCTTCGTCCGGACGCGGGCCGAGGGCACCCGACGCCTCTACACGAGCGAGCCAACCGCTCTCGAGGAGGTCGATGCCTGGCTCGACCGGGTCCGGCGGCACTGGGAACCCGCGCTCGACGCGCTCGCCACGGAGGTGGCGCGGGGCAAACGTGAACGAAGGAGCAGACCATGACCGAGATCAGCAAGCAGGTGGCGGAGGTGACCCGCACGGTGTCGGACCGTGAGGTGGAGGGCCGAGCGGTCAAGGCCATCACCCTGGCCCGCGTCTACCGCACCCACATCGACGACCTGTGGGAGGCCGTGACCGAGGTGGACCGCATCCCCCGCTGGTTGGGGCCCATCAGCGGCGACCTCCACCTGGGTGGCCGGTTCCAGATCGAGAACAACGCCAGTGGGACCATCACCGCGTGCGACCCACCCCACTCCTTCGATGCCACGTGGGAGTTCGGCGGGGCGACGAGTTGGATCGAGGTTCGACTCACAGCAGTCGACGACGCCCACACCCGCGCGGAGCTCACCCACCTCGCCCATCCCGACGAGCACTGGGAGCAGTTCGGTCCCGGCGCCGGGGGCATCGGCTGGGATCTCGCCCTGCTCGGACTGTTCTTGCACCTCGACAGCGACGAGGACCGACCGGACGACGCCGACGAGTGGATGGCCGGGCCCGAGGGGGTCGCCTTCATCGTCGACTCGGGGCGCGCCTGGGGCGAGGCCGACGTCGCTGGCGGCGAGGACCCCGATGTCGCCCGGGCCGCCATGGAGCGCACACTCGCCGCCTACACCCAACCAGCCGAGGAGTGAGCGACGTCATCACCCGACCGACGACCGGATCCCGTGCGGTCAGTGGCCGGGGAGGTCCTCGAGGAACCGTCGGGTGGCGTCGAGCACGTCGCCGAAGAAGCGGTCGTCGTCGAGGTGCGGGGAGGTGCCGCCGACCGGTGATGCCGTCTCGAGGACCAGGACCCCGATGGTCACCCGGGTGACCCAGGCGAGGGTCGTGACCCCTCGACACTGCGGGTGCGGGCACAGCTGACACTGGTGCGCGGCGATGAGGCGGCCACCCTCGCCGGCAGCGGCATGGAATGGCCATCGCCGCGGTCGCAGGCCCGGGCATAGGCGAACGCCAACGCCCGGAGCTCCTCGATGGTCGTGGCCACCTCGGTCCTCAGCCAGCCACGTAGTCGGCGAGGTGTTCGCCGGTGAGTGTGGAGCGGTCGGCGACGAGGGTGGCGGGGGTGCCCTCGAAGACGACGCGGCCACCGTCGTGTCCGGCACCGGGACCGAGGTCGATGATCCAGTCGGCGTGAGCCATCACCGCCTGGTGGTGCTCGATGACGACGACCGACTTGCCCGAGTCGACGAGGCGGTCGAGCAGGCCCAGCAGTTGCTCGACATCGGCCAGGTGCAGGCCGGTGGTCGGCTCGTCGAGCACGTAGATGCCGCCCTTCTCCCCCATCTGTGAGGCGAGCTTGAGGCGCTGGCGCTCACCACCCGACAGCGTGGTCAGCGGCTGGCCGAGGGTGAGGTAGCCGAGACCGACGTCGACGAGGCGTTCGAGGATCTTGTGGGCGGCGGGGGTGCGAGCCTCACCGTCGCCGAAGAAGACCTCGGCGTCGGCCACCGACATGGCGAGCACCTGGCTGATGTCCTTACCGCCGTAGTGGAAGGTGAGCACCTCGGGTTGGAACCGCTTGCCCTCGCAGTCCTCACACGGAGCGGCGACGCCGGCCATCATCGCCAGGTCGGTGTAGATCACCCCGGCCCCGTTGCACGTCGGGCAGGCCCCCTCGGAGTTGGCGCTGAACAGGGCCGGCTTCACGCCGTTGGCCTTGGCGAAGGCCTTCCGGATCGGTTCGAGCAACCCGGTGTAGGTGGCAGGATTGCTGCGTCGAGAGCCGCGGATGGTCGCCTGGTCGATCACCACGACGTCCTCGCGATCGGCCACCGATCCGTGGATGAGCGAGCTCTTCCCCGAACCGGCAACACCCGTCACCACCACGAGGACACCGAGCGGGATGTCGACGTCGACATTCTGGAGGTTGTTCATCTCGGCAGCCCGGATCTCGATCGCTCCCGCCGGCGACCGCGTCTCGTCCTTCAGTGTCGCCCGATCGTCGAGGTGGCGGCCGGTCACCGTGTCGCTCGACCGGAGCCCGTCGACGCTGCCCTCGAACACGACCTCTCCCCCAGAGGATCCCGCGCCCGGCCCGAGGTCGACGACGTGATCGGCGATGGCCATCACCTCGGGCTTGTGCTCGACCACCAGCACGGTGTTCCCCTTGTCGCGCAGTCGCACCAGCAGGTCGTTCATCCGGGCGATGTCGTGGGGATGCAGGCCGATGGTGGGTTCGTCGAACACGTAGGTGACGTCGGTGAGCGACGACCCGAGATGGCGCACCATCTTCGTGCGCTGCGCCTCTCCTCCCGACAGGGTGCCTGCCGGCCGATCCAGGCTCAGGTAGCCGAGGCCGATCTCGACGAAGGAGTCGAGGGTCTCTCCCAGCGCGGTGAGCAGCGGCGCCACCGACGGTTCGTCGAGGTTGCCCACCCAGGTGGCCAGCTCGTCGATCTGCATGGCACAGGCCTCACCGATGTGGATCCCCGCGATCGTCGAGGAGCGGGCGGGCTCGGCGAGCCGAGTTCCGTCGCAGTCGGGGCAGGTGGTGAAGGTGATGGCCCGCTCGACGAACGCCCGGATGTGAGGCTGCATGGCGTCGAGATCCTTCGACAGGAACGACTTCTGGATCTGGGGGATCAGACCGAGGTAGGTGAGGTTGATGCCCTCCACCTTGATCTTGGTGGCCTCCTTGTGGAGGAGGTCGTTCATCTCCTTCTTCGTGAACCTGGCGATCGGCTTGTCGGGGTCGAAGAACCCACAGCCGCGGAAGATGCGACCGGACCACCCGTCCATGCTCATGCCGGGGATGGTGATGGCACCCTCGTTGATCGACTTGGAGTCGTCGAAGAGGGCGGTGAGGTCGAAGTCCGACACGTTGCCCATGCCTTCACAGCGCGGGCACATGCCTCCCGTGCGGGTGAAGGTGACCTTCTCGGCCTTCTTGTTCCCTCGATCGACGGTGATGGCACCCGAGGCGGTGACCGAGGGAACGTTGAAGGCGAACGCGCTCGGCGGACCGATGTGGGGTTCACCGAGGCGACTGAACAGGATGCGCAGCATGGCGTTGGCGTCGGTGGCGGTGCCGACGGTGGAGCGCGCGTGGGCTCCCATGCGTTCCTGGTCGACGATGATGGCCGTGGTCAGTCCGTCGAGCACGTCGACGTCGGGACGAGCGAGGTTCGGCATGAAACCCTGCACGAACGCGCTGTAGGTCTCGTTGATCATCCGCTGAGACTCCGCCGCGATCGTGGCGAACACCAACGAGCTCTTGCCCGAACCGGACACACCGGTGAAGACAGTGAGGCGACGCTTCGGGATCTCGACGCTGATGTCCTTCAGGTTGTTCTCCCGAGCACCCTGCACCCGGATGAGATCGTGGCGATCGGCGGGGTGGGCCCCGTTGGTGGGCGCGTCGTTCCGAGCCCTTGCCGTCTTCACCGCCGGCACGATCAGCCACGCTCCTGGATGCGGAGCATGTTCCCTGCCGGGTCGCGCACCGCGCAGTCGCGCACCCCGTAGTGCTGTTCGATGGGCTCTTGCACGATGTCGGTGTTGCCCGCCTGCAGCCGTTCGAAGGTGGCGTCGAGATCGGGGGTGGCCAGTACGAGGGTGCTGTAGGTGCCCTTGGCCATCATCTCTTCGATCGTGCGCCGCTCATCGTCGGTGATGCCCGGGTCGGCGGCAGGGGGGCTGAGCACGATGGCGGTGTCGGGCTGGCCGGGAGGACCGACGGTGATCCAGCGCATGTCCTGGTAGCCGACGTCGAGACGGACCTCGAAGCCGAGGACGTCACGGTAGAAAGCCAGGGAGGCCTCGGGATCGGTGTGGGGCAGGAAGCTGGAGTGGATGGTGATGTTCATGCGCTCATCCTCTGCGCGGCTCGAGGTCAATTGCTTCTCGATTCCTGACCGGTCTCGTCACCCGTTTCGCCATGCACGCCGGGATCCCGTGCGCCGAGCCGACGGCCTCCCGGCGGTAGACGCTCGGCGGCACGCCGACCAGCTCGGCGAAGCGGGTGCTGAAGGTCCCGAGCGACGAACAGCCCACCGCGAAGCACACGTCGGTGACGGACAGGTCCCCTCGCCGCAGCAGGACCATGGCCCGCTCGATCCGCCGGGTCATCAGGTAGCTGTAGGGCGTCTCGCCGTAGGCCGCGCGGAACTCGCGACTGAAGTGCCCCGCGGACATGTGCACCTCGCGAGCGACCACGGTGACGTCGAGCGGCTGGGCGTAGTCGCGGTCCATCCGATCCCGGGCATGACGCAGCCGAACGAGAGCGTCGAGGCTCGGCCGTCGCGCCGTTCGAGATGTCACGGTCCGGAGCATATTCCCCGGGCCGTGGACGCGCCGTCAGCGGCTGTCGCGGCGGGACTGACCCCGTTTGCCGGCGGCTGACCGGGAGGCGTTGATCCGGGTCTGAGGGGCGCGCCGAGCCGACTCTGCCTTCTTCCCGGCCGAGTCCGACTGGAACCCGGTGCTGCCCCCGGCTCGACGGGCGGCTCGGTTCTTCGCCCCACCCGCGGGTCCCTTTCCCTTGCCCGGACCCTTGCCCGAGGCGGACCGGGCATGAGCCAAGGCCTCCCGCTTCTTGGCCTTCTCCTCGGCTTCCTCCAGGGCGGCGGCGCGCTTCTCGAATCGACCGAGTGCCTCGGACAGCGCGACTTCCTTCTTCTTCGAGCGTTCGTTGGCGTTGAGTGCACCGCCTCGCGCACCGGCGCTCTGGCGGACCTTCCCGGCTTGGCGCTTCACCAGGTCCGATGCCTTGTCGCGAGCCCGACGGGCGCGGGTGATCGCCTTGTTCAGCTCGGCCTGGTTCAGGTCGGTGATGCGATCCGACAGGCTCAAGGTGAACAACTCGTACTCGCTGTCGTTCAGCAGCGGACGGGCATGGTTCCTCGTGTAGGTCACGACGGCACTCCTCGATCTTTGTGAACTCCCATCATCCCTTCCCGGGAGAGCCGCTGCGCACACCCGCCCCTCGGAGGACACCCGACGACAGGGGTAGCCTCAGCC
>SKKL01000202.1 GCA_007121465.1 Acidimicrobiales bacterium | reverse complement strand
GCGATCAAGGTTCGCGTCGCCGGGGGAGAGGTCGCCTACGCCATCCCCGAACTGCCGACCGAACAGCACGCCCCCACCGATCACCTGCGCCGGGTGCTCGGCGACTGGGTGGTCGAGGTGGACCACTCCCAGAACCTCGTCATCCTGCGCACCCCGCCCGGGTCGGCCCACGTCGTCGGGTCGGCCCTCGACCGGTCCACCCTCGACGGCCTGATCGGTACGGTGGCGGGAGACGACACCCTGCTCTGCGTCGCCGCCGAAGCCGTCGGTGGCGACCGCCTGGCCGAGACCCTGCGTCAACTCGCCGGTCTTCCCCCCGAACGCTCCACCTCTCGAAAGGACTGATGTCTCGTGCCCTCAGGGTCCGATGCTCGCGTGCTCACCTCCCTCCCCGTCGGCGAACGGGTCGGTATCGCCTTCTCCGGCGGTCTCGACACCTCCGTGGCGGTGGCCTGGATGCGCGAGCAGGGGGCGATCCCCTACGCCTACACCGCCGACATCGGCCAGCCCGACGAGCCGGATCTGGCCGGGGTCCCGTCGCGGGCCGAAGCCTACGGCGCCGAGGCAGCCCGGTTGGTCGACTGCCGTGAGGAGCTCGTGCACGAGGGACTCGTCGCCCTGCAGTGCGGCGCCTTCCACGTCACCACCGGGGGCCGGACCTACTTCAACACCACGCCTCTCGGACGGGCGGTGACCGGCACCATGCTGGTGCAGGCGATGCAGTCCGACGGTGTCGACATCTGGGGCGACGGCTCGACCTACAAGGGCAACGACATCGAGCGGTTCTACCGCTACGGCCTCCTGGTCAACGAGAACCTGCGCATCTACAAGCCCTGGCTCGACCCCACCTTCGTCGAGGAGCTGGGGGGACGGGCCGAGCTGTCGGCCTGGCTCGCCGAGCGTGATCTGCCCTATCGCGACAGTGCCGAGAAGGCCTACTCCACCGACGCCAACATCTGGGGCGCCACCCATGAGGCCAAGAACCTCGAGGAGCTGGCGGTGGGGATCGAGATCGTCGATCCGATCATGGGCGTGCGGTTCTGGGACCCCGAGGTGGAGGTCGCGACCGAGGACGTCTCGGTCCGTTTCGAGGCAGGCTGGCCGGTCGCGATCAACGGCGAGGTGTTCGACGACCGGGTCGCTCTGGTGCTGGCCGCCAACGAGGTCGGCGGCCGCCACGGGCTCGGGATGAGCGATCAGATCGAGAACCGCATCATCGAGGCCAAGAGCCGCGGCATCTACGAGTCGCCCGGCATGGCCCTCCTCCACATCTGCTACGAGCGGCTCGTCACCGCGGTGCACAACGAAGACACCATGGACAACTACCGCACCATGGGGCGTCGCCTCGGGCGGCTCATGTACGAGGGTCGCTGGTTCGATCCCCAGGCCCTGATGCTGCGCGAGCCGCTGCAGCGTTGGGTCGGGGCCGCCGTCACCGGCGAGGTCACCCTGCGGCTGCGGCGGGGCGACGACTACTCGATCGTCGACACGACCGGTCCCGAGTTCTCCTACGCCCCCGAGAAGCTCTCGATGGAGCGCTCCGAGAGCGCGTTCGGGCCGCTCGACCGCATCGGCCAGCTCACCATGCGCAACCTCGACATCGACGATTCGCGGCACAAGCTCGACATCTACCGTCGGGCCGGGTCGCTCGCCGGGGCTGCCGATGTCCACGTGCTCGGTTCGGGCGACGGGGAAGGATCGGCGTCGTGACGCTGTGGCACGGACGGTTCGAGGGTGGCCCGGCCGCGGAGCTCATGGCCTACACCGTCAGCCTTCCTTTCGATCGCCGGCTCGCCGCCGACGACATCACCGGGTCCCGGGCCCATGTGCGGGGTCTCGGTCGAGTCGGCCTCCTCACCGGCGAGGAGGTGTCCTCCATCCTGGAGGCCCTCGACACGGTCGAGGCCGAGCTCACCGACGGAACGTTCGTCTTCGAGCCCTCCGACGAGGACATCCACACCGCGGTCGAGCGTCGGGTCACCGAGCTGGCCGGTCCGGCCGGTGGCAAGATCCACACCGGCCGCAGCCGCAACGACCAGGTCGCCACCGACCTGCGCCTCTTCGCGAAGAGAGAGCTGGCGGCGGTGGCCCGACGCGTCCTCGATCTCCAGCACGTCCTCTTCGAGCGGGCGGTCGAGGCCGGAGACGCCTACCTCCCGGGCTACACGCACCTCCAGCGGGCCCAGCCGGTTCTGCTGGCCCATCACCTGCTGGCCCACGGATGGGCTCTCGCTCGTGACGTCGACCGCCTCCTCGACACCCGCGACCGGCTCGATGTCTCGCCGCTCGGCGCCGGAGCTCTGGCCGGGTCGTCGCTGCCTCTCGACCCCGCGTCGGTGGCCGCCGACCTCGGTTTCGCCCGGGTGTTCGCCAACTCGCTCGACGCGGTGAGCGACCGCGACTTCGTGGCCGAGGCCCTCTTCGACCTCGCCCTCATCGGCGTTCACCTCTCCCGTGTCGGTGAGGAGATCGTCCTGTGGTCGAGCGAGGAGTTCGGGTTCGCCCGACTCGACGACGCCTACTCCACCGGTTCGTCGATGCTGCCCCAGAAGAAGAACCCCGACATCGCCGAGCTGGCCCGGGGAAAGACCGGGCGCCTCATCGGACACCTCACCGGCCTGCTCGCCACCCTCAAGAGCCTCCCCTTGGCCTACAACCGGGATCTCCAGGAGGACAAGGAGCCGCTCTTCGACGCGGTGGACCAGGTGTCGCTCGGGCTGGCCGCGGTGGCCGGGCTGATGGCGACAACCACCTTCGACCACCAGCGCATGGCGGCGGCCGCCGACTCACCCGCTACCGCCGCCACCGATCTGGCCGAGTACCTCGTCGTCGCCGGCACTCCGTTCCGTGAGGCACATGCCATCGTCGGTGGGCTCGTTCGGGAGGCCCTCGAGGGATCGACATCCCTGGCCGAGCTCGTCGCCGCCCACCCCGCGCTGGGAGATGAGGCCGCCGCGCTCATCGGTGAGGGGATCGGCGTGCGCCGCCGCACGAGTCCCGGAGCCGGGGGACCCGAGCCGGTCGCCGCCCAGGTCGAGGCGTTCCGGGCCCGACTCGACGCCGACGACGCCCGGGTGCGTGCCGCCGGAGCCTGAGATGTCGTCGGGGTCGTCGATCCCCGGAGCCCGGCCGGTCGGGCGCGACCACCTCATGGCCTCGCCGGTGGAGGTCGCGCCGGCGCTGCTCGGCCTGGTCCTGGCCGTCGGGGGTCGAGCCGGCCGGATCGTCGAGGTCGAGGCGTACCTGGGTGTCGAGGATCCGGCGAGCCACGCCCACCGCGGCCCGACGGCGCGAAACGCGACCATGTTCGGCACGGCCGGGCTGCTGTACGTGTACTTCGTCTACGGCATGCACTGGTGTGCGAACGTCGTCACCGGCCCCGAAGGAGAGGGCGGAGCCGTCCTGGTGCGGGCCTTGTCGCCGATGGCCGGTCTGGATGAGATGCGAACCGCTCGCCCTCGCGCCCGCCGCGATCGTGACCTCTGCAACGGTCCGGCCAAGCTGGCCCAGGCGCTCGGCATCGACGGGACCCACAACGGCGTCGACGTCTGTGACCCTGACTCGCCCGTTCGCCTGCTCGACGACGGGGGCAGGCCCACGGTCGAACCGGTGAGCGGACCACGCATCGGCATCAGCCGGGCCGTCGACGCGCCGTGGCGTTGGTACCTCCCCGACGACCCCCACGTCTCGAAGGGGTTGCCGACCCGTTGAGACACCGCGGGGCGGCCAGGAGGTGCCATCATGCTGGCGATGCTGTTGCTCGCCGACTCGCCGATCCTCGCGCCGAGCGACGACCTCCGCGTCGCCCGCTCCATGGTGCACTCTCACCGTGCCGACGATCCGGGCCAGGCGGGGATCCGGGCCGCCATCCTCGAGTTCATCGACGAGAACCCCGATGCACTGCACCGGACGTGTGTCGAGGGGCACCTCACCGGGTCGGCGCTGGTGGTGGAGGAGGGCACGGGTCGCCTCCTCGTGTTGTTCCACCGCAAGCTGCAGCGGTGGTTGCAGCCGGGTGGGCACGCCGACGGCGACGCCAACCTGGCCGCTGTCGCGCTGCGGGAGGCCACCGAGGAGACGGGAATCGTGGGCCTCCTCATCGACCCCGAGCCGATCGATCTCGACATCCACCGGGTGGAGCCGCCCGGTGAGGATCCCCACGACCACCTCGACGTCCGCTTCCTCGTGGTGGCGCCGCAGGGGGCGATCCCCGACGCGAACCACGAATCCGAGGCCCTGCGCTGGGTGGAGTTCGACGCGCTCGGCACCCTCGGCGTCGACCCCGGCACCCTTCGAATGGCCCGAGCCGGTCTCACCCGCCGGTCCGACGCTCCACGTCCCCCCGTTGCCATCTCGTCCGGTTCATCCGGCAAGAGGAGATGAGAGATGCCCATCATCGCCATCGCTGCCAGCTACGGAGCGGGAGGAAGCGTCATCGCTCCTCGCATCGCGGAGCTGAGCGGACTGCCCTATCTCTCCCGGGGGGTCGTCGCCGGGAAGAGTACGAGCATCGGGGTGGAGGCCGGCGAGGCGTCATCGAGCGAGGAGGAGCTCGAACGAGGGATCTGGCAGCGCGTGCTCAATGCCTTGGCCTCGGCTCCCGCTCCTCCTGAGTTCGGAGGGGCCCTCGAGCCGGGTGAACACCCCGACCGGGAGCTTCGGGCAGCGGCGGAGGCTCGCATCGCGGAGTTCCGCTCGGAGACCGGCGGCGACGGGGTGATCCTCGGCTGGGGGGCGACCGCCGCGGTGCCCGACGCGCTGCGGATCCGTCTGGACGGTCCCGCTGGTGCCCGCAGGGTCCAGGGTGCGGCCATCGAGGGTATCGACGAGGCCACTGCCGCGCAGCGCCTCGAGCACACCGACGAGATGCGTCGCCTGTTCATGAAGCGCCTCTACCACCGGGACTGGAACGATCCGGCCCACTACCACCTGTGGATCGACTCCACGGCGTTGCCGGTCGAGGCGGTGGCGACGGTGATCGTGGAGGCGGCCCGGGCCTTCACTCCGCCCGCGCCCTGACATACCCGCCGGTCAGACGTCTCCGGGGGTCATGCAGCCCTCCATCTCGTTCACCCGGGCGAAGCGGTCGATGGGCGCAGTGATGTACCGGCCCTGCTTCTCGGTGACGAGGAACCGGGCGCTGGGATCGACCCTCAGGGTGTCGGCGTACCGGTAGCGATCGGAGGCGAAGATTCGGTAGTCCTCGAGCCATGCGGCACTGATGCGGGCATCACGGCTGTCCCCGGTGGGTACGATCCCCTCGAGCTCGTCGATCATGGCTTCGAGCTCGGCGGTGGCGGATTCGATGATGTCGGCCCGCTCGTTCGCGTCGGCGGCGTTGTGGGCGCCGGGGAGGGCGGCGATCCGGGCATCGGCCGTGAAGCACGCCTCTTCGGCATCACTCGTCCAGGCCATGTCGTCGAGGCGGTCGGGCATGTCTCGCTCGCCGTAGCCGGACAGGTGGTAGTACCAGATCCATCCCCAGAACCCGGCGAGGAGCACGAAGAACACGGTGGCGATGATCACCGAGGGGCGGAGCCGACGAGCCGGGGCGATGTCGTCGTCGAGGGTGGTCACCGGAGACGAGGCCGGGTCGTCGCCGGGCATCAGGGTTCGACCTCCTGGAACTCGCCGCCTTGGACGTCTTCTTCGCCAGGAGCGGTCGGAGGGGGAGGGGGTGGTGGTGGTGCGGTGGTCTCGGTGACCGCCCGGGGAACCGGCACCGTCGTGGTGGTCGGCATGGGTCGGAACTCGAACACCGGCAGTTCTTCGTGAGCGGGCGCCATGAACGCGTGGAAGATCTGGGCCGGGGCGGTGCCGCCGAACATGCCCGGCATCTCGGTCTCCTCGTCGGGGTAGCCGACCCACACTGCGGTGGCGAGTTGGGGCGTGTAGCCGACGAACCAGGCGTCCTTGAAGCCGGTGCCAGTTCCGGTCTTGCCGGCGACAGGCCGTCCGGGGATGCGGGCCCGGGTGCCGGTCCCGACCTCGGTGGCATCCACGAGGATGTGGGTGATCGTGTCGGCGATGTCGGCGTCGAGGACCCGCCGCTGGGTGTGGCTGTGCTCCCACAGGATCGTCCCGTCGGCCCTCACGATCTGGTCGACCATCACCGGCGGGACGTGGATCCCGGCATTGGCGAAGGTGGCATAGGCGTTGGCCATGTCGAGTGGCGTGACGTTCTCGGATCCGAGCACCGCTGCGGGCACGGGGTTCTGTGGAGTGGTGATGCCGAGGTCTCGGGCCATGGCGACCGCGTTGGAGGGGCCGACGTCGAGCATGAGAGCGGCGTAGGCGGTGTTGTGCGAGCTCACCGTCATGCGCACCAGGTCGGAGGACCCGCCGCCGCCACCGGTGACGACCCATGGGTCCTGACCGGGGGCGAAGTTGAACTCGGTGCGGTTGGGGGCCGGGTAGGACCGGTCGAGCGGCATGCCCTGGCTGAGCGCGGCGGCGAGCACGAAGGGCTTGTACGAGGAGCCACCGCCCCGGCCATTGCCCATGGCGAGGTTGTACCGGGCGGAGCGACCCTCGGCCCAGAAGTCCCGGCCACCGACCATGGCTCGCACCTTGCCGCTGCGGGGTTCGAGGGCGACGACCGACACTTCGGGGTCAGTCGATCCGTCGGGGAGGATCTGGTCGCGGGCCGACTCGGCCTGGGCCTGCAGCACCGGGTCGATGGTGGTGTGGATGCGAAGACCCCCGCCGAAGAGCAGCTGGATTCGGTCGGCCCGGGTCTCGCCGAACTCGGGGTTCCTCAGGAACCACTGCGTGACCTCTTCGACGAAGTGGGGGGCCGGGTAGCGATCGAAGCTCGCCGGGATCGGTGGCCGGACATCGAGGGGTTCGACCAGCACCGCCTCGTAGGTCTCGGTGTCGATCATCTCCAGGCCGTACATGGCGTCGAGGACGATGTCCCGCCGGTCGATGGCGCGGTCCGCGTAGTCGATCGGGTTGGCGGCGTTGGGGAACTTGATGAGCCCGGCCAACACGGCCGCTTCGGACAGGGTGATGTCGCTGACCGACTTGTTGAAGTAGGTGCGTGAGGCCGCCTCGACGCCGTAGGCACCCTTCCCGAAGTAGATCGAGTTGAGGTACAGCTCGAGAACGCGTTCTTTCGAGTGGGTGCGCTCGAGCTGGAGGGCGAGCGACGCTTCCTCGAGCTTGCCGCCGAGGCTGCGCTCGCGCTCGAGGAGCAGGTTCTTCACCGTCTGCTGGGTGATCGTGGAGCCGCCCTCGGCGATGCCCCCCTCGGTGACGTTGCGCCGGACGGCACGGACCAGGCCGATGGGGTCGACGCCCTGGTGGAGCCAGAAGCGCTCGTCCTCGATGGCGACGACGGCGTCGATCAGGTGGTCCGGCATCTGCTCGAAGCGCACGTTGACCCGGTTCTCCTCGCCGTGGAGCACGGTGAGGAGGCTGCCGTCGGATGCGTACATCGACGACGACTGTGCGGTGTCGGGCACCTCGGGCGCGATGGTGATGGGCGTGTAGCTGCACGCGACCGCGACGAGCGCGACGATCGACAAGGTGGGGACGAGGCGCCTCATGATGGCCTCCATCATCGCCGATCGGCGGGCGATTGTCCGACCACCGGTGTCGTAGGTGGCGGGTGTCACCAATGGGCTGGACTCGGGTTCGGGGCGGCGAGCACGATGGCCGGGTGCCCACCAACGGTTCCGCCATCCTCGACGATCTCGCCTCCCGTGGCCTGATCCAGGACTCCACCGACCTCGATCACCTCCGTTCCCGGCTCGACGCCGGTCCGATCACCGTCTACTGCGGGTTCGATCCGTCGGCCGACAGCCTCCACGTCGGAAACCTCATCGGACTGTTGGTGATGCGCCGGTTCCAGGAGGCGGGCCATCGGCCCATCGTCCTCGCGGGTGGGGCCACGGGGATGATCGGTGACCCCGGAGGTCGCTCCGAGGAGCGCAACCTGCTCGACGACGACACCCTGGCGGCCAACCTCGAGGGAATCGTCCCCCAGCTCAAGGCATTCCTCGACTTCGGCGACGGCCCGAACGGGGCTCGCCTGGTCGACAACCGCTCGTGGACCGTCGCCATGAGCGCCATCGACTTCCTGCGGGACGTGGGCAAGCACGTCACGGTGAACCAGATGCTCGCCAAGGAAGCGGTGCGTGGCCGGATCGAGAGCGAGCACGGGATCTCCTACACCGAGTTCAGCTACATGCTGTTGCAAGCGAACGACTTCGTTCACCTCGCCGAGCTCGAGGGCTGCGAGATGCAGGTCGGGGGGTCGGACCAGTGGGGGAACATCTCCCTCGGGGTCGATCTGGTCCGCCGTCGCCTCGGACGCAGTGCCCATGCGCTCACCTGGCCGCTCCTCACCCGACCCGACGGCACGAAGTACGGCAAGTCGGCGTCGGGGGAGCAGATGTGGCTCGGAGCGCACCGGATGAGTCCGTACCGCTTCTATCAGGCCTGGATGCCGGTCGAGGACTCCGAGATGCGCAAGCTCCTGTTGCAGCTCACCTTCTTGTCCCCGGCAGAGGTGGAGGAGGTCGTCTCCGCCCACGACGAGGCGCCCCACGAACGCCTCGCCCAGCGGACCCTCGCCCGGGAGCTCACTGCGTCGGTGCACGGGACCGACGCGGCAGCGGCCGCGGAGGAGGCATCGCGGGTGCTCTTCGGTGGTGCCCCCGTGGCCGAGGTGGCCCGAGGCACCCTCGAGGCGCTCTCCTCGGAGATTCCGACCTCGGTGGTGGTTCGTGACCGGATCCTCGATGGTCTCGATCTCGTCGAGCTGACCGCCGACGCCGGCGCCGCAAAGTCTCGGAGCGAGGCCCGTCAACTTCTCGCCCAGGGCGGCCTCGCGATCAACGGTGAGACCGCCGCCGAGGGGCGGGTCGTGACCGAGTCCGACCTGCTCCATGGTCGCTACGTGCTGCTCCGCCGGGGCAAACGGGCCTTCCACCTGGTGGTGGCCGGAGAGCACTGAGCGCCGAGTTGGTGTCGGCCGGGGAAAGTGCTATCGTCAGTCCTCGCCCCACGGGGCACCGGCACACCCGCCTCGGACCGCCGATCCGTCACCGCACACAGCGGCTCGACGGAATGGCTTGACACCGAGAACGGACTCCGGTAAGTTGACAACTCGCCCCAGTCGGCCGCAACGGTTCACCGAAGCAGCCGCAAGTGGGCAGAGATCGAAACGGACCTCCGGTCCGCAGGAGTCCCTGACTCCAGCGCCGACCATGTCCGTCACATCACGCAGGTATCGCATGCGGTACCGGGTGCTCCTTGAAAACGGAATAGAGGACGAACAAGTCTAGTGCGGGCGATCGTCGCAGCTTCGGTTGTGACGACCGTTCATTAAAGTAGTACGCACTAAAACGGACATCACTTGTCTGTTCTGGTGCCAGTCGGTTGACGAGGAAGCCCCTCCGACACCGGCTCTCCATGGATCGAAGGGAAGGGCTACGGCCCGACCTGAGAGATTTTGACGGAGAGTTTGATCCTGGCTCAGGACGAACGCTGGCGGCGTGCCTAATACATGCAAGTCGAGCGAGGTCCATCTAGTGGCAACACTAGGGAAGACCTAGCGGCGAACGGGTGAGTAACACGTGAGAAACCTGCCCCGAAGTCTGGGATAGCCCGGGGAAACCCGGATTAATACCGGATGCTCCCACGAGATCGCATGGTCTTGTGGGGAAAGTCTTTTCGCTTTGGGAGGGTCTCGCGGCCTATCAGCTTGTTGGTGGGGTAACGGCCCACCAAGGCATCGACGGGTAGCTGGTCTGAGAGGACGACCAGCCACACTGGGACTGAGACACGGCCCAGACTCCTACGGGAGGCAGCAGTAGGGAATCTTGCGCAATGGGCGAAAGCCTGACGCAGCAACGCCGCGTGGGGGATGAAGGCTCTCGGGTTG
>SKKL01000028.1 GCA_007121465.1 Acidimicrobiales bacterium | reverse complement strand
TCACCGCCGCGATCGACTCGATCCTCGCCGGTGACACCGACGTGTTCGCCAACCTGCGCACCGCCGCCGGCCACATGCCCATGACCGCCTCTGCCCTGGCTGGCGCCATCGCCACCCAGCAAGGCCTGAGCTGACCGATCCGGTCGATCTGACCGACTCGATCAAACCGTCAACCATTCCCGAGGGGGGTGTCCCAGTGCGCAGGGACACCCCCCTCGTGTCGTCCCAGGAGACATACCCCCATGAGATCCACCTCCGCCCGTCGCCGGCACTCCGGCACCGCCGTCATCGCCCTCCTCCTCGTGGCCGGACTCGCGGCCTGCTCCGCCGACTCGACCGATGAGCGTGACGCCGAGCTTCCGAGCACCGAGACGGTCACCATCCAGACCTTCATCTACTCACCCGACCCGCTCACCGTGCCGGTGGGCACCACCGTGGTGTTCGAGAACCTCGACTCGACGAGCCACACCGTCACCGCCGGGACCCGCGAGCTCGCCGACACCGATCTGTTCGACGCCGATCTGGAACCGGGCGAGACGACCGAGTGGACCTTCGACGAGCCCGGCACATACGACTACTTCTGCGTCCTACACAGCGGACCAGGCATGACCGGTCAGGTGATCGTGGAAGCCGACTGAGCTGCCACAGCGAGGGACCAAAGACCCTCGACACCAACGGCCCGGCGATGGAGGATGGTCCGGCCCACTCTGGAGGACCCATGACCGCCGCCATCCACGCCGCCCAGCTCGTGAAGACGTTCGGCCCGACCCGTGCCCTCGATGGGCTCGACCTCGAGGTCGCCACCGGCGAGGTGCACGGATTCCTCGGGCCGAACGGAGCGGGCAAGACCACCGCCATCCGAGTCCTTCTCGGACTCCTCCGCCACGACTCGGGCGACGTGTCGGTGCTCGGGAGCGACCCGTGGCACGATGCAGTCGAGCTCCACCGTCGCCTGGGCTACGTTCCCGGCGACGTTCACCTGTGGCCGAACCTCTCCGGGGGCGAGGTGATCGACCTGCTCGGCGATCTGCGCGGCGGGCTCGACACCGGACGCCGCGAGGAGCTCATCGAGCGTTTCCAGCTCGACCCGACCAAGAAGTGCCGCACCTACTCCAAGGGCAACCGCCAGAAGGTGGCGATCGTCGCCGCGTTCTCCTCAAACGTCGAGCTGTTGCTGCTCGACGAGCCCACCTCGGGACTCGACCCCGTGATGGCCACGGTCTTCGAGAACGTGGTCCGCGAGGCGGCCGGGGAGGGACGCACCGCACTGCTCTCGAGCCACATCCTCAGCGAGGCCGAGGCCCTCTGTGACCGGGTGAGCATCATCCGCGACGGACGGATCGTCGAGTCCGGCAGTCTCGACGACCTCCGGCACCTCACCCGCACCTCGGTCACGGCGAGGACCCGGGGACCCGTCACCGGCCTCGACGCTATCGACGGGGTGCACGCTCCCGAGATAGACGGCGAAACGGTGCGCTTCCAGGTCGACTCCGACCAGGTCGAGGCGGCGCTCGAGCGGGTGATGGCCGCCGGTGTCGTCTCTCTCACCAGCACTCCGCCCACCCTCGCCGAGCTGTTCCTCCGCCACTACGGCGACCAACTGGTCGACGACGAGGCCGGCGATCCCGCCCACAACCGATGAGCTCGCTGACCGGGACCGCCCGGTTGGTCCGCCTCGGACTCCGACGCGACCGGATCAACCTCGGCCTGTGGATCGTCGGACTCGGCGGCCTCGCGTTCATCAGTGTGAGCGCGGTGGTCGGCGTCTACCCGACCGAGGCCGACCGGCTGGTCGGCGCGACCTTCAGCGCAGGCAACCGCCTGGCCCGCGCCTTCGACGGCCCAGCCTCGGGAGACAGCCTCGGCGCCATGACCATGGCCGAGACCTATGGAGTCCTCGCGGTGCTGGCGGGGTTGATGAGCATCCTGATCATCACTCGACTCACCCGTCAGGACGAAGAGACCGGCCGGGCCGAGCTGTTGGGCTCCGCCATCGTCGGCCGCCGGGCTCGCCTCACCGCCGCGCTTCTCGTTGCGGCGGCGGCCAACGTCCTCGTCGCGGCGGCCACCACCGTCGCACTGTTGGCCCAGGACCTTCCCCTCGAGGGCTCGCTCGCGGCGGGAGCGGCGCTCGGCGCAGCCGGGCTGTCCTTCGCCGCCATCGCCGCCGTCACGTCCCAACTCGTCGACTCCCAGCGGGGAGCGACCGGGCTGGCCAGCACCACCCTCGGCGCGGCCTTCCTGATCCGAGCCATCGGAGACGCTGCAGGGACCACCGTCGACGAGACCTTCGTCGTCAGCGCCTGGCCGTCGTGGCTCTCACCCATCGGGTGGGGGCAACAGGTGAGGGCCTACGCCCAGGACCAGTGGGACGTGTTCATCATCTTCGGTGTGTTCATCGCCGTGCTCGTCGCGGTCGCGTACCTGATCGGCGACCGGCGCGACCTGGGGGCGGGCGTCCTCCCGCCCCGGCCCGGACCACCCACCGCGGAGGGCCGGCTCGCCACACCGGAGCGCCTGCTGTGGCGCCTCCAGTGGCCGACGGT
>SKKL01000118.1 GCA_007121465.1 Acidimicrobiales bacterium | reverse complement strand
TCGTCGGCATCGCCGGCACCCCGTCGGGCAACGGCTACTGGCTCGTCGCTTCCGACGGCGGGATCTTCTCCTTCGGTGACGCCCGCTTCCGTGGGTCCGCCGGGGGGATCCGCCTCAACCAACCGGTGGTCGGCATGGCGTCGACCCCCACCGCCAACGGCTACTGGCTGGTCGCCCGTGATGGCGGGGTCTTCGCCTATGGCGATGCCCAGTTCTACGGGTCGATGGGCGGGGTCCGCCTCAACCAGCCGGTGAACGGCATGGCCGCCACCCGCACCGGGCGCGGCTACTGGCTCGTCGCTCGCGACGGCGGCATCTTCAGCTTTGGTGATGCCCGCTTCCACGGCTCGGGGGTCGGTCGGGGCATCAGCGCCCCCTTCGTCGGGATGGCCGTCACCCAGTCGGGCAACGGCTACTGGCTGGTCGCCGCCGACGGACGGGTCATCGCGTGCGGCGACGCCCCGTCGCTCCAATCGGGCCCGCCTGCCCTCACCGCCTCGATCACCGCCATGGCTCGCTCCCGCAACGGCAACGGCTACGTCCTCGTGGGCGGCGACGGCTCCAAGTTCCCCTACGGCGACGCCGGCTCCCGAGTCGGCACCGCCCTGCCGGTCAGTCACAGCGTCGTCGGCATCGCCACCAACACCTGAGGTTCCTCGTGCTCGCACTCGTCATCGTCCAGACCGTGCTGGTCATCCTTCTCACGGTGGTCGTCGTGTCCCTCCTGCGTAGTCACGCCGACATCCTCCGCCGACTCCACGCTGCCGGTCTCGACTCCGAATCCGGATCCGCCGACGCTCACACCCACGGCGGCCGCACCCAGGACGTCCCGCTCCGGACCCGATCCGGGGTACCGGAGCCGTCCGCCGCGGTCGGCTCCGGGCGCTCGGCGGTGCCCATCGTCGGCGAACGCCCCTCGGGCGCGTCAGCCACCGTCGAACCCGGCGTCGGGTCCGACCTCACCCTCGTGGCCTTCCTCAGCAGTGGCTGCACCACGTGTGCGGAGTTCTGGGAGGCCCTGAGCGACCCGGTCGACCTGCCCGGAAACGCCCGGCTCCTCATCGTCACCGGTGGCATCGACCGCGAGGAGCCCCTCGATGTCGACCGTCTCGCTCCCTCGTGGGCGACCACCATCATGTCGACCGAGGCGTGGGACGACTACGAGGTCCCCGCCAGTCCCTACTTCATGCTCGTCGCCCCCGGGGGAGCGATCGTCGGCGAGGGAGCGGCCCTCACCTTCGACCAGCTCACCTCCCTCGTCCAACGGGCGGTGAGCTCCGACAACACCCCGCCGACCATGCGACGCGGTCCCGGGCGTCGCAACACCGCCAAGCGGCTCGAGGACACCGACGAGGAGCTCCTCGCCGCGGGCATCACCCCAGAACACCCCAGCTTGTACCCAGACAAAGGATCGGAGGCCCTTCGATGACCTGGTTGTTCGTCGCCGGACTCGTCAGCGCCGTCATCGGCGCCGCCCGGGGGACCTGGTCCCCCTGCGGTGAATCGATGCTCTCGAGCATCACCCCGGTGGGGGAGCGCACCCGCGGCTACCGCTGGGGCGTCACCGTCGCCATGTTCCTCACCGCCGCCACCCTCGGTGGGGCGTTCACCGGGTGGGTGATCGGCCACCTGGGAGCGTTCGTGCTCGACGGACGCGCCGGGCTCGTCGCCGGGGCCGTCCTCGTCGCCGCGCTCATCGCCGCGGTGGTCGACGGCACCTCGCTGCGTCGCTACGTGAACTGGCCCCACCGCCAGGTCGACGAGCGCTGGTTCAGCACCCACCGTCGCTGGGTGTACGCCACCCTGTTCGGCGCCCAGCTCGGGCTCGGGTTCCTCACCGTCATCCCCGCCGCGCTGATCCTGCTCATCGCCCTGCTCGCCGCCGGCACCGGTGACCCGGTCGCCGCCGCCATCATCGGCGCCACCTTCGGCGCCACCCGGGGTCTGTCGCTGTTCGCCGTGGTCCGGGCCAACGACCCGGTGGTCCTGCGCCGCATCATGGCCAAGGTCTCCGCCACCGCCCGTCCCGCCCAGGTGGCCACCACCGTCACCAGCATCGGTGTGGCCGGGGTCGCCCTCGCTGCGCTGGTTGCCTGAGGTCGCCTCGATGCCCACCCTCGACCGCGCCGACCTCCATGTCGACATCCCCTCGGGATGGGAAGGCGAGATCTACTCCCGTGGCGACGCCGGCCAGGTCGTCGCCGCGCCGCCGTCGCGGCCCTCCGCCGACCCCCAGGCCTTCGGCACGGCGTCGGAGTCGGGAACATCGTCGCCCGACACCGCCGGCCGGACCTTCGTCCATCTCGCCACCTTTCCGCTCCCGGCCGACCGCGCCGACTACGGCAACGGTGCGGTGCAGCTGATGGGGCCCGACGACATCTTCATCGCCCTCCTCGAACACGAGCGCGAGGACGCCACGCAGCCGTTGTTCGCCCCGGTGGGTATCCCCCAGCTCACCGCGGCCGACTTCCGCACCGACGTGTTGCACCGCACCCTGGAGGGTCACTCCGGCCACCAGCGTTTCTTCCACGTGGGCGATCGAGCGTTCTGCCTCT
>SKKL01000246.1 GCA_007121465.1 Acidimicrobiales bacterium | reverse complement strand
CGACCACGGCGACCACGCGGCCATGTTCCGGGATCGCTTCTGGCTGACCCTGGCCCTGACGGTCCCGGTCGTCTACTACTCCGAGCATCTCCGCCACTGGTTCGGCTATGGCGTGTGGGAGTTCCCCGGCCACGAGGCCCTGTCACCCGTGCTCGGAACGATCATCTTCCTCTACGGAGGCTGGCCGTTCCTCACCGGCGGCATCGCCGAGGCCCGGAGCCGCCAGCCGGGGATGATGCTCTTGATCGCCATGGCGATCACCGTCGCCTACGCGGCGTCGCTGGCGACCTTCCTCGACCTGTTCGACGTGGAGGTGTGGTGGGAGCTCTCGCTGCTGATCGCCATCATGCTGCTCGGCCACTGGCTCGAGATGCGCGCCATCGGCCAGGCGAGGGGAGCGCTCGCTGCACTCGCCGAGCTCTTGCCCGACCAGGCCGAACGGGTCGGCGCGGACGGCGATGTGGAGACGGTGTCGATCGGTGACCTGGTCGTCGGCGACGTCGTCCTGGTGCGCCCGGGGGCCCGGGTCCCTGCCGACGGCACCATCGTCGACGGCTCCGCCGAGCTGGACGAGTCGATGATCACCGGTGAATCCAACCCGGTGGCCCGCAGCGAGGGCGACCGGGTCGTGGCTGCCACCGTGGTGGCCGATTCCTCCATCAGGGTGGAGGTGAGTGCCATCGGCGACGACACCACCCTGGCCGGCATCCAACGCCTGGTGACCGAAGCCCAGGAGTCCAGCTCACGCAGCCAGGTACTCGCCGATCGTGCCGCCGCCCTGCTGTTCTACGTGGCGATCGCCGCCGCCGTCATCACCGTGTCGACCTGGACCGCTCTCGGTGACACCGACGCAGCCGTGCTGCGGGCAGTGACCGTTCTGATCATCGCCTGCCCCCACGCCTTGGGCTTGGCCATCCCACTCGTCGTATCGATATCGACGACCAAATCGGCCGAGCACGGCATCTTGGTCAAGGATCGTCAGGCGCTCGAGCGGATGCGCCAGGTCGACGTCGTGCTGTTCGACAAGACCGGAACCCTCACCAAGGGCGAGCACGCCGTGGCCGCCGTCGCATCGACGAACGGCGATGACGATCACCTCCTCGCGGTCGCTGCAGCAGTGGAGGCCGACAGCGAGCATCCCCTCGCCCGAGCCATCGTCGCCGCCGCTCGAGAGCGGGATATCGACGTCCCCCGAGCCACGGGATTCCGATCGATGACCGGACGTGGTGTGGAGGCCCGGGTCGAGGGAGTGACGATCGCCGTCGGAGGCCCGGCCCTGGTGCGGGAGCGCGACGTGGAGGTACCCGATCAGCTGACGGACGAGATCGACCGCTGGCGAGGGCGAGGGGCCGCCGTGCTGACTGTCGTGTCCGACGAGGGCGTGCTGGGGGCGTTCGCGCTCGAGGACCAGGTGCGGGAGGTGTCCCGAGAGGCCGTCGACGCCCTCCACGGTGCCGGGGTTCGGGTGGCGATGATCACCGGCGACGCTCAACAGGTCGCCGACGCCGTCGCCGCCGAGCTGGGGATCGACGAGGTGTTCGCGGAGGTGCTCCCCGAGGACAAGGACAGCACGGTCGCCGACCTCCAGCGGCGAGGTGATGTGGTGGCCATGGTGGGCGACGGGGTGAACGATGCTCCAGCCCTCGCTCGCGCCGACGTGGGCATCGCCATCGGTGCAGGCACCGACGTCGCCGTCGAATCGGCCGGCATCGTCCTCGCCTCCGACGATCCACGCGGCGTCCTGCTGATCCGGCGCCTGTCGGCGGCGAGCTACCGCAAGATGCTGCAGAACCTGTGGTGGGCTGCCGGCTACAACCTCGCCGCGATCCCCCTCGCGGCCGGGGCACTGGCCTGGGCGGGATTCGTGCTCCCCATGGCCGTCGGTGCTGTGTTGATGAGCACGTCCACCGTCGTCGTCGCCCTCAACGCCCAACTCCTGCGTCGAGTCGACCTCACCATCGACGACGAGAACCGGTCGCACCAGCGAGGGAGTTTCCTCATCCGGCAGTAGCCGCGGCCGACCACTCGCCCGTGGACGGCCTCGCCGCAGTGATGAACAGGATCGCGTCCATCGAGGCGATCGTTGCACCCCGAGCCCCAAGGTCGGCCCCTCAGACCACGGCCGGTTCTGGACCACTGGGAACACGGCCGGGCGGGTCAGCGGGTGCGGACTTCGAGCGTCTCTACGCTGGAGCGCTCGCCCAGGCCGCTCCGCTGAGGTCCGCGCAGCGACTCGAGCCCGGTCAGTACGGTCCGTTGCAGCCGCCGTCCGAACTGCTTCCTTTCGGCAACGGCCGGGTACCGCCCCACGCCCTGTCGTCGATCGGTCACGGCGACCATCGGCTCCACGCGCCTGCCGCCCACGCCTTCAACCAGATGGAAGCAGCAGCGAGAGCCGAAGGCGTCAGCTTCGGGGTGATCGCCTCGTTCCGGGATCTGGCGACCCAGGAGCGACTTGCTCAGGAGAAGGGCCTCTACTCCCAAGGAGGCCTGGCCGCTGCTCCGGGAACGAGCAACCACGGGTGGGGCCTCTCGGTCGACCTGGATCTCGACGCCAGGGCCCAAGCCTGGATGCGAGAGAACGGATGGCGGTTCGGGTTCGTCGAGGACGTCCCGCGCGAGCCGTGGCACTGGACCTACCGGCCCGCCTAGCGAAGCCGGCTCGCATCGCTGGATCGTCCAGGGAACAACCAGACCTCTGTTGGCGTTGACGTAGGTGTCGCCACACCCAGGCGCTGCACCCTCGACCCTGGCTCGCTCGCCAGGACCCCCAGGAGTCCACAATGGCAACCGCTGCTGCTCTCACCACGAACCGAAACGAGGCCGATCGCCAACAGATGGCCGAGATCGTTCGTGAGGCGCTCGCCGAGGTCGGATCCCGACCCTCGCTCGTCCCCGCCGCCGACATCGACCGGTGGGCGGACCAGATGGCCACCGCCGCCGGAGACGACACCGAGTTGCGACTCGGGGTCGAACGCCTTCGTGACACCGGCCGGGCGCTGGTCGACGACCTCGCACCGGGCGACCGGTGCGGCTCGGTCAGTCGGGTGACCGACTCGCTCCTCGACATCTACCAGTTGGTGGCCTGAGGCTGGACCTGCGCCCCCGTCACCGTCGCGGTCTCTCATCGACCCGCAGGAGCTGGTCTCACCCCCTCGCCAGCTCGCCATGGGCTCGACGCAGCATCGACCGCACGACCCGTTCGTGGATCGGCCAGACCACCAGCATGTAGAGCCTCCCCCGCCGGTTGTTCATCCGCACCACCGTCGACAGCGTCACCGCACCGTCGGACACCCGCACCGACCCGCGGAAATCGAGATGGCGCTCATCGGCGCCGAGAAGCACCTCCTCGTCGGTTCGCTCCAGCGTGTCGAACACCGAGGGATCACCCGGCTCGATCCCCACCACACGCACCAGAGCGTTGCGAAGACGCAGCAGCGCCTGCACCCACCGGGGCGGACTGCGAAACACCGAATCGGCCCACGCTTGCGGGTCAGTTGGCATCCCCGGCTCGAGTTCGACGGTCCACGCGTCCTGTCGATCGACCCGATCGAGGGATCCTCGTGCCAACGTCGACACCGTACCGACGGCCTCTCGCGCACTCATGTTACCGATCACCGCACCCACTTCCATACGCCACCGTATGTTGCTCTCCGTACGGTACCGTATGGCCGTGTCGAAGCGCCAGCAGAAGTCCTCACACCTCTCCGCCGACGACTGGGCCGACGCGGCCCTCGACGCCATCGGCGAGGGTGGTCTCGCCGCGGTCGCGGTGGAGCCGCTCGCCGCCAAGCTCGGGGTCACCAAGGGCAGCTTCTACTGGCACTTCGAGAACCGGGCCGCCCTCATCCGGGCCGCTCTCGCCCGATGGGAGCGGGTACACACCGACGGAGTCATCCTGCTGATGCAGCGGGACGGCGACCCCCGAGCTCAGCTCACGTGGCTCCTGCGGACCGTGGTGGGCCTGGGACCCATCGACAAGGTGGAGATCGCCCTCCTCGCCGATGCCGATCACCCGAGCGTGGCGGCGATCACAGCCAGGGTGACCGAGCGACGTATCGCCGCGGTTGCCGAGCTGTACCAGCAGCTCGGACACGACCCCGACACGGCTCGACGTCGGGCCGTCATTGCCGTGGCGACCTACCTCGGCCACCTTCAGCTGGTCCGAACCTCAGGCGACTCGCTGCCCCAGGACGACTCCGCGTGGCAACACCATCTCGACGAGCTCGTCGAGATCCTCATCGGCGAGTAGCGGCGGCCCGGATCCGGGCATCGGTTGAACCTCGACGTCCCGGCGGCGCTACCGGCCATCGACGTCGTAGCGTTCCCAGCGGATCGGCCGCACCGAGAGGAACCAACACATGTCCGAGCGAGACTCCCCTCCCCCACACCCGCGCGTCGTCGTGGTGGGCGCCGGGGTCAGCGGCCTCACCGCCGCCCGACTCCTGTCCGAGTCGTTCGACGTCGAGGTCGTGGACAAGGGCCGCAAGGTAGGCGGTCGTCTCGCCACCCGTCGGGTCGGCGACGCCACCTTCGACCACGGAGCCCAGTTCATCACCACCCACACCTCTGAGTTCGCCGAGATCGTGGCCCGATGGGAACAGGCTGGTGTGGCCACCTCGTGGTTCGAGGGACGCATCGGCCCCGATGGGTCCGTCGACACCGACGGACACACCCGGTTCCGTGGTGACGCCACGATGAGGGACATCGCTGAACACATGGCCGAGGGAATCGACGTGCGGGTCTTCACTCGGGTGGCTGCCGTCGAGCGGCTCGACTCCGGCTGGCGGGTCCGGCTCGAGGACGACACCCACCTCGAGGCCGAGGCTGTCCTCCTCACTGCGCCGGTACCCCAGTCGCTCGACCTTCTCACCACAGGAGGCGTCGAACTGTCCGCCGCCGATGCCGACGCGCTCCAGGCCGTCGCCTACGACCCGTGCCTAGCTGCGCTCGTTGCGCTCGACGGTCCGTCCGGACTCGCGCCGCCCGGTGCGATCAACCGGTCGACCGGGCCGATCGACTGGATGGCCGACAACCAGCTCAAAGGGGTCTCGACGACTCCGGCGGTCACGATCCACGCCACCGCCGAGTTCAGTCGAACCCATTGGGAGTCGCCCGACGACGTCGTCGTCGCTGAACTGCTCCGGTCGGCCGGCCTGAGCAGCGGCCCGCGAGACGACGGGGTGTACGTCCAGCGCTGGCGGTACGCCCGCTTGGCGACGACCCACCCCGAGAGGTGTCTGGTCGCCGACAGCGTTCCCCCGCTGGTGTTCGCCGGCGATGCGTTCGGCGGACCGAAGGTCGAGGGCGCCTCACTGTCGGGAGCCGCGGCGGCCGAAGCGCTCGCCTCCCTGCTCGGTCGCGCCGATTCGTGACGGGTGATCGGCGCCCGGGTGTCCGGCCGATGACCCAGCTCTGGGTCTCCACCGAGATCGACGCTCCGGCCGCCACGGTCTGGGGGCTGCTCGTCGACCTCGACGCGTGGCCGAGATGGGGCCCGTCGGTTCGCGGCGCGTCGGTGGAGGGCGACACCCTCGCGGCCGGCGCTCGTGGCCAGGTGCAGACCGCGCTCGGCCCCTCGCTCCCCTTCGAGATCACGACCTTCACGCCCGGGGTCGGGTGGGCGTGGAAGGTCGCGGGCGTCACCGCCACCGACCACCGCGTCGAGCCTCTCGGACCCGACCGGTGCCGCGTGCAGTTCGGGATCGCCTGGCCCCTCGCTCCCTACCTGGCTGTCTGTCGGATCGCGCTGGGCCGGCTCGGTCAGCTCGCGAGGGACAAGGCGAGCCACCCGTAGGGGGTCGACCCAGGGCGCGTCACGTCGTGAACTGCGTGCTCGACAGGTCGGTCACGCCCTGCTCGAGCGCATCGCAGATCACTGTTGCCACATGGTCGGGCGACAGCCCCGTCGGCATCTTCGGAGCCTCTCCCTCGATCGGCCGCTGAGCGAGGCCCGTCTCGGTGTGCGGTGGCCGAGCGTCGAGCACGCGGATCTTCGCTCGGCGTGCCTCGCGGCCCAATGCCTCGTCGAACGAGCGCACGGCGGCCTTGGACGCGCCATAGACCGCCATGCCCGGCAGGTTCTGCTCGGCGATCACACCGGAGATGTTCACCAGCGCACCCCCGGGTTCCATCCGGGCCAACGCGGCCTGGGCCAGCATGATCGGAACGAACGTGTTGGTGAGGAAGACCTCTTCCATCGCATCGACGGTCAGGTCGGCCACCGGACCGAACGCCACCACGCCGACGGCGTTGACGACCACGTCGAGTTGGCCGGCGTGGGCGACGGCAGCATCGACCGCGTGCGCGCAGGCCTCGGGTGTTCGCAGATCGAGGGCGACACGCTGTCCCGGTGCGGCCATCTGATCCAACCGGTCGCGGTCGCGGGCCACGAGGGTCAGCACGGCATCACGGCGATGCAGCTCGGCAGCCAGCGCGGCGCCGAGGCCGCCGCTGGCACCGGCCACGAGCACCGAGGCTCCGCTCAGCGGATGGGTGGTCTCCGAGCCCTGCCCATCATCGTCCGCCGAGCGCGGTGTGTTCTCCTCTGACGCAGGTGCCACGGACAGCCTCCCGGCTCGGTTCTGGTCGTCGCGGCACAGTACCGGTGGAGCCTCGTTTTCAGCGGACCGAGAGGCGCGAAGGACGCCTGCCCACCAGCCGCGGGTCGGAGCGTCGGTCTTCATCTGTCCCGACTTCCGCTCCAAACTCGCCGGCGTCTTCCCCCTCACCTGACATCGAGCCCGGGAAGGAAGCGATCAGCGGCCCGCTTCCAGCTTGGCGTGGTCCCAGCTCGCTGTCTCGACGACGTCCAAGAGCACCGCGGTGCGCTTGGCCATCGCCGCGTGCACGAAAGGTCGGATCTCGTCGGTGAGCGGACCGTCGTGTTCGGCGTTGTATCGCTCATAGACCGACTCGCCGACCACGTTCACCACGGCAGGGTCGTCACTCAGCACAGCGTCACAGGCCAGTTGGACTCCACGCAGCTCGGTGTAGAGCTCCCCGTCCTCGACCAGTGCGGTGAGGATCGGTCGGCGTTGCAGGTTCCTGATCTTCTGCGACCGTGCGTAGGTGGTGAACGCGAGACGACCGTCTGGCGCCCACCCGAACCACATCGCGACCAGGTGAGGGCGGCCGTCGCTCCCAATGGTCGCCACGTTCATGACGTGCCTGCCGCGCAGGAACTCGTCGATCTCGTCGTCGTTCATCTGCACCAGATCTCTTTTCGACACTCTCACTCCTCGGTAGTTGCCGACCCTCGTACTATATCGTACGTTATAGTTAGTCTGGTGTGGCAGAATGCGCGAATGGCAGGAGAGTCACGGGTGGCGATGGTGCAGGCCGCGTCGGAGCTTTTTCGAAAGCAGGGCTACGACGCGACGAGCTGGCGGCAGGTGACCGCCGCGAGCGGTTCGTCGCCCGGATCGATCGGCTTCCTCTTCCCTCACGGCAAAGAGCAACTGGCGGCCGACGCCGTCGCCGCCATCAGCGCGACGGTGCGGGACCAGATCGACGCGCTCCTGGGGGATGGACGCGACCCCGCCGAGGCGATGAGAAGGTGGATCACCGTGTCGACGCAGATACTCGTCGACTCCGACTACACCGACGGCTGCCCGATCGCCACCCTCGCGCTCGAGATGGCACACCGCTCGCCCACCCTGCAACGAGAGATCGCCGCGGGGTACGACAGCTGGATCGCGACCATGACCGACCACCTCCGTGGCTCACATGGAACGAACGCGTCGGCCGCGGCACAGATCCTGCTGTCGGCATTCGAGGGAGCGCTGTTGCTCAGCCGTGCCCAGCGAAGCACCGAGCCACTGGACGTCCTCGCGTCACGCGCCGGCGACCTTCTCGTGGCGCTCGAGCCGGGAACCAGTCGCCTGCGCCGAACCGACGACCCACCACGAACAGGGCACGAGGACCGCTAGCCGCGGGCTGATGCACCGCGTCGATCGAGTTCGACGAGGTCGACGAGCCGGGTGACCCTCAGGATCCTCTCGACTTGCGGACACGGGTCGACGACGCGAACGGAGCCCTTCTCGAAGCCATAGCGGTCGAGCGCCCGCACGATGGCACGCACACCGCGTGCACCCATGAAGGTGACGTGCGAGAGGTCGACCAGCAACGGTGGCCCGAGCGGGATCACCTCGTCGATGCACGCATTGAGCTCATCGGCCGCGACAGCGTCGATCTCGCCACGAACGACGACTTTCGGCGGTCGAGCGCGCAAGGCGGACACAGCGAATCCCGAGGACAGGAGCGATTCCATCGGACTCGCTGTGCCAGGCGATCGGTGTACGGACGGTTGGACCAGAGCGCCAGGATCAGCGGTTCCGGAGCGGTCGGGCGCGTCGAGGTCGATCTCGCTCACGTCGGGCAAGGGGGCCGCACCGGATCGCTTGGCCGCGGCGAAGTCGTGGGCCAGCTCCTCGAGCCGCGTGGGCTCGAGAGTCTGCGCTATCGACGCGAGCAACCCACTCTCCTCTTCCGCGATGTGATAGCGAAGCTCCAACGCCAGGCTGCGGGCCGTCGGGCCCAGGTGGGGATCATCCGGGGGAGATGCCGACAGTCTCGCCAGAGTTCCGGCCACCCGGATGTGCTCATACCGAGACGCGACCACCGCCTCCGCGCCGCCAGCCAACTCGCTTCGCACCACGGGATAGAGCACCGACTCCTCGGCCCAGGTGTGAGCGGCCAACAGCGATCCGAGCTCCGTCAGTGCCCGGTGCGGGTCGGCCGGATCAACAGGAAAGAGGACTCGGTCCAAGAGCAACTCGAGCCGCCGGTGATCCGTGACCACCTCGGCGACCAGGTCTCGTGGCATCCAACTCGCCTCCCCCTACGCTCTGCTGCTCCCCGATCTACCCCTACACGAGACCGGACAAACAGTGGCTACGGGGCGCACGGCTCCGAGGCAGCGCATCGTCGGCACCCATGTGGCACCATCACCCCCTCACCGATGCGGGCGCAGAAGGTGCACCGACACGTGGTCGACCTCGCCACCTCCAGATCCACGGGTCTCACCCGACCGGTTCTGTCGCGACTGGTCGCCTACGGGTTGCCGCTGCTGATCGTCGTGGTCGCCGCGTTCAACCTGAACGTCTGGCCGGCCACGGGGTGGCGTCTCTTCTCCGGAGTGCGCCAGGAAACGCAGGTCACGTGGATCATCGAAGCCACCGATGACAGCGGCGTGGTGGGTCGCTATGACCCCGCGTCCCAGGGCCCACACCGGTTCGCGTGGCGCCACGTCCTCACCGACTCGGTCGGCGACGGCGCCCGGCAAGCGTTGCTCTGTGAGGAGTGGCTGGCCGAGGCCCGGGCCTCGACGCCGTCGACCCAGGACCTGACGGTGCGCCGAGCCGTCGTCGCGATTCCCCGCGACGACGCCAGCCACACACGAGTGCAGTGGGAGAGGGTGGTGGTGTCGTGCTCCTCGTGACCCGAGTCGACCGCGCCCTGTTCGCTCCCACCCCCCGAGTGCATCTCGAACGGATTCACCTGGCCCTGGCCCTCGTGATGGGCGTCCGCCTCGCCACCTCCCGGTACTGGGAGCTCAGCGACATGCCGAGCGTCCTGTTCACCCCACCGTGGTTCCTCGCCTGGTTGTCGGGACCACCACCAGCCCCGGTGCTCGCCGCCCTCCAGTCGGCCGGGGTCGCGGGCGCGCTCCTCGTGCTCGCCCGACGGGGCCGATCCGACATCGGCTTCGTCGTGACGTGGACGGCGCTGGTGCTACTCGCCGGTGTCCAGACCAGCGGCGGCAAAATCCTCCACAACGACGTGCTGATCCTGCTCGCCTGCATCCCTTTCCTGTTCCCGTGCCGCCCGGTCGGGACATCCGACGAGCAGGGCCGCGACCTGGTCGAGGGATGGCAGCGACGCACGGCCATGACAGTGGTGGCACTCGCCTACCTGCTCACCGGCCTCATGAAGCTGCGGCACTCAGGCCTCGGATGGGTCCTCAGCGACAATCTGCGGTGGGTGCTGTATG
>SKKL01000191.1 GCA_007121465.1 Acidimicrobiales bacterium | reverse complement strand
GCGCCGACGACGGCGAGGATCGGCACCCCGAGCGAACCGGCCAGCTGGGTGACTCCACCGACCACCTTTCCGTCGAAGGAGTGCTCGTCGAGAAACCCCTCGCCGGTGACGACGAGATCGGCCGCCTCGATGCGTTCATCGAGGTCGATCTCGTCGGCGAGCAGCTCGAACCCGTTGACGAGACGGGCTCCGATGGCGGCCAGGCCCCCGGCGAGTCCTCCAGCGGCCCCACTCCCGTCGAGTTCGGCGACATCGACCCCGTGCTCGTCCCGGTAGACCTGCACGAGGCGCTCGAGGCGACGGCGTAGAAACTCGGCCTGCGAGCTCGAGGCGCCCTTCTGGGCGGCGAACTCGCGGGCGGCGTCGACGAACCGGGTGCGCACGTCGCAGGCGACGATCAGCTCGACGCCCTTCAGTCGGCCGAAGGGATGAATCGCCCGGAGGGCCCCGAGCCCGCCGTCGGTCGTCGCCGATCCGCCCATCCCCACGATGATCCGACGAGCACCGGCGTCGAGGGCAGCCGAGATGAGCTCACCGGTTCCGGTAGTGGACGCCGAGACCGGGTCGTTGCCGTCGGGACCGTCGACGACGTCGAGGCCCGACGCCGTGGCCATCTCGATCACCGCCGTCGTCCGACTCAGACGCCACGGCGCAGACAGTGGATCGCCCAGTGGTCCCGCCACCAGGGTGGTGCGGTTCGGGCCTCCGAACACCTCGAGGGTGCCCTCGCCGCCGTCAGCCATGGGAGCGCGGTCGCACGTCCCGCCGGCAGCTTCGACGGCCGCGGCCACAGCACCGGCCACCTCCGACGCGGTGGCGGTGCCACGGAACTTGTCGGGTGCGGCGAGGACATGCATCGCCACCATGGTGGCTCACCGCCGGTCGACCCGCCCTATGCGGTGCCGAGGCGGGGTTGGCGCGGCGGGGATCAGCCGCCGCGAGCCGAGGGGATGACCTGGTCCTCGCCGAGGACGACGAGGATGGTGGCCTGGCCGAGGTCGGTATCGCCGGGCGCCGGCTCGGGCATGAGCTGGACGACGCCATCGGGTTCGACGTCGAGCTCGCGGGCGACGTCGAGGGCCTCCGGTCGCCATCCGTCGAGGTGGTAGATCAGAGTCTCGGTGGCCCGATCGGGGAAGTTGTCGGGCGATCGCAGCACATAGCCGGCTGGCGCCAGCACGTCCCGCACCGACGCGGCGGCCCCACCGACCCCGGAGCCGTTGCGCACATAGATGACGGTCTCCTCGGCCGGACGAGAGGCCGGACCGGCCTCGGTGGTGTCGGTCGGGTCGCCGTCGCCGTTGGGGTCGGTCGGCTCACCGTTGTCGTTGCCGTCTCCGTTGTCGTTGCCATCGTCGGGGGTCGGCGCGGCGGTATCGCCGTCGGTGACGACGAGCCCACCCTCCTCACCGAATCCCCACGCCAACAGCGCGAGCCCGAGGAGCAAGGCGACGGCGATGAGGCCTCCGCCCCGCACGACGGCATTGGCCGGCGGTCGCCCTCCCATCGATGACGACCGCTCGGCCATCAGCCCTGGGTCCCACTCGCGGATCGGTCCTGCACGCGTTCGCGGCGGCGGCGGTCGCGCATCCGCTGGAGGCGGCGGACCAGGAGTGGGTCGTGGTCGAGGGCTTCGGGATGATCGAGCAACTCACCGAGGATCTGGTAGTAGCGGGTGGCCGACAACTCGAAGCGTTCGAGGATGGCGGTGTCCTTGGGGCCCGGCTCGGACCACCAGGAGCGCTCGAAATCGAGAATGGCGCGGTCGCGTTCGGTAAGAGGCATCCGAAGCAGTGTTTACCTCCCGGCACCGCGATGCAAGCACCCCACCACCTCGACCCACCTGGAGTTGGCGGGCCGGTACGATCCGATCGGGACCTCCCACCCGCCCGAGTAGCTCAGTTGGCCAGAGCAGCTGTCTTGTAAACAGCAGGTCGTCGGTTCGAATCCGACCTCGGGCTCTGATTCTCTGCGTGGCTCTGCTCAGATCGGTTCGAGGGCCCCGCCGACGAGGAGCGACCACACGAGCCCTCCGAGCGCCACCCGGTAGATCACGAAGACCGCGGTGGTGTGGCGGGTCAGCCAGCGCAGCATCCAGGCGATCGATGCGTAACCGACGACGAAGGCGGCGACGGTCGCCACCGCCGTCGCGGCGATGCCCGGGCCGTCGCCGGTGGAGATGTCGCCGAGCTGGTAGAGCCCCGACAGCACCACGGCAGGGACCGACAGCAGGAACGAGAAGCGGGCGGCGTCGGTCCGGGTGTAGCCGGCGAGCAGCCCGGCGGTGATCGTCGCGCCGGAACGGGAGACCCCCGGGATCAGCGCGAGGGCCTGAGCGAGACCGATGAGGACCCCGTCACGGACCGTCAGATCGTCAATCTTCTTAGCCTTCCGACCGACCCCGTCGGAGAGGGCGAGGACCAACCCGAACACGATCAGTGCTGTGGCGATCAGGCGTAGGTCCCGTGCGCCTGTCTCGATCTGGTCGGCGAACGCGAGGCCGAGGATCGAGATCGGCACGGTGGCGATCACCAGGTACCACCCGATGCGGGCCTGGGGAGCGGACCGCAGCGCCGGAT
>SKKL01000299.1 GCA_007121465.1 Acidimicrobiales bacterium | reverse complement strand
GTGAGGTCGGACGCGAGCTGCATGCCCTGCGCCACGTTGTTGGTGACGGTCTTGGTGAGCTGGGACGCACCATCGGTGGAGATCACCGTGAGCTTGTCGATCGACGCCATGGGCTCGGCGGCCTTGGCCACCACTTCGGGGAGTGCCTTGGCCAACAGGTCGACGATCGCCGCGTCACCGTAACGCTCGTAGGCGTCGGCCTTCTTCTCCATCGCCTCGGCCTCGGCCTGGCCACGGGCCCGGATCGCGGCAGCTTCGGCGTCGCCCTCGACCTGCACCGCGGCGGCGATCGCCTCACGGCGGGCCTTCTCGCCCTCACCCTCGGCACGACCCTCGATCTCGCGGGCCTTGGCCAGCTCCTCACGCCGCTGACGTTCACCCGCGCCGATGAGGCGATCCTCCTCGGCCTGGGCGGTCGCGGCCGCGATGGTCGCCTCCTGGCGAGCTTCGGCGTCGCGGATCGAGGCGTTCTTGCGGCCCTCGGCCTCCTGTTCCACCGCGTAGCGCTTGGCATCGGCGGGGCGGCGCACCTCGGTGTCGAGCTCGCGCTCCTTCAGCGCTGCGGTCTCCTCGGCGACCTGCTGCTGGGCGTTGATGATCTGCTGGTCCTGGGTGGCCTTGGCTTTGGGTCCGGACGCATCGGCCTCGGCCTCGGCAGCGTCGGTCTCGGACTTGATCTGGGCCACCCGCAGGGCGAGCTGGCGCTGGGCCTCGGCCACCTCTTCCTCAGCCTGGAGGCGAGCCTGCTCGGACTCGCGTTGGGCGAGCGCCTCGGCGATCTTTGCTTCCTTCTCGGCCCGGGCCGCTTCGGGTCGACCGAGGTCGCCGATGTAGGTGCCCTCGGCCTGGATGTCCTGGAGCTGGAAGGTGTCGAGGACGAGACCCTGGTTGGTGAGCGACGTCTCGGCTTCCTCGGCCACCTCCCGGGCGAACGCCGCCCGGTCGCGGATGATCTCCTCGACGGTGAGACGGCCGACGATCGAACGCAGTGAACCGGCGAGCACCTCAGTGGTGAACCGGTCGACGTCGGCCTGCTGGCCGAGGAACCGCTGGGCGGCGGCCCGGATGGCGTCCTCGGTGCCGCCGACCTTCACGATGGCCACCCCTTCGAGCGAGCAGCGGATGCCGTTGGCCGACACCGCCGAGCTGACCTGAACACCGATCTGGCGGCTCGACAGGTCGAGGGTCTCGAGGCGTTGCACGAAGGGCAGCACGAAGACGCTGGCCCCCATCACCACCTTCTGGCCGGACAGGTCGGTCGTGACCTCTCCGGTCTCGGGGTTGGTCACCGGGCGACCCTTGCGGCCGGTGACGACGAAGGCCTGGTTGGGCCCCGCCACCTTGATCCGGCTGAGGAGGAAGGCGATGACGAGGACCAGCAGGCCGACGACCGAGCCGACGGCGATGAGGACGAGATCCATGGTGGTTACTCCTGATCCAGCAGTTCGCTGGTGGTGATGACCCTCACCGAGGTGGCACTGAGCACCTCGATGACGACGACCTCGACGCCGCGCTCGACCGGTTGATCGGCGCGAGCGACGAGCTTGATGGGACTACCGCCGGATCGGATGAGGATCTCCCCGCCGGCGTCGGTGATGGGGGTGACGACCCGACCGAACTGGCCGAGGAAGTCACCGCTGGTGGGTGTGGCGTCGGTGTGCATCCCGACGAAGGCGAGCGACAACCTCAGCGCGATCCACCCGAGGACGAACCCGGCGGCGCCTGCCGCGATGAGACCGACCAGGACACTGCTCGTCGCGGCGACACCGACGTAGCCACCGATACCGAACGCTCCGAGGAACGCCCCGATGACCGGGACCGAGAGGACACCGCCGTCGGTGTCCATGAACTCCAGGAAGTCGTCGAAGACGAGCCCGATGATCAAGAGTCCGAACCCGATTGCCGCCGTTATGAGGAAGAAGACCTCCACGATCGGCACCCTACACGGACGGTGACCTGCTGATCGGGTCGTGAGCGCACATCCGCGCGCTCGCCGTCCCCGGGCGAGAATCCCCCGCCCCGGTTAGCCTGCCCCGCTGTGGGCACACGGCTGGTGATCGCCGAGGACAGCTACCTCATCCGCGAGGGACTGCAGGTCCTCATCGAGGAACTTCCCGAGCTGGACCTGATCGCCATGGTCGCCTCCCTACCCGAGCTGCTCGACTCGGTCGAGGAACACAGACCGGATGTGGTCCTGACCGACATTCGGATGCCCCCGACCGGTGTCGACGAAGGAATCCGCGCCGCCGAGGAGCTCGCGTCCACCCATCCCCAGATCGGCGTGGTGGTGCTGTCCCAGTACGTGGAGGCCGAGTTCGCCCTCCGGCTCTTCGAATGCGGCGCGCGGGGGCGCGGCTACCTGCTGAAGGAGCGGGTCGGTGACGCCGACCAGGTGCGTGACGCCATCCTCACCGTCGCCGGAGGCGGTACCGTCCTCGACCCCACCGTGGTCGATGCCCTGATCGAGGGCCGCCGCCGCAAGGAGTCCTCGATCCTGTCCCGATTGAGCCCTCGTGAGCTCGAGGTTCTCGGCCTCATGGCCCAAGGACGATCCAATGCCGCGATCGCCACCGGGTTGGTCCTCTCCGACCGCGCCGTCGAGAAGCACAT
>SKKL01000254.1 GCA_007121465.1 Acidimicrobiales bacterium | reverse complement strand
GAACCAAGCACCAGGTCGCCCGCGAGCGAGAGGTGTATGTCAACCGGGGCCGATCCGACGGTCGCATCACCGTGCTCGTGCCCGAGGTGAAGGGCACGGTCCCCACCGGGGTCACGCTGCTCCACGTCCGGTTGGCCGACCACCTGTCGGCCGGGGCTGCCCGCACGGTCCTGTCGTCGTACCGGGGACGCTACCCGGCGCTGCGCAACGCGGTGATGGAGACCGAGCCGGTGTTCCGGGACGACATCCTCTCCGACGTCGCCGTCCTCGACCTGCTGACAGCGCCGATCCAGACCCTTGCCGACCGGTGGAGGTCCGACGGGTGAGCACCGGTCCGACGAACGAGAGCCCCACCCGGAGTCGACGACGGTGATCGGCGTCGGCGTCGACCTCGTGGAGATCCCCCGCTTCCGCGAGGTGATCGCCCGCACCCCGTCGATCGTCGACCGGGTGTTCACCGACGCCGAGCGGGCCTACGCCGACCGTCACCGCGATCCCGCGCCGCGCCTTGCCGTGCGCTTCGCTGCCAAGGAGGCAGCGATGAAGGCCCTCGGTGTCGGTCTCGGCTCGATGGCTCTGCGCGACATCGAGGTGCGTCGCGACGACGCCACCGGGCGCCCTTCCCTTCACCTGCACAACGGTGCCGCTGCCCTGGCCACCGAGCGGGGGGTGGCTCGCTGGGAGTTGTCGCTTTCCCACACCGACGGTCTGGCCCAGGCCACCGCCATCGCCCTGTGACCGACCGACCCGAGGAGACCCCCATGTCCACCACCTGGCTCGTGATCGCCCACGGGAGCCGCAACCCGGCCCTGATCGCCGCCCACACCGAGATCTGTCATCGGGTCGCGTCCCGGGTCGGTGACCGGGCCACGATCCGCCCCGCCTACCTCGAGATCTCCGAACCGTCGATCCCCGAGGCGATCGATGCGGCGGTGACGAACGGAACGACCTCCGTCGTGCTGGTGCCCTACTTCCTCCACGTCGGCAACCACACCCTGCGCGACCTGCCCGAGATCCTCGACGAGGCACGGGGCCGTCACCCCCACGTCGAGATCATCCTCGCCGAGCACCTCGGGATCGATGACCGCCTCGTGGAGATCACCATCGACCGGGCCTCCGAGGCCGAGACGGCGGCCGGACCCACGCAGTGACACCGATCGTCACCCCCGAGGAGATGGCGGCCATCGACGCCGCTGCCCCCGAGCCGGTGTCGGAGCTGATCGCCCGAGCGGGTGCCGCCACCGCGGCGGCTGCCATCGATCTGCTCGGAGGCTCCTACGGACGGCGGGTCGCGGTGCTCGTCGGCCCGGGCAACAACGGCGCCGACGGTCGCGACGCGGCGCTCCGCCTCGCCCGGCGCGGGGTCCGGATCTCCGTCCACGAGCTCGGCGATCTGCCCGAGCGAGTCGACGACGTCGATCTGGTCATCGACGCTGTGCTCGGCACCGGTGCCCGCCCCGGCTTCACCGCCCCCGACGTGGCTCCCTACATCCCTGTCCTCGCGGTCGACATGCCATCGGGCCTCGACGGGCTCACCGGCGAGGCCTCCGAGGGCGTGCTCGCCGCCGACCGCACCGTCACCTTCGCCGCTCTCAAGCCGGGACTGGTGCTCGAACCGGGTCGAAGTCGGGCCGGTGAGGTCACCGTCGCCGACATCGGTCTCGACACTGACTCGGCCCGAGCGTGGTTGGTGAGCGACGACGACGTCTCCGCCGTGGTGCCCGAGCGGTCGACCAGCGACCACAAGTGGCGCCATGCGGTGTGGGTCGTCGCCGGATCGCCGGGGATGACCGGAGCGGCAGCCCTCACCGTCCGGGGGGCCCAGCGGGCCGGAGCCGGCTACGTGCGGCACTCGGCGCCCGGTGTCGACGACGATCCTTCCCGTCCGATCGAGGCGGTGGGAGTCGCTCTTCCGTCGACGGGATGGGCCGAGGAGGTGCTCGGGGACCTGGACCGGTTCGCCGCCCTTGTCGTCGGGCCGGGCCTCGGACAGGACCACGGGACCCTCGAGGAGGCGGCACGTCTCATCGGTGGGGCCACGGTGCCGGTGATCGTCGACGGCGACGGGCTGGCGGCGCTCGGCGACGACCCGGCAGCCGTGCTCGCCTCCCGGTCGGCTCCGACCATCCTCACCCCCCACGACGGCGAGTACGCCCGGTTGGTGGGCCACCCTCCGTCCGCCGACCGTTTCGAGGCCGTCCGGGTCCTCGCTCGGTCATCGGGCGGGGTGGTGCTCCTCAAGGGTCCTACCACCCTGGTGGCCCATCCCGAGGGCGAGGTCCTGGTCGTCACCTCGGGTGACGCCCGGCTGGCCACCGCCGGCACCGGCGACGTGCTCGCGGGGATCATCGGGTCTCTGGTGGCGTCGGGTGTCGAGCCGTTCACCGCGGCGGCCGCAGGGGCACACCTCCATGGCCGGGCGGGGGGCCTAGGCTCTGCTCACGGGATGGTGGCCGGTGATCTTCCCGACCGCCTCCCCGCCGTGTTCGACCATCTCGCCCAGGAGTGACATGCCCGCCGACAAGCCGGTTCGTGACGTGATGACCAGCGACGTGCTGTCGTTCCGACCCGACGACGACGTCCGGGTGGCCATGGAGTCCCTCGTCGAGCGCGGCGTCGACGGCGCCCCGGTCGTCGACGCCGACGGCGTGGTCATCGGCGTCCTCACCACCGGTGACCTCATCGTCAAGCAGAGCCGACTCCACTTCCCGACGGTGATCGCCATCCTCGGCGCCGCCTTCGAGTTCAAGTCCCGCCACTTCGACGACGACCTGGAGAAGGCCCTCGGATCGAAGGTCAGCGATGTCATGGCCTCGCCGGCCATCACCGTCGACGTCGACGGCACCGTCGAAGACGCAGCCACGATCATGCACGACGAGAGGATCTCCCGGCTTCCCGTCGTCCAGGGCGACAAGCTGGTCGGCATCGTGGCCCGGGTCGACGTCCTCCGGGGCATGATGGCCGGACGCTGACCGTGGCGAGCGCCTGGGCCACCGTCGATCTCGACGCGGTCAGAGCCAACGTGGGCCGCCTCGTCGAGTTGGTGGCGCCTGCTGCGGTGTGCGCCGTGGTCAAAGCCGACGGGTACGGCCACGGAGCGGTCCCCGTCGCTCGCGCCGCGGTCGATGCGGGTGCCACGTGGCTGGCGGTCGCCCACGTCGGCGAGGGGGAGGCGCTGCGTGCCGGGGGGCTCGATGTGCCCGTCCTGGTGCTCTCCGAGCCCGATCCGGACCTCCTCCCCTTCGCGGCCGAGCACGAACTCTCGGTCACCCTCTTCAGCGAACCGGGTATCCGGGCGGCGGCCGCCGCCGCCCGACCGGGTCGGCCCGTGCGCATCCACCTCAAGGTCGACACTGGCATGCACCGCGTCGGGGTCGACCCGGACGACCTCGTCCCGCTCGCCCGCCTGGTCGCCGACACCGAAGGGCTCGAGCTCGAGGCGCTGTTCACCCACCTCGCCGTCGCCGACGAGCCCGACGACCCCTTCACCGACCTCCAGCTCGACCGTTTCGACACCGCGCTGGAGGATCTAGCTGCCGCCGGTATCGAACCCCGGCTGCGCCACACCGCCAACTCGGCGGGCGCCATCGCCCACCCCCGTGCCCGCCACGACCTGGTCCGGTGCGGCATCGCGGTCTATGGCATTGTTCCCTCGGCCGAGCTGGCCGGTCGGATCCGCCTCGATCCGGCGATGACCGTCGCCGCCCGGGTCACCCAGGTCAAGACCGTCGCGGCCGGGGAGACCGTCTCCTATGGCCGTCGTCATCGGCTCGACGCCGACACCCGTATCGCCACCGTGGCGGTCGGCTACGCCGATGGTGTGCGGCGCGACCTGTTCCGCCACGGCGGTGAGGTCCTGCTCGGTGGCCGCCGGTGTCCCATCGTCGGCACTGTCACCATGGACCAGCTGATGGTCGACTGCGCCGACGTGGCCGTCGCGGCGGGCGACGAGGCCGTCCTCATCGGTGAGCAGTGTGGCGAGCGAATCGCCGCCGAAGAGGTCGCCGAACGGCTCGGCACCATCGGCTACGAGGTCGTCTGCGGGGTCGGCCCCCGCGTCGAGCGACGCTGGATCGGCGGCCCGACACCGCCTGCGCCCGGGCCGCTCGGCGTTTGAGCGTCCGGGGTCGGCGGGTAGTCGGACCCTATGAGTGACATCCACGAGGCTCCCGACGAGGACGAGATCAGCTACCCCGACGCGGTCGAGGATCAGGCGGAGTTCCAGGGATTGGTCGAGGAGAAGGACGGCGACTTCCAGGAGGCCGTCGACGCCAAGAAGGAGGGCGAAGAGCCCGACGAGAAGCGCCCGAACCCGTCGATGCCCTGAACGTCGACGACCCGCGCGGCCGCGAACTGCCGCGCGGGTAGCGTCCTCCCATGATCAGCGAACCGTTCGACCACGGCGTCGAGGGTGTGGCGGTCGGACACTGGACCGCCCCCGAAGCCCGCACCGGGTGCACCGTGATCCTCCTGCCGCCTGGCAGCGTGGCCAGCGGCGAGGTTCGCGGGGGAGCGCCCGCCACCCGCGAGTTCGCCCTCCTCGAGCCCGGCCGGCTCGTCGACCGGGTCGACGCCGTGGTCCTCACCGGCGGATCGGCGTTCGGGTTGGCCTCCGCCGACGGCGTGATGGGGTGGTTGGCCGCCCAGGAGCGTGGGTTCCCCACCCCCTCGGGACCCGTTCCGATCGTCGTCGCCATGGGGCTGTTCGATCTCGCCGTCGGCGACGCGACGGTGCGCCCCACCGCCGAGTCCGGGCGTGAAGCGTGCATCACGGCGACCGACGGCCCGGTTCCCCTCGGGCTGGTCGGCGCAGGGACCGGTGCCACGGTCGGCAAATGGAGAGGGTGGGAGAGCGCCCGCCCGGGCGGTCTCGTCGGCGCCGTCCGGCGTCATGGTGACCTGGTCGTCGCCGCTCTGCTCGCGGTCAACGCGCTCGGCGATCCCGACGACGGGGCCGAGCCCGGCGTCGATCCGCCCGCGCTCGAGGCTGCCGGATGGTTGGGCGACGGCCGCCCCCGCGGCGGCCTGACGAACACCACCATCGGGATCATCCTCACCAACGCTCGGCTCGACAAGCTCGCCTGCCACACGGTGGCTCAGGGCGGGCACGACGGGCTGGCCCGGTCCCTGCTTCCTGCGCACACCGCGTCCGACGGCGATGCCTTGGTGGCCGTAGGCACCGGTTCGGTGCCCGCCAATCCTCAGGCGGTCCGGCAACTGGCGACGACCGTGGTGACCGAGGCCGTGAGAACCCTCGTTGTCACGGACTGACCCTCCGGGCTTCGGAGCAGGGGCCCATGCCCGGTAGGATCGCCGGGTCGTCAACCTCGCTCCTGCGCGCCGTGGAGGTGCCCGCCCGGTGATCCTCACCCTGCGAACCGATTCGGCGGAGTCGACCCAGGCCCTCGCCGTCGCGCTCGCCGAGCTGGTCCAGGGCGGCGACCTCGTCGTGCTCGCCGGCGACCTCGGAGCGGGCAAGACGTGCTTCGCCCAGGGATTCGGTCGCGGCCTCGGGATCACCGACCGCATCACCAGCCCGACCTTCACCCTCGCCCGCCAGTACGAGGGTCGCCTGCGCCTGCACCACCTCGATGTCTACCGGTTCGACGCCATGGCCGAGATCGACGACGTGGGCCTCGACGAGCTCCTCGACGATCAGCGGGCGGTGACCCTCATCGAGTGGGGCGACGCCATCATGCCCGCGCTGCCGAACGACCTGCTCGAGCTCCGACTCACCCTCGGCGAGGGCGACGACGACCGCCACATCGCCCTCCGCATGGTCGGACCCCGATGGGCGGCCCGGAGCCGGGCCCTCTCCACCGCCCTCGAGCCCTGGCTCGCCGACGCCCCCGGAGCCAACTGATGCTCATCCTCGGTATCGAGACCTCCACCCAGCAGGTCGGGTGCGCGATCGGCGGCCACGAAGGCGTGTTGGCCTCGGCCCACTCCGCACGCGGCCGACGCCACGCAGAGACGCTCACCCCCTCCATCGAATTCATCTGCCACCAGGCCCGGATCGAACTGTCCGAGATCAGCGTGGTCGCGGTCGACCTCGGGCCGGGTCTCTTTACCGGACTGCGGGTCGGAATCGCGTCGGCCAAGGCGTTCGCCCACGCCCTGCGGGTCCCGATGATCGGGGTGAACAGCCTCGATCTCGTCGCCTTCCCCGTCCGGTTCTCCCCTCGGCTGATCGTGGCGGCGCTCGACGCTCGTCGTGGCGAGCTCTACTTCGCGTTCTACCGGCAGGTTCCCGGCGGGTTGCAGCGCCTGTCCGACCCCGAGCTCGGCTCGCCCGACGACCTCGCGTCGGAGATCATCGCTCGCGGCGAGGAGTGCCTCCTGGTGGGAGACGGGCCGCTGCGCTATCCCGACGTGTTCTCCGGGCTGTCCAAGGTCGAGCTCGCCAGTCGCGAGGTCGCCTACCCGTCGGCCCGATCGCTGGTCCAACTCGCCCATGCCCGAGCCTTGCGTGAGGAGTGGGTCAATCCGTGGGAGCTCGAACCGATCTACCTGCGTCCGCCCGACGCCGAGATCAACTGGCAGACCAGGGACAGCGCATGAGCGTGTCACCGGATCCCTCGTCCCCATTCGCGGTCGCCCCGGTGCGGATCGTGCCCATGCGGAAGCGTCACCTCCGATCGGTGCTGCGCATCGACCAGCAGGTCTATCCCCGCCCGTGGAGTCTCGGCCTCTACCAGGGTGAGCTGGCCCAGGCCGAGGACCGCCGCATCTACATCGTCGCCCGCGCTGGTCGCGAGGTGGTCGGCCACGCCGGGCTGGTGCTCGTCGCCGGCGAGGGTCACGTCACCACGGTGGCGGTCGACCCTGCCGCCCAGGGTCGCGGGATCGGAACCCGGCTCATGCTCGTGCTGGTCCGGGCCGCGCTCGACCGGGGCGTCGGAGCGTTCACCCTCGAGGTGCGGGCCTCCAACGACACCGCCCAGCGTCTCTATGAGCGATTCGGGTTCACCACCGCCGGCGTCCGTGCCGGTTACTACGCCGAGGACGGGGAGGACGCACGGATCATGTGGGCCCATCAGGTCGACACGCCTGCCTACCGCGAGCGCCTCGATGACATCGAGTCGTCACTGGTCGGCCCCCCTCCGATCGACGAGGTTCGCAACGCTCGACCAGCGATGCTCGGAGGTGGCCGGTGAGCGGATCCGTGGTGCTCGGCATCGAGACCAGCTGTGACGAGACCGCCGCTGCGGTCGTGGTCGACGGCCGCAAGGTCCTCTCCTCGGTCGTATCGAGCCAGGTCGACCTCCACGCCCGCTTCGGTGGGGTCGTGCCCGAGATCGCCAGTCGGGCCCATGTCGAGTTGCTCACCCCCGTGGTCGCCGAGGCGATGCTGTCGGCGGGTATCGAGCCCGAGGAGCTCGACGCGGTGGCGGCCACCGTCGGCCCCGGGCTCGTCGGAGCGCTGTTGGTCGGGGTGAGCACCGCCAAGTCGCTCGCCCTGGTGTGGGACATACCGTTCGTGGCGGTCAACCACCTCGAGGCCCACCTCCACGCCGCGTTCCTCGAAGAGCCTGACCTCGAGCTCCCGGCGGTAGTGCTCATGGTGTCGGGCGGGCACACCATGCTCATCCACTGGGAGGACCACGGCCGCTACCGGCTCCTCGGCGAGACGCTCGACGACGCGGCCGGCGAGGCGTTCGACAAGGTCGCCCGCTACCTCGGCCTCGGCTACCCGGGTGGACCGGCCATCGATGCGTTGTCCCTCGAGGGCAACCCCGAGGCGGTGGCCTTCAAGCGGCCGATGATCGACGTCGGTTACGACTTCTCGTTCTCGGGCATCAAGACCGCGGTGGTGAACCACGTGCGTAAGCATCCCGAGACCTCCACCGAGGACGTCGCCGCGTCGTTCCAGGCCGCGATGGTCGACACCCTCGTCACCAAGGCCCGCCGGGCCGCCCACGAGTTGGGGGCCAAGAGCCTCGGCCTCGGCGGGGGAGTGGCGGCCAACTCCTTGCTCCGGGAACGCCTGCTGTCGGTCTGTGTCGACGACGGCTACCAGGCCTATGTCCCGAGCCGGTCGATGTGTACCGACAACGCCGCCATGGTCGCCGCGTGTGGTTGGTACCGACTCGGTGTCGACGGACCGTCGTCGCTCGACCTCGGCGCCGAGCCGAACCTGCGTCTGCCTACCGTCGACTGACCTCCGGATCGGCTCGCCCTCTCATCCTCGTTCGAGCACCCAGATGCACTCGGTGCCGGACTCGTTCGGGGCGGTGGGGGCCCTCTGGCGGTCCTCGGTCCGGGTGAAACCGAGCCGGGCCGGTATGCGCCCACTGGCGACGTTGGCGACGTCGTGGTGGATCTCCACCCGGTCGATCCCGTCCAGGGCGAACGCCGCATCGACGACGGCTCGCACCGCCTCGGTCGCGTAGCCACGGCCGAGGTGGTCGACGTGGATCCAGTAGCCGATCTCGAACCCACCAGGCCCGACGCGGGGATGGAGCCCCGTGCCCCCGATGGGCGTGCCGTCGAGGAAGATGCCGATGACGAAGTCCTCGGCGGCCTCCCAGCCCGCACGGAACCGTTGGATGATCTCGACGCGTTCGGTCCGGCCCAGAGGTTCGGCCCCCGCCCAGGGCATCCAGGGCCGCAGGTGGTCGACGCTGGCGGTGATGGCCGCGGTCAGCCCGTCGGCATCCTCGACGATCCAGGGTCGCAGCACGAGGCGCTCGGTGACGATGGGAGTGGGTGGGACGGGAGCCATCCGGGGAGTCTGCGGTCCAGGCGGACCGGCGGCCAGCCAATTGACGCGAGGACGTGTGAGAGCCGCCGACTCGGGTAGGTGTCCAGGACGCGGGCACCCACCACGAGCAGTACCGAGGAGAAGGCATGAGCCGCGACGACACCGAGGCCGGACACGACACCCCCACGGGCACCGATCCCGATGCCAAGTATGCCGAGCCCGGGTACCAGGACAAGTCGATGGGTCAGGCGGTCGATCAGGACGAAGAGTTGGTGGACGAACTGCTCGAGGAGACCGACGGCGACGTCGAGGAAGCCGAGGAGCGGTTCGAGGACGAGTCCGCCGGCAGCCCCACCCTTCAACGCCAGCACGACAGCTGACACCGGCGAGGCAACGCCGCTACGAGGGCTTCTCCGCCTGCCAGATGAGCAGGTAGGGGAGGTCCTCGTACGCGCGTCGGGTGGCCTCGGGATACAGGGCGAAGGACGGAAAGCTCTCGATCGCCCGGTCGGTGATCGTCGGTTCGAGGCAAACGGTGACCTGGAGGCCTGCGCCCAAGATGGCGGCGATGTAGTCGCTCACGTGATGGGTCAGGTTGGGCACGTAGTGCACCGCGATCGGGGGCCCGTCTGGGTCGTCGACCGGGAACGCCGCCATGCCGCCGCGGGTGGTGACCGAGGGATGCATGTCGCTCGTGATGAGCGTGCCGCCCGGTCGGAGCACCCGGGAGAACTCAGCGAAGACGGAGGAGAGGTCGTCGACGTGGGTCAGCGCCAGGCTGCACACGACGAGGTCGACGCTGGTGTCGTCGACCGGTAGCGACTCGAGCTCGCCGTGGCGGAAGTCGGCGACGACGTTCGAGCGGGCGACATCGAGCATCGCCGGGGTGCGGTCGACCCCGATGACCTCCCAACCCCGCTCGGCCAGGGTCGCGGCGTGGCGAGCGGTGCCGCATGCCGCGTCGAGTGCCACCCCGATCCGGTCCCCGAGCGCGGCGAACAATCCGGACATGATCGGGCCCTCGGCATCGATCGCCGGGTTGGGGCCGTCATAGACCGGCGCCCACCGCGTGTAGCCGTCCTCGACCTCGTAGCGGCTGATCGGCACCTCGAGGGAGTGGGGGAACTCGGCCATCCCGGCGACGATCTCGGCGATCTCGTCGGCTCGGGCCCCCAGGGTCTCGGGGTCGTCGAGGAAGTCGCGGATCATGGCCAAACCCTGGGTCGCCAGGAAGTAGTGGCCGGCACGGAGGACCTTGGTCGTCGCCATGGCGGCACCCTAGACATCCCAGGGGCCTATCTCGTCAAGCGGCGAGTTGGGTGCGGTGTGCCCAGGCGGTGTGTTCGTCGTAGAGCGTGCCGTGTCGGAGGCAGCCGTGGAGGATGCCGACGAGCCGG
>SKKL01000128.1 GCA_007121465.1 Acidimicrobiales bacterium | reverse complement strand
GCGGGTGCTCGTGGTGGACGAGTCGAACCGGACCCTGCTGGCCCAGTTCGGCGACGACGCCACCGGACGCACCTGGTGGGTTCCGCCCCGGTGGCGGCATCGAATCCGGCGAGGACGACCATGCGGCCGGCCGTCGCGAGCTGCACGAGGAGCTCGGCCGTGACGACCTCGAGATGGGCCCCCCGATCGGCCGACGGGGCGGCACCTCATACGCCAACGGCTGGTGGCTCACCCAGTACGAGCGGTGGTACCTCTGCCGCGCCCCGCACTTCGAGGTCGCACCCGACGTGCTCGCCGCCTGCCGGGAAGAAGGGATCCGCGACATGCGCTGGTGGTCGGCTGACGAGTTGCGGGCGAGCCAGGTGAACACCGGACCGAGGGATCTCGCCGACCTGCTCGACCGGCTCGCCGCAGGCCAGATGCCGGACCCCGAGGGCGACCTCGGGTTCTGACCCGGAACGCCCCGATCAGTTCGGGGCGGTGCTGGGGTCGGAACCTACGTGACGTCCCCGCCCGCCCACATGCTCACCGTCACCTTCCGGACCCCTGGTTCGAGCGAGGAGATACCCGCGCTGTGCGCCGACGCCGCCGACGTGCTGGCGTTCACCGCCGTTCAGGTCGTTCGTTGTGACGTCGGCGCCATCAGCGAACCGGACGCGACCACCCTCGACGCGGTCGCCCGCCTGGCATTGGTGGCCCGGCGGATGGGGGCACAGGTCGAGCTCTTCGACGCCTGCCCGTCGCTCGTCGACATCATGGACCTGGCTGGGCTCGCCGACGTGATCGAGGTGAAGCCCCGCTCAGGGGTCGAGGTGGGGAGGCAACCCGAAGAGGGGGAACAGGGTGTCGGTGTCGAGGAAGAAGTGGAGCTCGACGATCTCGCCCCCTGAGATCTCGACCACATTGAGCGACCACGGGCGGTAGGGCTCGCCCGGTGCCGTCGGCGGCTTGTACTGGCCGAACGCCGGCATCCCGTTGGCCGCCGGCGCTCGCACCATCCTCGACCCCTCGCACGCGGCCCCCGGACCGAGCATCCACGCGGTGACCTCGCTCGCCCCCCGCAGCCAGAGGTCGAACGGGGGCATGGACTGCACCACCTCGTCGTGGAGCAGGGTGACGAGGGTTTCCATGTCGTAGCGCTCGAAGGCGTCGAGGTAGCGGTCGAGCAATTCGCGCTGCGCGTCGTCGGCGGGATCGAACGGATCGGTGTTCGGGAACTCGGTGGCGCTCAGGTCCGCCGACGCGAGGGTCGCCCGGGCCCGCTGCAGCGCGCTGTTGACCGACGCGACCGACGTATCGAGCAGCTCGGCCACCTCGTCGGCGTGCCAGCGCAGCACCTCGCGCAGGATCAGCACCGCCCGCTGGCGAGCCGGGAGGTGCTGGAGGGCGGCGACGAACGCCAGGCGGATCGACTCGCGCTCGGCTGCCAACTCACCCGGGTCGGACTCACTCCGCAGCACCCGACCGTCGGGCGCCGGTTGGAGCCACACGTCGTCGGACAGCGGTGGCGGAACCCCGCCGTCGGCACGCCCGACCGGGGTCATGTCGGTGGGCCGGGCCCGGCGGTTGCGACCGTTGAGCGCATCCATGCACACGTTGTGAGCGATCCGGTACAGCCACGACCGCACCGAGGAACGCCCCTCGAACCGGTCGTAGGCCTTCCACGCCCGGACCATCGTCTCCTGCACCGCGTCCTCGGCCTCGGAGATCGCGCCGAGCATCCGGTAGCAGTAGCCGGTCAGCTCGTTGCGGTATTCCTCGAAGTCGACCGCGGTCGTTCCCGTCGCCTGTTCCGTGGCCATCGAGTCGATCCTACGCCCTCGTCTTGACACTGTCAGCCCCTGCCGCGCGTGGAGCCGTTTCGCATGCTGGCGGAGACGTTCGACATCTCCCTCCTCACCGCCGACACGAAGCTTGCCGGCGCCCCCGGCCTCCGTGCCGCACCGAGCTTCTCCGATGATCGGGTGAGAGCTGCTCAGCCGAGCTGTTCGACAGCGACGAGGGACATGACGGGCACGCCTTCCTCGTCGCTCGACTCGAGATCGACCCGGGCGAGCACGGCCCAGTCGCCATCGCCGGCTGGGTCCTCGAGCACCTGGCGCACCTCCCACGCCCCCGTTGTCGCATGGACGTGGAACCGCCACGCACCCCGAGCCTCGGCCCCGATACCGATCGAGTCGTGCGCGGCCCAGTACGGAGCCATCGCCTCGGCCACCGACTCGAGCCGCCACTCGTCCGAGGCGTCCCGTTCGACCAGCGCCCCGTAGGCCCGGCGGGACAACAACTCGACCCACCGGAACGCCTCGTTGCGCACCATCACTGTGAACGCCCGCTCGTTGGCCGTCACCCCCCGGTGGGCAGCCCCGACCTGCTCGGTCGGCGGTGGTCCGAACGCCTCGGCCGCCTCCACGGCCTCGTCGGGATGCTGCAACGCCTCCCACTCGTCGAGCAGACTCGAGTCGACCTGGCGGACCGTCTCGCCCAGCCACTCGGTCAGGTCGAACACCTCGTCGGTCTTGGCGTCCTCGGGAACGTTCTGGATCATCCCCTTGTAGGCATCGGTCAGGTACCGCAGCAACAAGCCCTCCGACCGGGCGAGCCCGTAGTGGGCGATGTAGTCGTGGAACGTCATCGCCCGCTCGAACAGCTCGCGGGCGATCGACTTGGGGCTGATGTTGTGGTCGGCCACCCACGGGTGCTGTGTGGAGTACGCGTTGAAGAGGTCGTAGGTGAACTCCCGCAGGGGCTTGGGGTACTCGAGCTTGTCGAGCTCCTCCATCCGCTGGTCGTACTCGACCCCCTCGGACTTGAGGCGGGACACCAGCTCTCCCCGCAGCTTGTCGAGCTGCGCCGCCAGGATCACCCCGGGGTTCTCGAGCACCGACTCGACCAGCGACAACACGTCGAGCGCGTAGGTATCGGACCCGACGTCGAGCTGGGTGATCGCCTCCAACACGAACGGCGAAAGCGGCTGGTTGAGGGCGAAGTCCTCCTGGAGCTCGACGGTGACCCGCACGAGGCGGCCGTCCTCGTCGGGCTCGTCGAGGGTCTCGACCACCCCGGAGCCGACCAGCGAGCGGTACATCGAGATCGCCCGGCGAATGTGTTGGCGCTGAGCCGGTCGCGCATCGTGGTTCTCGATCAGTAGCCCCCGCATAGCGCCACACCCGTCGCCCGGCCGGTCCAGCACATTGAGCAACATCGAGTGGGTGACCCGGAAGCTGGAGGTGAGCATCTCGGGCGGGGCCCCGATCAACCGATCGAAGATCTCCTCGTTCCACGGCACATAGCCCCGCTCGGGCGGCTTCTTGCGGACCACCTTGCGCTGCTTCTTCTTGTCCTCGCCCGCCTTGGCGAGAGCCTTGTCGTTCTCGATCACGTGGTCGGGTGCCTGCACCAGAACCGTGCCCGACGTGTCGTACCCGGCCCGCCCGGCCCGGCCCGCGATCTGGTGGAACTCGCGAGCGGTCAGCAACCGTGACGACACGCCGTCGTACTTGCACAGCTGGGTGAACAGCACCGTGCGGATCGGCACGTTGATGCCGACCCCGAGCGTGTCGGTGCCACAGATCACCTTCAGCAAGCCCTCCTGGGCCAACCGTTCGACCAGCCGTCGGTACTTCGGCAGCATCCCCGCGTGGTGCACGCCGATGCCGTGCCGCACGAACCGGTTGAGCGACTTGCCGAACCCCGGCCCGAATCGGAATCCGCCGATCATCTCGGCGATGGCGTCCTTCTCCTCACGACTACACACGTTGATGCTGGTGAGCGCCTGGGCCCGTTCGACCGCGGACGCCTGGGTGAAGTGAACGACATAGACCGGTGCCAGCTCCCGCTCGAGAATCTCGTCGACCAGGTCGTGCATGGCGGTGCGCTTGTACTCGTAGTGCAACGGAACCGGCCGCTCGGCGTTGGCCACCTCGACGGTCGGACGTCCCGTGCGCTCGTCGAGCTCGCGCTGGAACCGTCGGGTGTCGCCCAACGTGGCCGACATGAGCACGAACTGGGCTTGGGGGAGCGTGAGCAGCGGCACCTGCCACGCCCACCCCCGGTCGGGCTCGGCATAGAAGTGGAACTCGTCCATCACCACCTGGCCGACGTCGGCCGTCTCGCCTTGGCGCAACGCCAGGTTGGCGAGGATCTCCGCGGTGCAGCAGATGATCGGGGCGTCGGCGTTGACCGCGGCGTCGCCGGTCATCATCCCCACGTTCTCCCGCCCGAGCTCGCGGCACAGGTCGAAGAACTTCTCCGACACCAGCGCCTTGATCGGAGCGGTGTAGAAGGTGCGACGCCCGTCGGCCAGCGCGGCGGCGTGGGCGGCCAAGGCCACCATCGACTTCCCCGACCCGGTGGGGGTGGCGAGCACGACGTTGGCCCCTGCGTAGATCTCGAGGATCGCCTCCTCCTGCGCCGGGTACAACGACATGCCGCGAGCGCCCACCCAGCCGGTGAACGCATCGAGCAGCGTGTCCGGATCGGCGCCCGATCCCGGGGTGGGTAGGTGGTCGGCGAGGGAGGCGGTCGGGGGGAGCGACGTGGTCATCGTGTCTCGATGATGGCCGCTGGCGGGCTCACTCGTCGCCCAGGGCCTCCCGGGACTGGCGCGCGGCCCAGCCGTATATCCCCTTCGACATGAGCGACGACTCGGTCCGCCGACGTGTGTCGTAGATCTCCGCCCGGGCCCCGTGGGCCTCCCGGTCCTCCGGTGCGGCCTGGGTCGCCAGCTCGATGACCTGGCACGCCAGCCGGTGGTCACCCTCGGCCGACAGCCTCCGCGCCCGCTCGACGAGCACGTCGACCCCGCCCGCCAACGCGGCCACCTCCGATGCGAACACGGCCTCGGGTGCGGGCTTGAGGCGTGAGGGGTTTCCGTCGTACCAGCCGCCGTAGAGGCGCCAGATGTTGCGGACCACGAATTCCGGCTCGTCGTAGAGCGGACGAAGGTAGGGCTTGGCCAGCAGGTCCGGATCGACCTGCACGGTGTTGATGATCTGGTCGAGGGGCGCCCCCTCGTTCATCAACCAGAGGGTGTCGGCGACGAGTCGCTCCAGCGCCGTGGCGACATCGTCGAGCACACCGGCGATCCGCTCCTGACCGGCGATGGGCAGTCCGTGCGCCGGGAGCAACAACTCCGGCCCGGCTGCGATCATGTCGCGAAGAGCCTCGGCCCACTCGAGCGGGAACCGCTGCACCTTCTGGGGGTTCCCCGCGTTGGGGAAGTTCCAGATCAGGAAGTCGCCCGAACAGATCGCCCGGTGCTCGGGGAGCCAGGCCCAGAGGTGGTCATCGGTCTCGCCCTTGGCGTGATGGAGCTCGACGGTCGTGTCACCCACCTCGAGCCGGTGGTGGTCGTCGACCGTCACGTCGGGCCGCGCCGCGTCGTCGGGCAGGAACCTCGCCCCCCGGTCGAGGCCGAGTCCCACGCCACCCCGTGCGCCCCCGAACTGACGGGCGTTGATCGTCACGTTGTACCCGTTGGTCAGCTCGTAGCGGTCGAGTCGGTCGAGCAGCGCCTCGTGGCCTACGACCGACGGGCGGCCGGAGCCTCGACGGTCGGTGTCGGCGAGGAAGGCGCCACTTCCGCCGACGTGGTCGACGTGCCCGTGGGTGTACACGAGTGCCCGGAACGGCTCGGTCGACCAGCGCCGGATCGCGTCGACCACCGCGGCACCGGTACGGGCCCCGCTGGTGTCGAAGCACACGAGCCCGTCATCGGTGGCCAGGGTGACGACGTGGGAGAACGACTCCACGAGCGAGATCCCGTCGGCGACCTCGGACAGCTCCTGGGTCACCCGGTTGACCGGCTCGTCGGTGGTGCCCTCGTCGATGATCCGTGCCGAGAGCGCGAGCAGGTCGGCCATGGGTCCCTCTCCCTCTACTGCGTGCGGCCGATGGTAGAAGGTCAGGTCCGGATGTGTCGCTCAGAGCTGGTCGGGCACCGTGATCTCGTCGTGGTCGATGAGCTCGACCCGCTCGCCGAGGCGACTCCCGGCCGCGTCGAGAGTGAGGCGTCGGGCCTCGAGGTTGCCGATCCGCGCCCACGGCTCCCCGTGGTGCTCTTCGATCGCGTAGACCACCCCGCCGTGGGTCACCACGAGGATCTCCGCGCCCTCGTGTCGCTCGTGCAGCCGGTGGAGAGCGCCGAAGGCCCGGTCCATCAACTGGTCCTGGGGCTCCCACCCCGGGGGTCGGTCGCCGGCATCGAGGTATCCGGGCCAGGCCTCCTCGATCTCCGCCCGGGTGAGCCCGGACCACTCGCCGGCGCTGCGTTCCTTCAGGTCCGGTTCGACCACCACCGGACCCACTCCCACCGCCTCGGCGATGATCCCCGCCGTGTCGCGGGCCCGTTGCAGGTCCGACGCCACGATCAGGTCGACCGACCCGACCGATCGAGCGGCGTGTTCGGCCTGCAGCCGACCGAGGTGCGACAACGGAGCGTCGGCCTGCCCCTGCCACCGTCCCTCGGCGTTGTAGGTCGACTGGCCGTGACGGACGAGGAGGAACTCGGTCATGGGCGCCGACGGTATACGGGGCCCGTCCTCATCGGCGACACTGGTCCGATGAGCGCCATGCTGCAAGGCCGATCGGTGCGCCTCCGCCCCGTCACCGACTCCGACGTCGACGACCTGGTGCGCATTCTCGCTCACCCCGAGGTCGCCCGGTGGTGGGAGGGGTACGACCGCGACCGCGTCGTCGACGAACTGGTCTCTGACGGCGACGGCGGCTCCTATGCCGTCGAGCCGCTCGACGGACCCGGTGCGGGCACCCTCGTCGGCTTCATCCAGTACTACGAGCAGGACGACCCCGACTACCGCCACGCCGGTCTCGACCTCTTCATCGACCCCGACCACCACGGCCGCGGCCTCGGACGCGACGCCATCATCACCCTGGCCCGGCACCTCGTGGAGGCCCGGGGTCATCACCGGATCATCATCGACCCACCCGTGGGCAACGAGCGGGCGATCGAGGTCTACACCGGCATCGGCTTCCGCAAGGTGGGCGTCATGCGACGCTACGAACGGCGGGCCGACGGCAACTGGGGCGACAACCTCCTGCTCGACCTCCTCGTCGAGGACCTTCCCGAGCCCTGAACGCGGCCTCGGCGGGCCCCGAGGGCGTCCCTCGGCGGCGATCCCGACGCACCTACACTTCGAGCGTGGCGACTCTCCGCTTGTTCGCGTCTGCCCGGGAGGCGGCCGGGACCGACCGGGTCGAGCTACCCGGTCCCACCGTCGACGCTGTCCTCGACGAGGCGCGTCGCCGTTTCGGTGACCACTTCAGCCAGATCCTCGATCACGCCAAGGTGTGGGTCAACGGCGAGGAGGCACCCCCGGGCACCGTGGTGGGCGACGGCGACGAGGTGGCGGTCCTGCCTCCGGTGTCGGGGGGAGCGTGAGCCCCCGCAAGGAGCCGACCCCCCGAGCGCCGGCCAAGAAGGCCCCGGCGAAGAAGGCACCGGCGAAGAAGGCCCCGGCCAAGAAGGCACCGAGCAAGAAAAGCCCCGCCAAGAAGCCGTCGACGCCGGGCCCCGAGGGCAGCGCCGCCACCGGAACCGACGGAGGCACCCGCCGACTTCGGGGCGAGGCCTACCGCCTGGCCAACCTCGAGACCTCCCGTTTCGGGATCGTCTATGACATCGACGGGCCGCGCGTCCGTCTCGGGATCCTCTGGTTCCTCGCCGCGCTCGTGGCCCTGGCCGTGGGAGTCGTCGCGGTCTCTGTCCTCGTGGCCGGAATCGCCGCCCTCGCGGCCGCCCAGACCTCCCAGACCCTCCGTGCCCGCTGGCGGCGTCCGACCCGGGCGGTGGCCGCCGGCGTCGCGGCGGCCATCCCCCTCGCCGCCCTCGGAGGGCTCGCCCTCACCGGACTGGCGGTGGTCGTCGGCACCTTCGTGGCGGTCATCGCCGCGAGCGCCCGTCGCCCCCGACGCACCGACCCGGTCGTCGACGCGGCCGCCACCGTCCGAGCCTCGGTGTTCGTGGGGCTCGCCGCCGCATCGATCGTCGCCCTCTACCGATTCGACATCGGCGCGGCGATCGTCGTCCTCGTCCTCTGCTCGGCCTATGAGACTGGCGACTACCTGATCGGCTCCGGTGCTTCCAACCGGGTGGAAGGTCCTGCCTCGGGGATCCTGACGGTCGTGGCGGTCACCGCGGCGTTCGTCGTGTTCCAGCCGCCACCCTTCGACGCGGCCGGACTGTGGTTCTACGCCATGCTCGTCGCCGTGCTCGCCCCTCTCGGCCAGGTCGTCGCCTCGGCGATCCTGCCCCGAGCCGGCGCGCCCGCACCCGCTCTGCGACGCCTCGACTCCTATGTCCTGGTCGGTCCCGTGTGGCTGGTGTTGCTCCACAGCGGCCTCGGCGTTGGGGTCTGAGAACCCGGCGGCCTCCCTCGTCGCCCCCCGACGTCGGTGGGGAACTAGCCTCGGATTCACCCCGGCGATGTCCGGGCGCCGAGGAGGACGGCATGCATCCCGAACTCGATCGCCTGCTCGACCCCGGCTATGCCGAGGGTCTCACCGAGGTGGATCTCGCCGAGGTGCGTCTCCGTCGTGCCGCGTGCCAGCAGCGCGAGGAATCGGTCTCCTACCTCCGTCGGATCATCCAGGTGCGCCTCGACCTCCTCGGGGTCGAGCTCGGCCGGCGCCAGGCAGGAGAGCCACCGGCGAGCACCGACGATCTCCTCGCTCGGCTGCCCGAGATCCTCGCCGAGCACACCCGGGGCCCCGGGCTCGGTCAGGCCCCACGGGACCTGAAGCTCCCCGACATCGACGATGATCTCGTTGCTCTCGTCGACGAGATCATCAGCCCCCGCCAGCTCGGTGAGCTGATCGACCTCGCCGACGACGAGCTGCGGGGCCTGGTCGACCGTCTGGAGGAGCTCGAACACGAGGTCTCCTCGGTCCGTCGTCAGCTCCACGCCCACATCGACACGCTCCAGGCCGATGTCACCCGCCGCTACCGGTCGGGCGAGGCCAGCGTCGACGCGCTCCTGCAGTGAGCGGGTGCTCGCGTCGCGAGCACTCCTGCGACCGGCCTCTAGGCTGAGAACGTGACCGACGCGCTCGAGCAACGGTGGCGCGAGCTCGGGGAGTTCATCCGAGAGCAGCGCCAGAAGGGTCAGATGTCGGTGCGCAAGCTCGCCGACCGCGCCGGGGTGTCCAACCCCTACCTGAGCCAGATCGAGCGGGGCTTGCGGCGGCCGTCCGCGGAGATCCTCCAACAGATCGCCCATGCGCTCGAGATCTCCGCCGAGACCCTTTTCGTGCGCGCCGGGATCCTCGACGAGCGGGGCGACACCACAGGGGCCGACGTCCTCCTCGCGATCGCCTCGGACCCCGCCTTGACCGACGACCAGCGTCAAACTCTCGTCCACATCTACGAATCCTTCCGAGCGGCAAACGGGGCGACGCTCCCCTCGGTCGAGGTTCCGGCTGCTCTCGGGGAATCTTCCGGGCCCGACGAGCGTTGAGACCGACCGTGCGCCATCTCGCCATGCTGTCCCTCCACACCTCGCCACTCGCGCAGCCCGGCGTCGGCGACTCGGGGGGGATGAACGTCTATGTCCGCGAGCTGGCCTCCTCGCTCGCCCAGGCGGGCGTCTCGTGCCGCGTCTATGTCCGACGGTGGTCCGACGAGCTCGCTCCGGTGGTCGACGTCGAGCCCGGTTTCTCGGTCGTGCACGTCGACGCCGGAGACCCTGACCTGCCCAAGGAAGCCCTTCCCGAGGTCGTCGACGCGTTCGCCGACGGGGTCACCGAGCACTTGCTCAAGTCCGAACCCGTCGACGCCCTGCACGCCAACTACTGGTTGTCGGGCGTGGCCGCCCACACGGTGAAGCACACCCTCGGCCTGCCTCTCGTCGCCACCTTCCACACCCTCGCCCGCGTCAAGGCCGACACCGGCGACGTCGAGCCCCAGCGTCGGGTCGAGGCCGAGACGGCGGTGATCGGTTGCTCCGACACGATCCTCGCCAACAGCCCGACCGAGGCCGACCAGCTCCGCGACCTCTACGGAGCCGACCCGTCCCGGATCGAGGTCGTTCCCCCGGGCGTCGACCACGCCTTCTTCTCGCCCGGTGACCGGCGGGGCGCCCGGGCGGCGCTCGGTCTCGGCGACCACCCGGTGCTGCTGTTCGTCGGACGAGTGCAGCCGCTGAAGGGCCTCGACGTCGCTGTCGGTGCCCTCGCCGCCCTCGAGGATCCCACCGCCGTGCTCGTCGCCGTCGGAGGCCCGAGCGGGCCCGAAGGTCACGTGGAGATGGAGCGGGTCCAAGCCCTCGCCGCGAGTCTCGGTGTCGCCGACCGGGTGCGCTTCGTCGACCCCCAGCCTCATCACCTGCTGTCGACCTACTACCGGGCGGCGGACATGACCGTGGTCCCGAGCCGGTCGGAGTCCTTCGGCCTCGTCGCCCTCGAGTCGGCCGCCTGTGGCACCCCGGTGATCGCCGCCGACGTCGGCGGTTTGCGCACCCTGGTGCACCACGACCGGACCGGGTTCCTCGTCGAGTCCCGCGATCCCGAGGCCTACGCCGCTCACGCCCGTCGCCTGCTCGCCGATCCCGATCTTGCCGCCGGGATGGCTCGGGCCGGTGCCGAGGACGCCCGCCGCTACACCTGGTCGACCACCGCCGGGCGTCTGCGCCGGATCTACACCGACCTCGCCACCCGGGTCCCCCTCGACTGCGCGGTCTGACCCGCCGATCCGGTCCGCGACGAGGGTATGGTCCGGCCATGTCCGAGCTGATCCCCGACGACGACCGCCCGCCGAGCCCCGAGGAGCTGGCCACGGCGACCGCCACCATCGAGGCCTGGGCCGCGGCCGAGCTTGCCTCCAACCCCGTGGTGGAGGCGGTGGAGAGGGGCGAACCGGGCGAGCAGCGCTGGTATGTGCGGGTGCGGGGCGAGGAAAAGGACGTATTCACCATCTGGCTCACCCTGCGCCAGCGGATGCTCCACTACGAGACCTACGTGATGCCCGCCCCCGAGGAGAACCACGGGGCGCTCTATGAGCATCTCCTCATCCGCAACCAGAGGATCATCGGGGCCGCGTTCTGCATCGGGATCGAAGAGGCGGTGTTCCTCAAGGGCGCGATCCCCGTGCACACCGTCGACGCACCGGCGCTCGACCACATCCTCGGCCTCCTCTACGCCACCGTCGAGCAGTGCTTTCGCCCGGCGCTGCGGATCGGTTTCGCCAGCCGGTTCGATCAGTAGGAACATTTCATTGCATTTCATGCAGTATCACGCTATCGTGATCTGCGTGCCCGGGGAGCCGGGGCGGCCCATCCGATCGGGGAAGTGCGGATGAACCGACCTGGCCCCCCGGGCCGACACGTCCGGGGTCGCGGTCCTCGGGGTGCTCGCGTTCGGGGCCGGGGCGTTGCCAGCCTCCCGCTCATCGCCACGATCACCGTCACCGGGATCCTGGCCAACACGATCGTCTACCCCGCCATCCCCGACATCCTCGCCGACTTCGGGCGCGACGACGGAGCCGCCGGCATCCTCGTCGCCTCGGCCGCCATCCCCGGCATCGCCGTGGCGCCGCTGATCGGGCTCCTCGCCGATCGCTTCGGTCGCCGCCGCGTGCTCGTGCCGTGTCTCGTGGTGTTCGGACTCTGTGGCCTCCTCGCCGCCTTCGCCCCCACCTTCGGTTGGCTGCTCGCGGCACGGTTCGGCCAAGGGTTCGGTTCAGCCGGTCTCATCAACCTCGCCAACGTGCTCATCAGCGACACCTGGACCGGCCTCCAGCGCGCCCGCTACTTCGGTTACAACTCGGCGGTCCTCACCGTGTCTCTGGCCATCCTCCCCGCCGTCGGTGGCGTGCTCACCGACCTCGGCGGGTGGCGCTGGACCTTCGCCCCCTACTCCCTCGCTCTTCTCACTGCGGTCGTCGTCACCATCCGACTCGACCACGGGCCCACCGACCGCTCTCTCACCGTCGGGGGGCAGATCCGGGCCGCGGCCACCGTGGCCCGCTCGGTGAGGGTCCTCGTCCCTCTCGGCCTCGCCTTCGTCATGTTCGTCCTCGTGTTCGGACTCCTGCTCACGGTGCTGCCCCTCCACCTCGAACAGGTCTTCGCCCTCAGCGCCACCGAGCGAGGTCTGATCCTCGCCACCCCCGCGATCGGTGCCACCTTCGGGGCCCTGATCCTCGGACGGCTCCGGGCGCGGGTCTCGGCCCGGGCGATCATCCTCGGGTCCTTCGGGATCTTCGTCCTCGCCTATCCCCTCCTCGGGTGGGCGCCCACCTTGATCCTCGTCGTCATCGCCGGAGTGGCGTTCGGTCTGGGGGAGGGCATGGTCCTGCCGACCGTCACCGACGTCGTCGCGTCGTCGGCTCCCGACTCGGGGAGGGGTGCAGTGCTGTCGCTCCAAGTCAGCGCGGTGCGCCTCGGCCAGTCCGTCGGTCCGCTCCTCGCAGGCGCGGCGGTGGCGATGGTCGGCACCAGTTCGACCTTTGCCCTCGGAGCGGTCGTCGCCGGTGCGGTGGTCGTCGCCGGCCTCCTGATCCGCCTCCCCGACGCCCCTCGTCCCGCACCGGCAAACGCCCCCGCGGGTTAGGGTCGCGCCATGGCAGACCTCGTGATCATCGGCGGCGGCCGTATGGGCGAAGCCCTCCTCGGAGGGCTCATCGCCGCCGGTCGCGCCCCTGCCGACCTGGCCGTCGTCGAGGCTCTCGCTCCTCGCCGAGCCGAGCTCGCCGAGGCCCATCCCGGTGTCGAGGTGTCGGCCGATCCCGTACCCGCGTCGGGAGCGGTCGTCGCAGTCAAGCCCGCCGACGTTCCTGGGGCGGTCCGTTCCGCGGTCGACGGGGGCGCCTCACGGGTGCTGTCCATCGCCGCGGGGGTCACCATCGCCACCCTGGAGGACGCCGCGGGACCCGACGTCGCCGTCGTCCGATCGATGCCCAACACCCCGGCCCTCGTCGGTGCCGGGGCGTCGGCGATCGCCGCGGGGTCCACCGCCGAGGAGGCCGACCAGGTCTGGGCCGAGGAGATCCTCGGCGCGGTGGGCATCGTGGTGCGCGTCGCCGAAGCCCAGCTCGACGCCGTGACGGGGCTGTCCGGCTCCGGGCCCGCCTATGTCTTCCTCGTCGCCGAGGCGCTCACCGAGGCCGGGGTCCTCGCCGGCTTGCCCCGCGACACCGCCGCCACGCTCGCTCACCAGACACTCCTCGGATCCGCCACCCTCCTCGACCGCTCCGACGATGGTCCCGAGGCGCTGAGGGCTGCGGTCACCTCCCCGGGCGGCACCACCGCCGCCGGTCTGCGGGCGCTCGAGGCGGCCGGAGTCCGCTCGGCCATCCTCGACGCAGTGATCGCTGCCCGCGACCGGGCCAGCGAGCTGGGACGTCCCGCGACCTGAGCGGGAAGCTCCACTCGCCCGGCGGTCGCCCCAGGGCCGGCTCCGATGTCCGCGCGGGGGTGTCCAGGCGATAGCGTCACCCCCGCGATGGACCTGCGCTACGACACCGTTTCCTTCCTGTCCGACTACGGCACCGTCGACGAGTTCGTCGGGGTCGTCCACTCGGTCATCCGGTCGATCAGCCCGGCGGTTCGGGTCATCGACGTCACCCACCAGGTCCCGGCCCACGACGTGCGCGCCGGGGCGCTGACCCTCGCCCGGTCGGCCCAGTACCTCGCCCCCGGTGTGGTCGTCGCGGTCGTCGACCCCGGAGTCGGCACCGACCGTCGGGCGATCGCGGTCGACGTGGGCGACGGCGCATCGGTGCTCCTCGGGCCCGACAACGGGCTGCTCGCTCCTGCCGTCGCCATGGTGGGCGGCGCCAGTCGAGCCTTCGAGCTCACCAACTCCGCCTTCCACCTCGCTGCCCCGGGCCCGACCTTCGACGGCCGCGACGTGTTCGCCCCCGTCGCCGCCCACCTGTGCGCCGGGGTTCCCCTCGAGGAGCTCGGCACCGAGATCGACCCGGCTGGGCTCCGCCCGAGCATCGTCCCGGTCACCCAGCTCGACGGCGAGGTGTTGTCCGCCGAGGTCCTCTGGGTGGACGTCTACGGCAACGCCCAACTCAACGTCGACCCCGACGAGATCGCCTCGATGGGCGACACCGTCGTGGTCGAGGTCGAGGGCCGCACCCGCCATGCCACGCGGGTTCAGTCGTTCGCCGAGCTCGGCACCGGGGAGGTCGGTCTCGTCATCGACTCCTACGGCCTCGTCGCCATCGTGATGGACCAGGCATCCGCCGCCGAGGAGCTCGGGTTGGCGGAAGGCGACGGTGTGCATCTCAGCGGTTCGGGCGACGAACCGCGCCGTGACCCCGACGGCGGCTTCTATCAAGCGGTCACCCTCCGGGCTCGACAGTCATGAGGCCGGGCACCGTCATCACCCTCGCGATCTTGCTCCTGGCCCTCTTCGGTGCCGCGGTGCTCCAGATCTTCTTCCTCGCTCGATAGCTGCCTGCGGCAGGGCGATCGTTGGCGCGGGGTGCGAGCGTTAGATGCGGGTGGCGAGCTGGTCCCGGGTGAACCGGCGTGCTCCCCGGATGGTGAGCGCCAGCGCCAGGACCCAGATCACCGCCCCGATGGCGAGTGCGACGGGGAGATCGAGCAACAGCAGGCCGGTCGATTGACCCACGGCGAGAAAGATCAGTGGGAGCACCACGGCGCCGCCGAGCTGGTTGGCCTCCTGGGTCGACCGGGCTCGCACCGAGACCCGGACCATCACCCCGAGCCCGAGGGTGGCCACCGCCGGCGCGACCCACAGGATCATGACGAGCCACAACGAGTTGGGGACGAAGATGCGCCCCATGACCGGCCACGCCACGGTGTTGGCCACGACACAGAAGCAGAGGAATCCGACCCACGAGACCGCGACCGCCGGGAGGAAGGCCCCGAGAAGCTTGGCGATGAACAGGTCGCGGTTCTCGATCGGCAGGTGCAGCAGCGTCTCCATCGTCCGCCGTTCCTTTTCGCCGGCGAACGCGTCGGCCGCGAGGACCGCCGACACCATCAGCGGGACGATGAGGAACAGAGGGGCGAGCAGGTAGCCGTTCACCAGCACGATCAGCTGCTCCTCGGCGGGGAGCGCCAGGATCGGTTCGGACAAGCCGTCGGGGATCGACGCCAGGAAGCTGCTCATGTCTCCCGTTTGGGCCCGGGCGGCCAGCCCGATCAGCAGCGGCAGGATCACGAGGAGCAGGACCGGCACGGCGAGCATGGGGATCATCACCGCCTTGGACCGGCGGACCGCGGTGAGGTCCTTCTTGATGATCGCGGCGATGGCGCCCCAGTTCCGTCCCGTGGGGCGGGTGGGCGCCGAGGGTCGGGTCGCCGGAGCGGTCACGATGTCGCTCCCACGGGTCGCCCCTCCTCAGCCGCGATACGGGCCTCGATCTCGAAGTAGATGTCCTCCAGGGTCGGGGGGCGGGGGGTGACGGCGAAGACCGCGGCCCCGGCGCCCACGAGTGCGGACACGACATCGGGAAGATGGTCGCGACCGCCGACCTCCACGTGGATGCCCGCAGGCGTCGCGTCGGCCGTTCGGACACCGGCCGCGGAGCGTGCGGCCTCCACGACCGCCTCCGGTGCTGGGCCCCCGAGATCGACCTCCACGGGAAGTCCTGTCCACATCTGTGCCGCGATCTCCGCCGGGCGGCCCGCGACCTGCAGCCGTCCCCGGTGCAGCACCGCCACCCGGTCGGCGAGACGACCCGCCTCGCCCAGGAAGTGGGTGCACAACACGATGGTCCGACCGTGCTCGGAGGCGAGTGCTCCGATGAGCGCGATCACGTCGCGGGTTGCCGCCGGGTCGAGGCCCGAGGTCGGTTCGTCGAGGAACAGCACCTCCGGCTCGTGCAGGAGGGCCCGGATGAGTGCGAGGCGTTTGCGCTGTCCCGTGGAGGCACCCTGCACCGCGATGTCGGCGCGCTCGGTGAGAGCGAAGCGCTCGAGGAGCTCGTCGGTTCGTTGCCGGGCGGTTCGGCGGTCGAATCCCCGGATGCGGGCGGTGGTCTCGAGGTTCTCGCGGGCGGTGAGGCGATCGTCGAGCCCCGCGTTCTCGGTGAGGACGCCCGTGCGGTGCCGCAGCTCGTGGCCCTCGGTGGCAGGGTCGAGACCGAGGACTCGGGACGAGCCTGCGTCGGGGGCGAGCACACCGTTGAGGAGACGCACCGTGGTGGTCTTGCCCGCCCCGTTCGGTCCGAGCAGAGCAAGGACCTCTCCGGGGTAGACCTCGAGATCGAGAGCGTCGAGGGCGAGTCCGCTCGGGAAGGCGCGGGTCAGGCCCCAGGCCGAGATGGCCGGCTCGCCGCTCGGGCTGGATCGGGGTGCTCGATCGGCGACATCCGTCACGCCCGGGGTCCCTGTGCTGAACTGATCGGACCACCGTCCCGGCAACGACCGGCACTCGCCTCGGGAGTCACGTGAACCTGGCAACGATCATCGAGTCCCATCCGGCCGACGGGGTGGCGCTCATCCATAACGACACCAGCATCCCCTATGGCGAGCTGCGTGACCACGTCGACGCTCTCCGAGGTGGCTTCCTCGGCCTCGGCGCTGAACCCGGCGACCGGGTGGCCGTCGCGGCGGTCAACCACCCGGCGGTGGTCGAGACCCTGCTCGCCGCGCTCGGCGCCGGCCTGGTCGCGGTGCCACTCAACCCGACGAGCCCAGCTCCGGAGATGGCACGTGAGCTGCGCCTGGTGGGTGCCCGGATCGTCGTGGCCGGGCCCGGGACGACCTCGGCGGTGGCGGCGGCGCTGGCGGTGGGGGGTGATCGGGTCGAGCGGGTGGTGACCGTCGACGACTTCGAGGGGGCCGACCTCGGCGCCCACGTGGAGGTGCACACCTGGGAGAGTCTCCTCGGTGCGGTGCCGGTCCCGGTGGTCGACGTCGAGCCGTCCGAGCCGGCGGTGCTCGTCCACACCAGCGGCACCGCCGGGAGTCCTCGCGCGGCGATCCTCACCCACGGCAACCTCGCCGCCAACATCGATCAGATGCAGGCCGTGGAGGCCATCGCCCGTCGCTCCGATGACGTGACCTACGGCGTGCTGCCGCTGTTCCACATCTTCGGCCTCAACGTCGTCCTCCTCCCCGCCCTCGCGGTGGGCGCCACCGTCGTCCTGGTCGAGCGATTCGATCCTGCCGCCGCCCTCGACGCGATCGTCACCCACCGGGTCACCGCCCTCACCGGTCCGCCGGCGCTGTGGGCGACCGTGGCCGCGGTGCCCGAGCTTCCTCCGGACACCTTCGCCACGGTCCGCCTCGCCGTGTCGGGGGCCGCCAAGCTCCCGGTCGAGGTCGCCGAGGCGATCTCGGAACGGTTCGGTCTCGAGGTCCGCGAGGGCTATGGCCTCACCGAGGCATCACCGGTGGTCAGCCAAGCGGTGGGGACCGACGCGCCCCGGGGGTCGATCGGTCGTCCCCTCCCGGGGGTCCAGGTCCGCCTGGTCGACGAGGCGGGCGACGACGTGCTCGTGGGCGACGTCGGCGAGGTCCACGTGCGGGGACCCAACGTCTTTCCCGGGTACTGGGAGGACCCGGAGGCCACCGCCATGGTTCTCGATGCCGACGGGTGGCTCCACACCGGCGACCTCGCTCTCGTCGACGACGACGGTCATCTCTTCATCGTCGACCGCCTGAAGGACCTGGTGATCGTGTCGGGGTTCAACGTCGTTCCCGCCGAGGTCGAGGAGATCCTCGTCGAGCACCCGTCGGTGGCCGACGCCGGGGTCGTCGGCGTGCCCGATCCCCGAACCGGAGAGGCGCTGGTGGCCCACGTGGTCCCCGAGTCCGGAGCCGAGATCGACCCCGCCGAGATCATCTCGTTCGTCGGGCGTCACCTCGCCCGCTACAAGTGCCCGACCGAGGTTCGGACCGTGTCGGAAATCCCCCGGGGACTGGGCGGAAAGGTCATGCGCCGCGAGCTCGCCTGAGCGGGCTGCGGGGCGTTCTCGACGGACGCGAGGGGCGTCGGAGTGGCACCCCGTGTGACTTTGTGAACGGGTGCACACAGCCACTAGCTTCGGCACGCATGAGTGAGCAGGAACGTCGGATTCCCGAGGCCACCGTGGCCCGGCTACCGGTCTACCTGCGCTGTCTGGTCGAGTTGGCGGATGAACGGACCCCCACCATCTCCTCCGAGCGCTTGGCCGATATGGCAGGGGTGAACGCGGCGAAGGTGCGCAAGGACCTCTCCTACCTGGGGTCCTACGGCACCCGAGGGGTCGGCTACGACGTCGAGTTCCTCCTCTACCAGATGAGCCGCGAGCTCGGCCTCACCCAGGACTGGCCGGTCGTGGTCGCCGGGGTGGGAAACCTCGGACAGGCGCTCGCCAACTACGGCGGGTTCACCGATCGGGGGTTCCCCGTCGGAGCGCTCGTCGATGTCGATCCCGACAAGGTGGGGACCTCGATCGCCGGAGTCATCGTCCGTCACCTCGACGAGCTGCCCGAGCTCGTCGCCTCCAAGGGCATCGCCATCGGCATCATCGCCACCCCGCCCACCGCCGCCCAGTCCGTCGCCGAGAAGATGGTCGAGGCCGGCATCGGGTCGATCCTCAACTTCTCGCCGAGCGTCCTCGGCCTCGATCCCGAGGTGTCGGTCCGCAAGGTCGACCTGGCCGTCGAGCTGCAGATCCTCAGCTTCTACCGCCGCCGGGCCGACGGACCCGCTTCGCTCGGACCCGACGGGCCCCAACGCTGATCCCCGACCGAGCCGTTCCGGTGGTGTGCCGGAAAGCACGTCGACCGAGGCTCCCCCGACTGGCGGCTGTACGGTATCTCGCGGGAAGCTGGAGACCAGCCCTAGTCCGACTGCAAGGAGCGCCCTCGGGTGTCCGTCGTCGCCATCGGTTTGAACCACCGGACGGTCCCGCTCGACCTGCTCGAGCGGATGACGATCGATCCTTCGCGCATCCCCAAGGTCCTCGCCGACCTCTGCGGTCGTGAGCATCTGAACGAAGCGGTCGTCCTCTCGACCTGCAACCGCACGGAGATCTATGCGGTGGCCGAGCGGTTCCACGGAGCCTACGGCGACGTGCGCGACGCCCTGAGCGAGGTCGCCTACCTCGCCCCCGAGGAGTTCTCCGACCACCTCTACTCCCACTACGACACCGATGCGGTGCGCCACCTCTTCTCGGTGGCGGCTGGGCTCGACTCGGCCGTGCTCGGCGAGAGCGAGATCCTCGGCCAGGTCAAGAGCGCCTGGGATCTGGCCCACACCGAGGGGGCGAGCGGTAGCTCGCTCAACCTGTTGTTCCGCCACGCCGTCGAGACCGGCAAGCGGGCCCGCACCGAGACCACCATCAGCCACCACACCACCTCGATCTCCCAGGCCGCGGTCGCCATGGCCGTCGACCGGCTCGGCGCCCTCGACGGCCGTCGGGTGCTGGTCCTCGGTGCCGGCGAGATGGGTGAGGGCATGGCCACGAGCCTGCTCGGAGCCGGTGCCGGAGAGGTCCTCGTCGCCAACCGCACCTGGGAGCGCGCCGTCGAGGTCGCCGGCCGGGTCGGTGGCCGAGCCGTTCGCCTCGCCGACCTGGGTTCCACCCTCGCCGACGTCGACCTGATGCTGACCTCTACCGGAGCGGCATCGCTCATGGTCGAACACGGCGACCTGGCCGCCACCATGGCCGAGCGCCCCGACCGGCCCCTGCTCATCGTCGACATCGCCGTTCCCCGGGACGTCGATCCTGCCGCCGCCGACCTCGACGGGGTCACCCTGCTCGACATGACCGACCTCCGCCGCTTCGCCGAAGCCGGTCTGCGGGGTCGTCAAGGAGAGGTCGTCGCGGTCCGCGACATCGTCGAGGACGAGCTCGGCCGGTTCCTCGACACCCGTTCGGCGCGCGAGGCCGCCCCGCTGATCTCCGAGCTCCGGTCCCGCACCGAGGAGGTGCGTGTCGGCGAGCTCGACCGGTTCCGCAACCGCCTCGTCCACCTCGACGAGCGCGACCGCGAAACGGTCGAGGCGCTCACCCGGGGGATCCTCGCCAAGGTGCTACACGACCCCACGGTGCGCCTGAAGGACGCCGCCGGCACCCCGCGGGGCGACCGCCTCGCCGAGGCGCTGCGCGACCTGTTCGACCTTTGAGTAGCACCGAGCCCCGGAGGGTCCGCGCCGCGACCCGCGGGAGCCCCCTCGCTCGGTGGCAGACCGAGCACGTCGCTGCCCTTCTCAGCGCCGCCAACGCCGAGTTCGTCGTCGAGGAGGTCGTCGTCGAGACCACCGCCGACCGCCGTCTCGACGTCCCCATCTCCGCCATGGGCGGCAAGGGCGTGTTCGTCAAGGAGATCCAGGCTGCGGTCCTCGACGGCCGGGCCGACATTGCGGTCCACTCCGCCAAAGACCTGCCGTCGGTCACCCACCCCGACCTGGTCCTCGCGGCCATCCCCCGACGGGGAGATCCTCGCGACGCCCTCGTCGGGTCGACCCTCGCCGAGCTCGGTGCCGGCAAACGGGTGGCCACCGGATCGATACGCCGCCGTGCCCAGCTCGGCCACCTCCGGCCCGGGATCGAGTTCCACGAGCTCCGGGGCAACATGACCACCCGGCTCGAGAAGTCGAAGGGGTTCGACGCCATCCTCGTGGCCGCCGCCGCCCTCGATCGGATCGGTCTCGCCGATCACATCGCCGAGGTGCTCGAGCCCGACGTGATGTTGCCCCAGGTCGGCCAGGGTGCCCTCGCCGTCGAGTGCCGGGCCGACGACCCCGAGCTGGTGGCGATCCTCAGCACCATCGACCACGGGCCGTCCCGCCGGGTGGTCGAAGCCGAGCGGGCGTTCCTCGCCGAGCTCGGAGGCGACTGTGACCTCCCCGCCGGAGCACATGCGGTCCTCGTCGGCGACGAGGCCGTTCGGGTCGACGCGCTCATCGCCTCGCCCGATGGCTACACGGTGCTGCGCGAGCGGGTCGAGTCCCGCGACGGCCAGGCCGCCGGCAGTTCGGCGGCACGTCGTCTGCTCGACGAGCGCGGCGGCGCCGCCCTGCTCGACGAGTTCCAACGGGGTTCGTAGCGGCCCGGGCCGGACTGATGGAACCCCGCGCTCTCAGTGGTCGCCTTGTCGTGGTCACCCGGGCCACCGATCAGGCGTCCCGGTTGGTCGAACGGCTCGCCGAGCTCGGAGCCGAGGTGGTGACGGTCCCGACGATCGAGGTGGTCGACGCCGCCGACGGAGGAGCGGGCTTGGCTGATGCGCTGGGCCGCCTCACCGACTATCAGTGGCTGGTGGTGACCTCGGCCAACGGGGCGCGCCGGGTGCTCGACCACCTCTCGCCCGACGACCTGGCCCAGTCGGACGTGAAGCTCGCCGCCATCGGGCCCGGCACCGCCGAGGCGCTCACCGACGCCGGACTCACCGTCGACCTCGTGCCCGAGCGCTTCGTCGCCGAGGGCCTCCTCGACGTGTTCCCCGATCCACCGCCAGGTGGGGGAGCGGTGCTCCTCGCTCAGGCGGCGGGGGCTCGCCCTGTGCTCGCCGCCGTTCTCACTGAGCGGGGCTGGCAGGTGGACCGGGTGGAGGCCTACCGCACGGTTCATCCGGCCGTTCCGCCGGATCAGGTCGAGCAGGCCGCGGCCGCCGATGCGATCACCTTCACCTCGGCCTCCACGGTCACTGGTTTCGTCGCGGCGGCCGGTCTCGCAGCGGCTCCCATCGTCGTGTGCATCGGTCCGGTGACCGCCGAGGCCGCCCGCGCGGCGGGGCTGCGGGTCGACGCGGTGGCCGACCCTCACACCCTCGACGGTCTCGTCGATGCCCTCGTCGCCATCCTGGGCCGGACCGGGTCCTGACGTGGCGCTCGGGGGGATCGTCTTCGACTTCGACGGACTGGTGATCGACACCGAGTGGTCGGTCTACCAGGCGATCGCTGCGATCTACACCGAGCATGGCCACGAGCTCGACATCGACTGGTGGCGCACCATCGTCGGAACCGTCGGCGGTGGGGACTGGTCGGAGCGCCTGGAGGTTCTCGTCGGGTCGCCGCTCGACCACGACGAGCTCAACCGCCGGTCGGTCGAGAGCCACCACCGCTTCGTCGAGAACCTCGTCCCGCTCCCCGGGGTGGCCGAGCTCGTGGTCGAGGCTCACCAGGCCGGGCTGTCGCTCGGAGTGGCGTCCAGCTCGCGGACCAACTGGCTCGAGATCCACCTCACCCGGCTCGGCCTTCGCGACCGCTTCGGGACGTTGTGCGGGCGCGACCTCGTTGGTGACCGGGCCAAGCCGAACCCCGACGTCTACCTCGCCGCCCTCGCCGCTCTCGGTCTCGATGCCGCCGAGGCGATCGCGATCGAGGACTCACCCCACGGCATCGCCGCGGCGACCGCCGCGGGGCTGCGATGTGTGGCGGTACCCAATCGCATCACCGCGCCGGGTGACTTCTCCTCCGCCGACCTGGTGGTCGGCTCCCTGGCCGAGCTCACCCTCGCCGACCTGCAGACCCACTTCGGCTGAACGGGGCGTCAGCGGTCGCGGCGATCGAGCCACTTGTCGGTATCGGGCGGTTGCCAGCCAGCCATCTCGTCGAGGACCGATGCCGGGTCCGTGCCGGTGATGAGCATGTCTCGGTGCTCGGGGCGGACGAACCGGAGTTCCGCCGCGGAAGCGATGAAGGCGATCAGAGGCTCGAAGTAGCCGTTGACGTCGAGAATGGCGCACGGCTTGGAGTGGACTCCGAGCTGGGTCCAGGTGAGCGCCTCGAAGTACTCGTCCAGGGTGCCGAAGCCGCCCGGGAGCATGATGAAACCGTCGGCGAGGTCCGACATGCGGGCTTTGCGCTCGTGCATCGTGTCGACCACGTCGAGGTCGGTGAGTCCGGCGTGAGCCACCTCCTTGTCCTCGAGAGCGCGGGTGATCACGCCGTGCACGTCGCCACCTCCATCGAGGACGGCGTCTGCCACCCTGCCCATCAGGCCGACGTGCCCACCGCCGTAGACCAAGCGGAGTCCACGTTCGGCGATCAGCTGACCGAGCTCGTCAGCGACGTCGCCGAAGCGGGGATCGGCTCCGGGACTGGAGCCGCAGTACACGCACACAGATGTGAGGACGTCGGGCATCGAGCGATGCTCAGGGTGTGTGGTCGGTGAGGAAGCCGGTGATGGTGGCGTGGGTCTGGTCGAGGACGTCGTCGTCCTTCCACCGCTCGACGTAGGTGACGTTCGGGAGCAGGTCGGCCAGCTGCTCGGAGGTCTCGGCCGGGTGGTAGTCGTCGTTGCCCTTCAGGAGCAGGATCGGCGTGTCGAGGTCCCGGACCTCGTCGGGGCCGGCGGTGCACACGAACTCGTGGTCCCACATGTTCGAGCGGAACGAGCGCCACGTGGCGTCGTCGGCCTCGGGGTGGTCGGCGGCGATCTCCGCGGCCCACCCGTCGAAGAGCTCGTAGAAAGCGTCGCGGTTGGTGGTGAGCCCGACCGGCTGGAGCATCACCGCGGAGGTGAAGCGTTCGGGGGCGGCCCGCAGGAGGCCGACGATGTAGGGGCCACCGATGCACATGCCGACGACGTGGCACCGGTCGATTCCGAGGTGGTCGAGCAGGGCGAGCTGGTCGGCGGTGTAGGTCGCCCAGCCGTCGTCGGCTGACACGAGGGCGGTCGAGGCGCCGGCGTTGCGCTGGTCCATGGCGATGAGGCGGTACCGGTCGGCCAGTGCCGTGCGAGGGTCCCACGGGCTGTTCCCCCAGGCGGCGATGGCCGAGCGCATCCCGCCGGGTGCGATGAGGAGCACGGGGTGTCCGTCGTCGGGACCGGAGAGCTCGTAGTGGAGGGAGACGTCGTCACGTTCGAAGCGGGGCATGGGACCCATGCTGGCAGGCCCCTAGGATCGGCCGGGTGAACTTCCCTCAACGCCGGCTCCGGCGGCTTCGCCGAACCCCCGCTCTTCGCCGTCTCGTGGCCGAGACCCGGCTCGGCGTCGACGACCTGGTCGCTCCCCTGTTCGTGCGCGAAGGGATCGACGAGCCCCAGCCCATAGGGTCCCTGCCGGGAGTCGTCCAGCACACGCGCACGTCGCTGCGCACCGAGGTCGCCGAGCTCGCCGAACGGGGAATCGGGTCGGTCATCCTCTTCGGGATCCCCGAGACCAAGGATGCCGAGGGCTCCGGGGCGTGGGACCCCGACGGCATCGTGCAGAAGGCCCTCGCCGACCTGCGCGACGACCACGGCGACGACATGGTGCTGATCGCCGACCTCTGCGTCGACGAGTACACCGACCACGGTCACTGCGGCATCGTCGGGTCCGACGGCCAGGTCGACAACGACGCCACCCTCGAGCTCTACGCCCGTGCCGCGCTCGCCCAGGCCGAGGCGGGAGCCGACATCGTGGCCCCGAGCGGGATGATGGACGGCCAGGTGATGGTCATCCGCGACACCCTCGACGAGGAGGGGTATGACCAGACCGCCATCCTCGCCTACTCGGCCAAGTACGCCTCGGCCCTCTACGGTCCCTTCCGCGACGCGGTCGACGTCACCATTGCCGGGGGCGGCGACCGCAAGGGCTACCAGCAGGACTGGCGCAACGCCCGGGAGGGTCTCGAGGAGATCCGGGCCGACATCGCCGAAGGCGCCGACATGGTGATGGTGAAGCCCGCACTCAGCTATCTCGACATCATCGTCCGGGCCCGCGCCGAGTTCGACGTCCCCATCGCCGCCTACCACGTGTCCGGTGAGTACTCCATGGTCCGCGCCGCCGCCGCCAACGGCTGGATCGACGGCGACGAGGTCGCCCTCGAACAGATCACCGCCATCAAGCGGGCCGGCGCCGACCTCATCCTCACCTACTTCGCCCGCGACCTCGCCGAGGCTCTCTCATGACCGATCCCACCAATGACTCCCTGTTCTCGCGCGCCCAAGAGGTGATCCCCGGCGGGGTGAACTCGCCGGTCCGAGCCTTCCGCTCGGTGGGGGGAACCCCCTACTTCGTCGCCCGCGGCGAAGGGGCCCACGTGTGGGACGTCGAAGGCACCCGCTACCTCGACTACGTGCAGAGCTACGGAGCCTCGATCCACGGTCACGCCCATCCGTCGATCGTCGACGCCGTGACTCGCGCCGCCGCCGAGGGCACCACCTTCGGTGCACCGACCGAGCGCGAAGTCCTCATGGCCGAGGAGATGTGCTCCCGGGTGCCGGGCCTCGAGATGGTCCGCCTCGTGTCGAGCGGCACCGAGGCCACCATGTCGGCCATCCGTCTCGCCCGGGGCGCCACCGGCCGTCCTCGCATCGTGAAGTTCGCCGGGAACTACCACGGCCACATGGACTCCCTCCTCGTCGCCGGGGGCAGCAGCGTGGCCGAGGACGCCACCTCCGACTCCGCCGGGGTCACCGAGGGAGCGGTGGCCGACACCATCGTCGCTCCCTACAACCAGGTGCCCGCCATCCGCTCGGACGTGGCGGTGGTGGTGGTCGAGCCCGTCGCGGCCAACATGGGGCTGGTTCCACCCGCCCCGGGCTTCCTCGAGGGGCTGCGGGCCGCCTGCGACGAGGCCGGAGCGCTCCTCATGTTCGACGAGGTCATCACCGGGTTCCGCCTCGGAGTCGGCGGTGCGTCCGAACGGTTCGGGGTCACCCCCGACATCTGGGCGTTCGGCAAGGTCATCGGCGGGGGTCTGCCCGTCGGTGCCTTCGGGGCGTCACGCGAGCTGATGGGCCACCTGTCGCCCCTCGGCCCGGTGTACCAGGCGGGCACGTTGTCGGGGAACCCGCTGGCCACCGCGGCCGGTCTCGCCGCCCTCGCCGAGCTCGATGCCGACGCCTACGGTCGGCTGGAGGCCACCGCCACCCGCCTCGCCGACGGTCTGGCCGACGCCATCGGCTCCGCCGGCGTCGCTGTCCAGGTGCCACGCGTGGGTCCGCTCGTGGGGATCTTCTTCGGCGACACCGCGACCGCGGTCACCGACTTCCCGACCGCACAGGCCAGCGCCGAGTCGGGCATGTACCGACGGTTCTTCCGGGCGATGCTCGACCGCGGCATCGCGCTGGCGCCGGGACCCTACGAGGCGCTGTTCCCGAGCCTGGCCCACACCGATGCTCACGTCGACCAGACGGTGTCGGCCGCCGCCGACGCGGCGGCCGAGCTCGCCGGTTGACGCGTCGGTCCGAGCGAGCCGGCCGATGGTTGTTACGGCGAGTCGGCGGGGCCCGGCTCGGCGCTGTCGGGCGGGTCCTCGGTGGCCGCGCCGGGGCTGAGAGAGGCAGGGTCGAGCTCTTCACCGGCTTCGACGGCCTCGATGGCCTCGAGCAGCGAGACGATGTCGTCGCTCTCCATGTCGGCGCCACCATGGGTGACCCGCTCGTAGAGGGTGACCTCGAGGATCTCGAGAAGCGTCAAGCTGTCGGCGAACGCCGGCATGATGCCGAACTCGCCACCGATGTGAGCGCCACCGGGTCGGTCGGGGTCACCGATGACCTGACCCTCGTAGGGGCCCGAGCCGACGATGATGTAGTCGGCGTGGGCCTGCCAGTCGGGGAAGGTGAGCAACACCTCGCCGTCGCTGAGCTGGCGACCGACACCGCCGCCACCGGCGGGGCCGTGACAGCCCGCGCAGGTGGAGTAGACCTCGCCACCGGCTGCCACCGGGCCGCCGGTCTCCTCGGGGGGCGACAGGGTGCCGATGTAGATCGGCGCCCAGAAGATGAGTCCGGCGATGATCGGTACCGCCCACACCGGGATGCGCTGGCGACGCTGGGACGCCTGCACGTAGTGGGGGAGGGGCTCGGGTGCTTTCGGCTCGGGCTCGATCGCCGCGGCCGGCTTGGGGGCCGGCGCGGTCGACGCCGCCGGGGTGACCTCGGTGCCCGAGGACTCCGATGCGGGGCTCGCCGGCGCGGCGCCGGCGTCACCGCCGCCCAGTCCGAGCGCGGCCCGACGTTCGCGGGAGCGCTGCAGCAGATGCTCGGGGATCTCGGTCAACTCGTCCTCCGCTGACGATCGGTTCGGCCCGACACGGGGGTGGGCGGATCGGGGCCACTCTAGGCAACTCGGCCACCTCCCAGCCAAGCCGGGGCCGACCTCGACCTTCTGGCGCGCTGAACCCGCCGTGACCGCGCCCGGGCCAGCAACGAGGACGGCCCCGATGCGGGCGCCCCCGATGTGCTTTCGCCGAATCGGTCGTGCTAAACCCTGAGGTGCCCCGAACGGAGAAGACCCGGCCTCGCGGCTAGGGTTGTGAGTGGATTCACGAGGAGGTGTCTGCCAGTGGTCTCGTTGGTGGTGTCGAGTCTTATCGCCATCGTGATGTCGCTCGCGATCATCCCGTATCGCAAGCGTCGGCCCGTGGGCACGCCGCTCACCTGGGGCGAAGCCATGGTCGCAGCGACCTACGTGTTCTTCCTCTTCTTCTGGGTCTACGGCGTGGTGCCCAACCAGTGGATGCTCCTCGCCGACAACGAGTGGAGCTGGCGGTCCGACCGGATGGTCTACGGGCCCTTCGGACTGGTCGACGCCCTGCCCTTCGACCTCAACTACGAACACCTGCGCGACCTGGTCGTCGTGACGATGTACGGCATCATCTTCGTCGCCAACGTCGTTCTCTGGATGGTCTGGCAGAACCGGGGCAAGGAGAAGGCCGCCGTCGTCCCGACCTCGACCTACGGCCGTCCACTGGTGAGAGGGAGCTGACCCATGGCTCGCACCGATGCCAATCCCCCGATGCCGGAGTTCCGCGCCGACTACGTCCTCCAAGAGGTGGACGCCGCCTGGCTGTCGGCTGCGGTCAAGCCCAAGCAGTTCATCCACATCGACCAGTCCGAGTGCATCATGTGCGAAGGCTGTGTCGACATCTGTCCGTGGAAGTGCATCCACATGGTGCAGCCCGGGGCCATCGAAGAGGCCATCGGGACCGAGCTTCCCGGCACCGACCCGAGCGATCACGTCATCTTCACCATCGACGACGATGTCTGCACCCGGTGTGCACTCTGTGTCGACCGGTGCCCCACCGGTGTGATCATCCTCGGTCGTATCGGAGACCCCGACCCCAACGGCGACGCCCACCAACGCACCAACACCCATGGCTACGGCTATGGGATGAGGCTGGGTTGAGGGCGATACGGAACGAGTGAGGGAGTAAAGCCCACAGTGGCGACGTCGATGCAGGACAAGTTGAGCGACCTGGGAGACCGGGTACAGAGCTCACAAGCGTGGAACTCGATCTTCCGGCCGGGATCCATCTTCCGGAAGGGCTATTCCGACAGCCCTCGTAACCGGTCGTACGTGATCATGAACAGCGTGCTCTACCACCTCCACCCGGTGAAGGTGAAGCGGCACGCGGTGAAGGTCAGCTACACCCTGTGTCTGGGTGGGCTGAGCTTCTTCCTGTTCATCCTCCTCACGGTGACGGGCATCTTCTTGATGTTCTTCTACCGGCCCACCGCCGCTCAGGCCTGGGACGACATGTTCGCCCTTCAGACCTC
>SKKL01000208.1 GCA_007121465.1 Acidimicrobiales bacterium | reverse complement strand
GGGCGACCGTGAACCCTTCGACGCCTACCGGGCCGACGCTCTGGTCGCCATGGCCCGCGCCGCCATGGGAGAGGACTCCTCGGGGTCGCCTTCACGTCCGCACAGGCCCGCGCGTTCGTCGTCCACCCGTCACGCCATCGTCATCACCGTCCCCCACTCCGTCTTCCTCACCGGCAGGCCGGTAGCAGGCGAAACGTGTCAGGTTCCCGGGGTGGGTCCGGTCCCCGTGTCAGCGGTCCACCGGTTGATGGACGAGGACCCCATCATCAAGGCCGTCGTCACCAAGGGTCGCGACATCACCGCGGTCGCCACCCTCACCCGCACCATCAAAGACGACCTCCGCCTCGCCGTGCTCGCCGCCAACGACCTGAACTGCGCCGTTCCCACCTGCGACCACCGGCGCTTCCTCCAGCTCGACCACGAGTGGGAGTTCCACAAGGGCGGCCCCACCAGCTACGAGAACCTCCGTCCGGTCTGCACCTTCCACCACCGACAACGCACCGTCGAGGGCTACGAGCTGCGGGGATCCCCCGGCAGCTACGAGTGGATCGCTCCCGACGGAGCGGTCCTCGCCGCCGAGCGCTCAGCCGTCCCGGCCTGAACTCGGCGCCCCACCCCACTTCCCCCGACTTCCCGACTGCACCTTGACAACCGAATAGACGATCGCGGCCTTCCAGCACGGAGAGTGGGCATGCCGGTAGTGTTCGGCCATGCCACCAGGGCCCTACGACCGCAAGCTCGACCCGGTCGAGCCGTACGCCTACACCGTCGGCTCCGACACGGGCTACACGTCGGCCTACGACGAACCGCCCGCGCTCTTCGGTGGCTACCCACCGAAGCCCTACGAGCCTGCGCCTCCGGCCTCGTTGGGCTACGCCGACCCTCCGAGCTCGCCGGCCGGGACCTACTCGTCTCCAGCCAAGGAGACGGCGTCGGGACCGACCGACGGCGCCATCGACGCCATGATGGCGGCCAACGGTGGGCGCATCACCTCCAAGATGATGCGTCAGCTCGAACGCCAGACCGCAGGCGGGTCCGGCAGCTCGAAACTGCCCCAGTGGCCACCGGCTCCCGTGATGTCGGCCACCGAGCAGAAGCGCCAGAAGATCATGTCGGGGATCCCGAAGACCAAGACCACCGACACCGAGGGCGGCGACCTTTCCTTCGCCGGCAAAGACGGCGGCGGGCTCGCCGGCAAGAAGCTGGTGGACCACTACAAGGGCGAGGACAAATCACTCGCCTGGCGTACCGACCTCGAACGGTGGGCCGGGAACAAGGGCCTCGACCCCAAGGACCCCGAGGTTCGCAAGAAGTGGGAGGCCCGCCGCGACAGCGACTCGACCACCACCCGCTACGACACCACGCCCGAGTCCCGAGAGACGTCGCGTCTCAAGGAGAAGCAGAACGGGAAGGTCAAGACCACCCACGACAAGCCGGAGGACCAGAACTCAACGGAACACGGCTGGGTGATGAGCCCCGACACCGGAGACATCCACACCTTCGATCAGGACAACCACGTGAAGGGTCCCGATGGCAAGAAGGTGAACATGCACCACTCGAGCCCGCTCGCTGGGGGCAACGTGGCCGGTGCCGGGATGATGACCATCGAGCACAAGCACATCACCAACATCACCGACGAGAGCGGCCACTACCGGCCCGAGGGCGAGTACACCCACCAGGCGGTCAACGAGATGGCCAAGCGGGGCCTGCTCGATCGCAAGGCCGACCGCTGGGATCGCGCCGAGTACGAGTCCGGCCCGGGGAACCTGTCGGCCCGGGTCACCCTGAGCGGCGCCGAGGGGCGCGACGGGCGGCCGGGCAAGGGCTGGCTCAACGACGAGGACGGCATCTACAAGGGAAACCTCACACTCCCCTACCAGGCGTTCCTCCAGACCAGGGGCAACGAGCGCCAGGCCCGGGCCAAGGTCTCGATGCAGGACGAACTGCTCGGCAAGGTGCCCCAGGTAGCGCCCACCACCGAAGGGCCGGGTCGTGCTGGGGCGAGTTCGCTCGGCCTCCCCGCCGCACCTCGGGTCCGCCGCCAGATCGACAACGACCCCAACTCCTACAGCTACGACTCCGACGACGCGGCGCTCTACGACGGCAACGACTCCAACGTCTACGACGGCGGATACGTCGACCGCTACAGCGGATCGTCCGACGGCGTCTACGACGACGGGCAGGTCGACCACTACAGCGAACCCGACATCGGAAGCGGCGTCGAGCTCCTGCCCGGCTATGGCAACGTCGACATCGACGGGAACGTCTTCGATCCGTTCTCCGGTCGGCGATAGAGCGAGAGACTGAGGTCGGATCGCGACCTCAATCACCTCTAACGTCGACGGCTGATGGCACGAGTTACTGCGTCCGCTGATCGCGCTGAGGTCACCCGCCGCCAGGTGCTGGCTTTTCGGATGAGGCGTCACGGTCTGGCCGAGCCGCCCGACGAGCGGGTCGATGCGGCGGATCTGGGCCTGCTCGACCTCGGCATTCAGGACACCGGGCCAGACGGTGCTGCCTGGGCGCTCGCAGTGCGCGGCGTCTCGACCGGCGACGAGGCAGGTCCGGCCATCGACGAGGACGAATGGGCGATGGCCTGGACTCTCCGGGGCGCTCCG
>SKKL01000051.1 GCA_007121465.1 Acidimicrobiales bacterium | reverse complement strand
GCGCTGGTGAAGCACCTCGACGGCATCGGCGACGACGACATCTCCGAGCTCAACATCCCCACCGGGGTTCCCGTGCGCTACGAGCTCGACCCCGACCTGCGGCCCGATCCGGTCGACAGCTTCGACGAGCGCTACCTCGGCGACGTAGAAGCCGCCCGCGCCGCGGCCGAAGCCGTCGCCAAGCAGACCGGCTGAGCCGACTCAGCTCCAGGTCTCGGCCATGTCGGCGACGGTCACCCGCGCCGCTCGGCCCGACACCCCCAAAGGTCGCCCACCCAACGCCGCCGAACAACCGAAATCTCGCGGTCGTGACAACGGGGCGGTGTCGCACCCGCGAGATTTCGGTTCGGGGTCGGCTGGTCGGGGGGCCGCCTGGGCCGGCGAGGCCCCTACGCCGCGGACCGCCAGTTCCATCCTGAGCGGTCGAGCACGTCCCTGACGGTCGACGCCACCCACTGCGGGCGGCGCGTGACCTGTCGCCAGGTGAAGGTGGGGACCCGCCATCCCAATGCCTCGGCCCGAGCCCGTCGCGCCCGGTCGGCCTCGAACCGCTCTCGCGAGTGGTGGTGCCGGACGCTGTCGGCTTCCAGGAGCACCTCGGCCTCGGGATAGGCGAGGTCGAAGCGCCCGATGAAGCCCCACCGGTCGTGGAGCTCCACCTGACGCACCGGCTCGGGAAGCCCGCCCCGACGCAGCACCTGCACCATCCGCATCTCGAAGACGGTGTCGGTGATCCCATCGACCTCGAGGCGATCCTCGACGAGCGGCCGGAACCGGCCGGTCCCGTTCCTGCCCCGCCGCCCCAGACGACGAAGCATCGCTTGAGCCCGCGGGAGGCTGGTGAGCCCCTGGCGGAGCGCAGAGTCGAACGCACACTCGAGATCGTCGTCGTCGACCATCGAGGCGAGGTCGAGGAGCGTGAGCGTGGGCTCGGTGACCGGGATGCCGTCGACCACGGTGACGAGGCGCTGGGTGAGATCGCCGGCGTAGTGCAGGGTCACCCCCGACGGGCGCCGACCGGCTGTGGGAGGAACCGACACGTCGAGGACCAGGCGGTCGATCGGGTCGAGGTTCCACAGCCAGGCCGCCGCCCGATGCGACGCCGCGGCATCGGGGCCACATGACCACACCGCGGCGAGGAGTCGCTGGTGAGGAGTCGGTTCGCCGATCGCGACCCGGTAGACACCTCGCCCACCGACGGGCTCGAGGACCCCGGACTCGAGAAGCCGGCAGCGGCTGCCGCGCTCGATACCGATGCCTCGCAGGGCGTCCACCCGGACGAGCCCGTGGGTCGTACCTGCCAGCTCGAGAACCTCTGCCACCCGCCGATTCGCCATGGCCGCCGACGCTACCGAGGGGGTACGACATCCGACCCGGCTCGGGCCGTCCCCGTCGACCCCCGGCCGACTCCCGTCGACCTCCGGCCAACTCCCCCTCGACCCCACGGCCAAATCTCGCGGGTGGTGCACCGTTGCGGTGTCGCAACCACGAGATTTCGAGGCGGAGGTGTGTCAGTCGGGCACCACACAGTTGCGGAGGTAGAAGGTGGTGGTGGCCCAGTTCGTCTCCCCGTTGCCCGAGGCGTAGACCCGGACCCAGATGGCCCGGTCGCTGTTCGGGTCGTCGTTGTTGGTCCAGGGGTACGGACCGAGCTGGGTGCGCCACGTGCCGGTGCCGGCCGAGGTCATCGACCCGTCGGCGAGCACCGGACCTCCGGCATGGCCGACACGGACCTCGTAGGTCACGTTCGATGCGTGGGCGACGCCGGTGGCGGTCAGGGTGGAGACCTCCCTCGCCCCGACGCTGGTCGCCTGCGCCTCACAAGCACCTGGCTGGGGCAGGTAGCGCCTGATCATCGTGGAGTGGGCGACCGACGCCGCCTCGACCGTGGGAGACGGTGCCGGGACGGTGGTCGGGGTCGGCACGGGAGTCGGGGGGACGGTCGTCGGCGTGGGTGCCGGCGTCGGGGCCGGCGGGGCGGTGGTCGGGGTCGGGACCGGGAGGGGAAGGGTCGGGGTGGGCGCGGGGGACGGACCGGGTACCGCGACCGTGGTGGTCGGGGTCGGTTCCTCACCCTCGGCCTCCTCCTCGTCGTCGACGTCGACGCCGAGGACCTCCGAGTCGTCGCTGTCGGCCGTGTCCTCGGGCTCGGTGGTGACGGGCGTGTCCGCCGTCGCCGTCTCCAGCGGACCGAGGCTCGTCGAGGCGTCTTCTCCCACGTCCCCGCCTCCGCGGTAGCCGAAGGCGAAACCGACGACGCCCACCGCCACCACTCCCGCCAGGGCGATGCCGATCTGCGCTCGATTGATCATCGGGAGTCTCCGTCCGTCTGCGTCACACCCGGTAGACGAACGAGCCCCTCATCTCGTTGACACACCCGACCGATCCCCTCGGCCCCCCTCGACGCAGAGATCTCGCGGTTGGAGCACCGCAGTGGTGTCCGAACCGCGAGATTTCGGGCTGGGGAGCCTGGGGAGGGGGCGGTGGCTCAGCGGGCCAGTCTGACGTTGCTGATGGTGATGGTCGCGTCGACCCGGTCGTTGTCGATCACGAGGGTCATCGGTTCGCCTTCGGCCAGGTCGAAGGTCGACAGCGATCCGCCCGCGGACACCTCCGGCCGGG
>SKKL01000155.1 GCA_007121465.1 Acidimicrobiales bacterium | reverse complement strand
GTGGAGATCTGCCAACCCCGCTGCGTGCACCACACCTGCGACATCCCTGCCGAACGCTGCGACATCCACCACATCCAAGGCTGGCCGGCGGGCAAGACAGTGCAGGCCAACGGCGAACCCCGCTGCCCCGCCCACCATCCCGGCCGCCGCCGCACAGACAAAGCCCGCCAACGACGTGGCAAACGCTCGAACACCCGCAGTGGCAACGACCCCGGCGACACCGACCAACCCGGAGCAGGATCGTGAGCGGTCGATCGAAGTCGTTCTGCGGGGCTTCGGCGCGCCCGTACGATGGGGTGATGCCCGCTGTGACACCGCTCCCGGTCGACGAGGCCGACCTGGCCGAGATCCGCTTCGACGATGCCGGTCTCGTCCCGGCCATCATCCAGGAGGACGGCACCGGCGACGTGCTGATGATGGGCTGGATGAACGCCGAGTCGCTGCGCCGCACCCTCGAGACGGGTCGAGTCTGGTTCTGGAGCCGGTCCCGCCAAGAGCTGTGGTGCAAGGGCGAGACCTCTGGCGACCGCCAGTACGTGCGCCGTGGCTGGTACGACTGCGACGGCGACGTCGTCCTCTTCGCCGTCGAACAAGAAGGCCGCGGGGCCTGTCACACCGGCAACCACACTTGCTTCTACCGGGAGTTCGGGCATGCAACCGACCAGAGCTGAGTTCCACCGCCTCGCCGCCGACTACACGGTCGTGCCGGTCTGGCACGACCTGCTCGCCGACCTCATCACCCCCGTCGCCGCCTTCGCCCGGCTGTGTGGCGACGACCAGCCGGGGTTCCTCCTCGAATCGGTCGAGCACGGCGAGCGGTGGAGCCGCTGGTCCTTCGTCGGCCGCAACCCCGTGGGCACCATCGTGTCCCGTGGCGGTGAGGTCACCGTCGAGGGCGATCTGCCCGACGACCTGCCCCTCGACGAGGGGGTGCTCGCCACCCTCGAGGAACTCCTGTCCCGCTACCGGTCACCGTCGCTGCCGGAGCTGCCCCCGTTGCACGGTGGCGTGGTCGGCCACCTCGGCTACGACGTGGTGCGCGAAGTCGAGCGCCTCCCGAACGTGCCCGACGACGACCGCGGCCATCCCGACGCCGTGCTGTCGGTCATCGGCGAGCTCGCCGCCTTCGACCACTGGCGCCAGCGGGTCACCCTCATCGAGAACGTCATCGTGTCCGACGGTGCCGACGAGGCCACCATCGACGCGCTCTACGACGACGCCGTCGCCCGCCTCGACGTCCTCGCCCGCGACGGCGCCCGGTCGATCGAGGAACCCCTCATCGAGCCACCGGTGGCCGACGAGCTCCCCGAGTACACCAACATCATGGGCGGCGAGCCCTACCACCGAGCCGTCGAGGCCGCCCGCGAGCACATCCTGGCCGGCGACATCTTCCAGGTCGTGCTGTCCCAGCGCTTCGATGTGCCCCTCGAGGCCGACCCCTACGACGTCTACCGGGTGCTCCGCCAGGTGAACCCCAGCCCCTACATGTTCTTCGTGCGCCAGCCGGGGCTCACCCTCATCGGCTGCTCACCCGAGCCCATGGTCCAACTCCTCGACGGACGAGTCATCTCCCGACCCATCGCCGGCACCCGCCGCCGGGGCAGCACCGAGGAGGACGACCGCCGTCTCGGTGCCGAGCTCCTCGAGCATCCCAAGGAGATCGCCGAGCACGTCATGCTCATCGACCTCGCCCGCAATGACGTCGGTCGGGTCGTCACCTACGGCACCGAACGGGTCGACGAGATGATGACCCTCGAGCGATACAGCCACGTCATGCACATGACCTCCCAGGTGTCGGGCGAGCTGGCCGACGGCAAGACGCCCATCGACGTGCTCCGGGCCACGCTGCCCGCAGGAACCGTCTCCGGTGCACCCAAGGTGCGGGCCATGGAGATCATCGACGAGTTCGAACCCACCAAGCGCGGCCCCTATGCCGGGGTGGTCGGCTACCTTGACTTCTCCGGCAACATCGACACCGCCATCGCCATCCGCACCATGATCGTCGGCGACGACGGCATCGCCTCGGTCCAAGCCGGCGCCGGAGTGGTGGCCGACAGCGTCCCCGAACACGAGGACCTCGAGTGCCGCAACAAGGCCCGAGCCCTGCTCGTCGCCATTCCCCCCGCTCGACGGATGACCGCCGAGCGAGCCAAGCAGAAGGACACCCCGTGACCGATCTCGCCGACCAGATCCGCATCCTGCGCGACGACGCCGGCCTGGTGGTGCTCGACCGCGAAGTCATCCTCGCCACCGGTGAAGCGGTCGTCGACTACCTCCAGGGCCAGCTCAGCCAGGACGTGGCCGACATGGGGCCCGGGGTCGCCCGGTGGGCGTTCATCCTCCAGCCCCAGGGCAAGGTCGACGCCTGGTTCCGCGTCACCCGCCTCGACGAGGCCACCTTCGTGCTCGACATCGACGCGGGGTGGGCCGATCAGCTCCTCGCCCGTCTCGAACGCTTCAAGCTCCGCACCCCGGTCACCTTCGAGAAGGTCGACTGGCAGGTCACCGCCGCGCGCGGGCCCGCCGTGCCGACCCCGGCCGCTCCGCCCGATCCGGCCCGCGGCCTCGTGGTCCCCGTCGAGTGGCCAGGTGAGGTCGGCTGGGACCTCATCGGCGATGGGGGAGCGGACCTCGGACTTCCCGAGTGCGAACCCGCCGCGGCCGAGGCTCTGCGCATCGAAGCGGGCCGACCACGTATGGGTCACGAGCTCGACGACGCCACGATCCCCAACGAGACCGGCATGGTCCCCCTCTCGGTGAGTTTCACCAAGGGCTGCTACACCGGCCAGGAGCTCGTCGCCCGCGTCGACTCGCGGGGAAACAACACTCCCCGCCGCCTCGTGGGCATCCACCTCACCGGCCCGGTCGAATCGGGCACGCCGTTGCTGCACGAGGACAAGGACGTCGGGCGGATCACCAGCGTCGCTGCGGTGTCGTCGTTCGGACATCCCGTGGCGCTGGCTTACCTGGCCCGCGGGGTCGACCTCCCGGCCGACCTCGACGCGGCAGGGGAACAGGCCCGAGCGGTAGCGTTGCCGCTCGTGGAGGACACCACGGCGTGAACACCGCGGGCGGCGATGGGAGCTGGCGGTGGCGGACCTACCCCCTCGCCGTCCTCGGGGCGGTCCTGGCGTCGCTGATCCTCGTGGTGATCAGCTCCGGCGGTCGCGACAGCCTCACCGGTGGGCTCGGCGGCGACTTCGTCGAGTTCTACGCCGCCGGTGAGATCGTGCTCGACGGCGACGGCACCGAGCTCCACGACCTCGACCGCCAGGTCGAGGCGCAGGCGCCCCACTGGGACGAGCCGGGATCGGTGATCCTGTTCGCCTACCCGCCGGCGGTCGCCGCGCTCTACGTGCCCCTCGCGCTGGTCGACTTCCGACTCGCCTACCTCATCCACACGTTGGCGATGGTCGCTGCGCTCGCCGGGGCTCTCGTCCTGCTGCGGGGCCTGGTGCCGCTGCTCGACGATCCCCGCATCCGGCTCGCCGCGTTGGCCGCGTCGATCACCTTCCTCCCCATGTTCTTCGGCGTCGCCCTCGGCCAGAACACCGCGCTGGTGCTCCTCGGTGGAGTGGCCACCTGGTGGGGCCTTCACCACCGCCGCGACCTGATTGCCGGTCTCGCTCTCGGCCTGCTCGTCCTCAAGCCCCAGTACGGCGTCCCCATCCTCGGTCTGGTGGTGCTCGCCCGCCGGTGGGGCGCGGTGGCCGTGGCGGTCGCCACCACCGTGGGGCTCTGGATCATCTCCGCCATCATCTCGGGCGTCGGATGGACAGGGCCGTGGATCGACCTGGTCCGCTCACTCAGCGAGGTCGACCAGGGCGTCAACCTCCACAACGAGGTGTCGTGGCTCGGTCTCGCCGAGGTGGCCTTCGGTGCCGGATCCGGGGTGGCGTTGGCGATATGGGTCGTCCTCGGAGGCCTCACCGTCGCCGGCCTGTTGTGGCGGCTCTGGCAACGACCGGTCCTCGACCACCTCACCGTGGCGCTGGTGATCCCCACCGTCCTCCTGGTCGCGCCCCACGCCCTCTACTACGACGCCGGGCTACTCCTCGTGTCGGTCGGGGCGCTGGTCACCACCCTCGATCAGCGGCACCGGGCGCCGGTGCTCGCACTGTGGTGGCTGGCCGGCCTGGGCCACATCGCCGCATCGTCGCTCGGGGTGCAACCCGTCGCCCTGCTCGTCATCGCCACGTGGGGATGGGCGTGGGTGGCCACGCGCGCTGCCGACGAGGAGGTCAGATCCCGTCGGCCACACCGAGCAGCCGCGACCGGCTGACCGCTCGCATACCTCGCCACAGGCCGAGGAGCGCCAGGGCCCAGGCGATGGCGCCGACCACCACCGCGAAGTTGGCCGCCCCGAACATGGCACCGGTCGACTGGGAGTAGGCGATCATGATCATGGGGATCGAGACCAGGCCCGATGCCTGCTGGGCCGCCGCGGTCGACTTCACCCGGGCCGACAGGCGCAGCACCAGCGACAGGGCGAGGGCGAGGAACGGCGGCAGCACCCACAGGATGAGCAGCCACCACTCCGCGGTGGGGAAGAACCACCCACCGACCTCGGGACCGACCACGGTGTTGACGATCAGGGAGTAGATGGCGAACCCGACGATGGTGGTGGCGTACCCGGGCAGCAGGCTGGCGATCAGCTTGCCGAGATAGATCGCCCGAACGTCGGCGGGGGAGTGAGCGAGGAACTCCCCGGTGCCACGCTCGCGCTCACCGACGATCGACGCCGCACCGACCGCAGTGGCGATGGTGAGGGGGACGACCACCGCGACCGGACCGAACAGGTACACCGCCAACACGTAGCCGGCCCGGCCGGTCTCGGAGTCGCCCCGGATGTTCTCCTCGGTCGCCGCGGGGAGCATCTCGAGGGTCTGGGAGATCTGGGCGATGATCTCCACGTTGCCGATCCGGGTGATGGTGGTGAGCAACACGAGCGGGACGAGCACGAAGAACAGGCCGCCGAGGACCATCATCGGCAACCAGAAGTCCTTGGCCCCGATGAGCTGACGCAGGTCGGTTCGGGTGACGGTGAGGACGTGTCCGACGTTCACCGTGCCTGCTCCCCTCGCCGGGATCGGCTCTCGGACCGCACGGCGAAGTAGAGGTCCTCCAAGCTGGGCTGATGGGGCTCGACCCGGGTGAGGCGCACTCCCGCCGCCACCAGCTCGGCCACCAGGTCGGCCACCGCGACGTCGTCGTGGAGCTGCACCGAGGCGGTCGTGTCCCCGGGCCGGTCGGTACGACGTTCGAACGCCACGACACCCGGATGGGCCTCGAGCCGGTCGAGCTCGGTCGGGTCCTCGGCACCGAGGCGCAGGACCACCCCCGGCCAGTAGCGGCGGGTCAGGTCGATCGCGCTGCCCGACACGAGGTTCGCGCCGTCTTCCATCACGACGATCTGTTCGGCCAGCCCCTCGGCCTCGAGCAACAGGTGGGTGCACATCACCACGGTGGTGCCTCCGGCGCGCATCTGGCGGATCAGGTCGAGCACCGCGTAGGACGACTCGGGGTCGAGGCCCGACGTCGGCTCGTCGAACAGCAACAGGTCGGGCTCGTGCAGCACCGAGCGGGCCAGGGCGAGTCGGGTCTTCATGCCCGTCGAGAACCCGCCGACCTGCTGGTCGAGAGCGTGGTCGATACCGAACCGGGCGGCGCTCTCGCGGATTCGTTCGTCGGCCTTCCCGCCGAGACCGTAGAGGCGAGCGGAGTACCGCAGGTTCTCCCACCCGCTGAGACGGTCATAGAGCGCCGGCTTGGCCGACACGACACCGCACCGGCGTCGGACCTCCTCACCCGATTCGGACGGGTCGAGGCCGAACACCCGCACCGTTCCCTCGTGGGGATCGAGCGCGCCGGTGATCATTCGCACCGCGGTGGTCTTGCCGGCACCGTTCGGCCCGAGCAGCACGGTGATGCTGCGCTCGGGGACCACGAGGTCGAGCGAGTCGAGGGCGCGGATCGCACCGAAGCGGCGCGTCACCCCCTGCAGGACCACCGCGCCGGTGGGTTCGTCGGGATAGGGAGGCGGCGGCGAGGCCTCGAGCATCGAGTCGGTCACCTTCATCTGGTCGGCGGGCGAGGGCCCCACCTGTAGGAGTCCGAGGGTCCCCGACGCGCCGACGACACGCGAGTAGGGTCGTACTGGTGTTCGTACTCGGTATCGACCCCGGACTCTCCCGCTGCGGCTACGCAGTGGTCGACCCCCGCCGTCGTCCCGCTCGGGCGGTGGCCATCGGGGTCGTACGCACCGCGCCCACCGACCCGCTCCCGGCCCGCCTCGCCGAGTTCCATGGCGAGATCAAGGCGCTGCTCGACGAGTTCTCGCCGTCGGTCGTGGCCATCGAGCGGATCTTCGTCCAGCACAACCTGCGCACTGCCGTATCGGTCGGACAGGTGTCGGGCCTGGTCATCGCCGAGGCGGCGGCCCGGGGATGTGAGGTCGCCGAGTACTCCCCCAACGAGGTGAAGCTCTCGGTCACCGGCGACGGCGCCGCCGACAAGGAGGCCGTAGCCATCATGGTCACCACGCTGCTCGGATTGGCCCGACGCCCCGAACCCGCCGACGCCGCCGACGCCGCCGCCCTCGCCCTCTGCCACCTGGCTCACGCCCCGTTGGCCGCTGCGGTGGAGGCCCGCCGATGATCGGGTCGCTGCGGGGCACCCTCATCGACCGCACCCTGTCGGGCGAGGTCCTGGTCGAGGTGGCCGGGGTCGGGTATCGGGTCGTGGTGAGCCCCTCGACCGCGGTCGCCATCGGCGAGGTCGACGACGAGGTCTTCCTCCACGTCCACCACCACATCCGAGAGGACGCCCAGACCCTCTACGGGTTCGCCGTCCGCGACGAACGCATCGCCTTCGAGGCGCTGCTCGGCGCCCACGGCGTCGGCCCCGCCCTGGCGTTGGCCATCTTGTCGGTCCACCCGCCGGCGGCACTCGCCCGGGTCCTGGCCGACGACGATCTCGCCGCGCTGTGCCTGGTTCCAGGGGTCGGCAAGAAGACCGCTGCCCGCCTCCTCGTCGAGCTCAAGTCGCGCCTCGATGTTCCCGACCTCGACACCTCCGGAGATGGGGGCGACCGCCCGTCCGGTGGAGCGAGCACCCGGTCCGACGTCCACGACGCTCTCTCCGGGCTCGGATACTCGCCCGAGGAGATCCGCGATGCGGTGCGAGACCTGCCCGCCGAGGGCGACTCCTCGACCCTGCTCCGTGAGGCGCTCCGGCGCCTGGCGGGAACCCGGTGAGGTCCGCTAGCCGGTGAGGGAAGAGCTGTTGGACCCCGAACCCGGCCCCGACGACCTCGATGTCGAGGGCGACCTCGCTTCGGCGCCCGCGGAGAACGACGAGGCCGGGCTGCGGCCCCGGAGGCTCGACGAGTTCGTCGGCCAGGCCGAACTCAAAGAACACCTGTCCATCGTCCTCGAAGCGGCTCGCCGTCGGGGTCAGGCCGCCGATCACCTCCTGTTCGCCGGTCCGCCCGGTCTGGGCAAGACCACCCTGGCCGGCATCGTCGCGGCCGAGATGGGTGTCGGGATCCATGTCACCAGCGGTCCGGCGCTCGAACGAGCGGGCGACCTCGCCGCCATCCTCACCCAGCTCGTCGACGGCGATGTCCTCTTCATCGACGAGATCCACCGGCTCTCCCGGGCGGTCGAAGAGGTCCTCTACCCGGCGATGGAGGACTTCCAGATCGACATCGTCCTCGGTAAGGGCCCCGCCGCCCGGTCACTTCGCCTCGACGTCCCCCGCTTCACCCTGGTCGGCGCCACCACCCGCACCGGCCTCATCACCGGACCTTTGCGCGACCGCTTCGGCCTGGTCGCCCGTCTCGACTACTACAACGCGTCCGATCTCGAGGCCATCGTCGGTCGAGCAGCGGGAATCCTCGGCGTCGAGCTCCACACCGAGGGGGCCACCGAGATCGCCCGACGCGCCCGGGGCACCCCGCGCATCGCCAATCGGCTCCTGCGGCGGGTTCGCGACTTCGCCGAGGTCCGGGGCACCGGGGTGGTCGACCGCGACACCGCCCACGCCGGTCTCGCGGTTTTCGGGGTCGACCAGCTCGGCCTCGACAAGGTCGACCGCGCCATCCTCGATGCCATCTGCTCGCGCTTCGGCGGCGGGCCGGTCGGTCTCTCCACCCTGTCGATCAGCGTGGGCGAGCCCACCGAGACCGTCGAGGACGTCTACGAGCCGTTCCTCATCCAGCTCGGCCTCATCCTGCGAACTCCCCGCGGCCGGGTCGCCACCCCGGCGGCGTGGGAACACCTGGGCCTCACCCCGCCTGTGGTCGAGGGCCAGGACACCGCGCCGCCCAGCCTCTTCGAGTGAGGCCCGGGGTCGCCCCGGGCGGCCGGTAGCCTCGAACGGCTCATGGACCTCGCCCACTTCGACTACGACCTCCCCGACGAGCGGATCGCCCAGACGCCCGTCGAACCCCGCGACGCCGCTCGCCTGCTCGTCGACCGAGGCCCCGACCGGGCTCCCGACGACCGACACGTCCGCGACCTCCCCCTCCTGGTCGGCCCGGGCGACGTCGTCGTCGTCAACGACACCAAGGTCCTGGCTGCCCGTCTGGCGCTCGTGAAGCCCACCGGCGGCGCCGTGGAGGTGCTCCTCCTGGAACCCTGCGAGGACCGTGCCGGATGCTGGGAGGCTCTCGTCCGCCCGAGCCGCAAGGTGGCTCCCGGCACCGAGCTGTCCGAGCCCGACGGGTCCGATCCGGTCGTCGAGGTGGGCGACGACCTCGGCGAGGGGCGTCGCGTCGTCCGGATCCTCACCGACGATCTCGACTCCCTCCTCGACCGCAGCGGCCAGGTGCCTCTCCCTCCCTACGTGCGCGAGACCCTCGACGACCCGGAGCGCTACCAGACCGTGTTCGCCCGCCGAGCCGGTTCGGTCGCCGCGCCGACCGCCGGGTTGCACCTCACCCCCGAGGTGCTCGACCGCATCGTCGCTGCCGGCGCAGAGGTGCACCGGGTGGAGCTCCTGGTCGGCCTCGGTACGTTCCGGCCGATCACCGTCGACCGGGTCGAGGACCACCGGATGCACTCCGAGCGGTACGACGTCTCCGCCGAGACCCTCGAGGCGTGTCGATCGGCCGGGAGGGTCATCGCCATCGGCACCACCGTGGTTCGCGCCCTCGAGTCGGCTGCGGCCACCGATGCCCGCTCGGGGCGCACCGACCTGTTCATCCACCGGGGGTACCCGTGGGCGCTGGTGGATGTGCTGATGACGAACTTCCACGTCCCCCGTTCTTCGCTGCTCGTGCTCGTCGACGCCTTCGTCGGGGACCGGTGGCACGACCTGTACCGCCACGCGCTCGAACACGACTACCGGTTCTTGTCCTTCGGGGACGCCATGTGGTTGGAGAGGGCCGAGTGGTTGGAGAGGAGCAGCACATGAGGTTTGGTATCGACGTGGTCGCCACCGACGGTCAGGCCCGCACGGGGTGGGTCGACACTCCGAGGGGTCGGTATCGCACCCCGGTGTTCATGCCAGTGGGCACTCGCGGGGCGGTCCGGGCCATCGGCACCGACGACCTCGAGTCCCTCGGCGTCGAGATCGTCCTCGGCAACACGTATCATCTCATGCTCCGGCCCGGAGCTGACCTGATCGCCGGGCGTGGCGGTCTCGGCCGGTTCATGGACTGGGGCGGCCACACCCTCACCGACTCGGGCGGCTACCAGGTCTTCTCGCTCGAACCGAAGGTCACCGACGAGGGCGCCCGGTTCAAGTCCACCTACGACGGCGACGTCCATCATCTGACCCCCGAGTCGGCGGTCGACATCCAAGCCCGCATCGGTGCCGACATCCAGATGGTGCTCGACGTGTGCCCGCCGCTGCCCTCGGAGCGCCCCGTCATCGAGTCGGCGGTGGATCGCACCAGCCGGTGGGCCGAGCGGGGACGGGCGGCGTTCGTCGCCGGGAGCGAGGAACGGCTCGAACGGGGCCTCGACCAGGCTCAGTTCGGCATCGTCCAGGGCGGCCTCGCCGTCGACCTGCGTGAGCGAAGTGCCCGAGCCCTCACCTCGCTCGGCTTCGACGGCTATGCGGTCGGTGGGCTGTCGGTGGGGGAGAGCCGGGTCGAGATGGTCGACGTGCTCGGTCCCACCCTTGCTCACCTCCCCGCCGATCAGCCCCGCTACCTCATGGGCGTCGGCGACCCGGCCGGGCTCGTCGAGGCCATCGGCCTCGGGATCGACATGTTCGACTGCGTGCTTCCCACCCGCTTCGCCCGCCACGGCATGGTGCTCACCTCCGAGGGGCGCATCAACCTGCGGAACGCCCGCTTCGCCGCCGACGACGGACCCCTCGATCCCGGTTTCGCCGCCAGCCCGGCCAATCGCTATTCGCGGGCCTATCTCCGCCACCTGGTGAACGTCGACGAGGCCACCGCTGCTCGAGCGCTCACGCTTCACAACCTCGCCTTCACTCTCGACCTGATCGACCGCGCTCGTTCGGCGATCGAGAGCGGCACCTTCGAGACGCTCCGAGCCGAGATCCTCGACGTCTGGGGCTGATCGGCGAGCGAGCGCAGGGTGGGCGCACCCGGTCGGTCGTGTCGGCTAGCGTGGCCAACCGGTCCGACAGCCCTCAGGAAGGCCTCCGTTCACGTGGATCTGCTGATCATCGCTGCGCTCTTCGCCATATTCTGGGCGGTGCTGATACTCCCTCAGCGCAAGCGCCTCAAGCGCCACAACGAGATGGTCGCCTCGATCGAGGTCGGCGACGAGCTGCTGCTCACCTCGGGCATCTATGGCACGGTCACCGACAGCTTCGACGACGACTTCTTCATCGAAGTGTCCCCTGGTGTCGAGATCCGCATCGCCAGCGGTGCAGTGGCCAGCCGAATCGAGTTCGAGGACGACGAGGGCACCACCGAGACCGTGGACGAGACCGCCGACGAAGGTGACGCCGGGTCCGAGGACGACTGATGCGGGGCAAGGAGCTCGTCCCCCTCGTCGCCATCCTCCTGGTCACCGTCGGAGCACTGGCCTTCACCTTCTCGGCCGGCAACCAACCACTCCTCGGCCTCGACCTCCAGGGTGGGGTGTCGGTGGTCCTGCAGCCAACGGTCGACGACCCCGACGACGAGGCGATGGACCAGTCGGTCGACATCATGCGCCGACGTGTCGACGGGCTCGGCGTGGCCGAACCCGAAGTCGCGCGGCAGGGCGACACCATCATCGTCCAGCTCCCCGGGGTCGACGACCCCACCCGAGCTCTCGACCTGATCGGTCAGACCGCCGAGCTCCGGTTTCGCCCCGTCCTCGGTCTGGTCGAGCCCGAGACCCCGTTCACCGATCCCGAAGACGACGCTGCCAGTGCCACCGTGGTCCTCGCCGACGAGGACGGCCTGGGCTACGAGCTCGGCCCCACCGCCCTCACCGGTAGCGGCATCTCCGATGCCAACGCCCTGCTCGACCAGGGGGGGCGCTGGCTCGTCTCGGTCGACCTGGTCAGCGGGCCACAGGGGATCCAGCCGTTCAACCAGCTCGCCGGCCTGTGCTTCGGTCGCGACGAGTCGTGTCCCACCGGCCAGCTCGGCATCGTGCTCGACGGCACCGTCATCTCCGCCCCGGTGTTCCAGGAGCCGAGCTTCGACGATTCCGTGACGATCACCGGCGACTTCACCCAGGAAGAGGCCCAGGACCTGGCGTTGGTCCTGCGCTTCGGAGCGCTGCCCGTCGAGCTCGAGACTCAGCAGACCCAGACGGTGTCGGCCACCCTCGGTCGCGACGCCCTCGACGCCGGCATCATCGCCGGTATCGTGGGAGTGGTCCTGGTCGGCGTGTACATGGTCGCCTACTACAAGCTCCTCGGCCTGGTGGCGATGGCCTCGCTCGCCATGTCGTTCGCCCTCCTGTGGTCGATCGTGTCCTGGCTCGGCGCCACCCAGGGCCTCGCCCTCACCCTGGCCGGTGTGACCGGCCTCATCGTCGCCATCGGTGTGTCGGTCGACTCCAACGTCGTCTACTTCGAGAACGTGAAGGAAGACGTGCGCGAGGGCAGACCCGTGCGGTCCTCGGTCGAGCGATCGTTCAACTCGGCGTTCTCCACCATCGTCAAGGCCGACGTCGCCACCCTCATCGGCGCCGGTCTCCTCTACTGGCTCACCATCGGGCCGGTACGAGGATTCGCGCTCTACCTCGGTCTCGCCACCATCCTCGACCTGATCGTCTCCTACTGGTTCATGCGGCCGATGGTCGTCAGCCTCGGGCGCTCCCAGCGGCTCCGCAACCGTCCCGGATGGCTCGGAATCCCGGTTCCCGACGACGCTCCCGGAGCGGCACCCGCCATGCGAGAGACCGTCGCGACCGGGGGAGGTGGCTCATGAGCCTCCGACAGCGTCTCTACTCGGGCAACCCCGGGCTCGACTTCCGACGCGCGTGGGGCCGGGCACTGGTGGTTTCGGCCATCGTGGTCGGGCTGTGTCTGACGTCCCTGGCGGTGCGGGGTCTCAACCTCGGCATCGACTTCGTGGGCGGTGGCGTCTGGGAGGTCCCGTCCGCCGACCTCTCCATCGAGGCCACCCGGGATGCTCTGCGGCCGCTCGGCCACGACGACGCCCGCATCCAGGAGGTCACCGCCGCCACCGGAACCGGTCGCACAGTGCGCGTCGAGGCCGACGTCGATGCGGTCGACGACTCCCGCGCCATCGTCGATGCGCTGGCCGAGGCGGCCGACGTTCCGGCGGGCGAGGTCTCGATCAACACCGTGGGTCCCCGGTGGGGAGACGAGATCACCGGAGCGGCCCAACGCGCCCTGATGTTCTTCTTCGCCGCCATCGCCGTCTATCTCTCGGTGCGCCTCGAGTGGCGTATGGCGGTCGGCGCCCTGGTCGCGGTGGTGCACGACATCGCCGTCACCGTCGGGGTCTTCTCCCTGTTGCAGTTCACCGTCACCCCGGCCACCGTCATCGCCTTCCTCACCATCCTCGGCTACTCGCTCTATGACACCGTGGTCGTGTTCGACAAGGTGAAGGAGTCCGAGCACCTCGTCGGAACCGGCACCAAGATGACCTACACCGACATGGCGAACTACGCCACCAACGAGGTGTTCATGCGGTCGGTGAACACGACGATCACCTCGATGCTGCCCATCGTCTCGATCCTGCTGCTCGGCTCGCTCGCGCTCGGAGCCACCACCCTGCAGGAGTTCGGCATCGCCCTCGCCATCGGGCTGCTGGTCGGCGCCTACTCGTCGCTGTTCGTGGCCATGCCGGTCCTCGCCTGGTTGAAAGAGCGCGAACCCGAGATCGCCGAGGTGAGCCGCAAGCTCGGTGGTAACCGGGCCGTTCCGGTCGAGGCCTCCGAGGTCGCCACCATGGCCAGCGTCGGTCGCCGGCAGGTCCGTGAGGACGCCAAGGCTCGCCGCCAGCGCGAGGGGTCCTCGTCGCCGCCTCCCGCCGCCGCTCCGACCCCCCGCATCACCCCGACCCTCACCCATCCGCCGCGCCCCCGCAAGAAGGGCAAGCGTCGCTGACCTCCCTGGCGGGGTCGGGCCGGTAGCCTGGAGCCATGACGGCCCCACCCGCACGGAGCTGAACGGACATGGCGACGGTCGACCGTGTCCTGCCCTGGCGCCGGGAGCTCGCGCCCCCGTCGGTGGAGGTCGCGCCGCTCGTCGTCCGCTTCCGGGGCCGTGACTCTCGGGCCCAGGTGGCGATGATCACCCGGGCCTACGAGATCGGCCGTGACGCCCACGAGGGCCAGACCCGCATGTCGGGCGAGCCCTACATGACCCATCCGCTCGCGGTGGCCCGGATCGTGGCCGACCTCGGGCTCGACGCGGTGACCATCGCGGCGGCCCTCCTCCACGATGCGGTCGAGGACACCGGCGTCGAGCTGGCCGACATCGAGCGGGAGCTCGGCGCCGACGTGGCCGAGATCGTCGACGGGGTCACCAAGCTCGATCGTCTCGCTTTCGACTCCAAAGAGGCCCAGCAGGCCGCCACCATGCGCAAGATGCTCGTGGCGATGGCCAAGGACCTCCGGGTCCTCATCATCAAGCTGTCCGACCGGCTCCACAACATGCGCACCATCGCCGCGATGCCGTCGTGGAAGCAGGCCCGGACCGCCCAGGAGACCATCGACATCTACGCACCGCTGGCCCACCGCCTCGGCATGCAGGAGCTGAAGATGCAGCTCGAGGACCTCTCGTTCTCGGCGATGCACCCCAAGCGCTACGCGGAGATCGACCAGATGGTGTCCACCCGGGCCCCCGAGCGCGACCTCTACCTCACCCAGGTGCTCGAGGGGGTCCGGTCCCGCCTGGCCGAGACCAACGTCGACGCCGAGGTCACCGGACGCCCCAAGCACTACTGGAGCATCTACGAGAAGATGGTCGTCAAGGGGCGGGAGTTCGACGACATCTACGACCTGGTGGGCATCCGGGTCACCGTCGACAGCGTGAAGGACTGCTACGCGGCTCTGGGGTCGATCCACGCCACGTGGAAGCCGGTGCAGGGGCGGTTCAAGGACTACATCGCCATGCCCAAGTTCAACCTCTACCAGTCCTTGCACACCACCGTCATCGGCCCCCAGGGAAAGCCCCTCGAAGTCCAGATCCGCACCCTCGAGATGCACCGCCGGGCCGAGTTCGGTGTCGCCGCTCACTGGAGCTACAAGGACCAGGGCTCGAACGAGGACGTGGCCTGGCTCAACCGGATCATCGAGTGGCAGAAGGAGACCCAGGACCCCACGGCCTTCATGACCAACCTGAAGATCGACCTGGAACAGGACGAGGTCTTCGTCTTCACTCCGAAGGGCCGGGTCATCACCCTGCCCGTCGGCGCCACCCCGATCGACTTCGCCTACTCCATCCACACCGAGGTCGGCCACGCCTGCATCGGTGCCCGGGTCAACGGCCGACTCGTGCCCCTCGACTCCACGCTGAGCTCGGGCGATGCCGTGGAGATCTTCACCTCCAAGGTCGAGGGGGCGGGTCCGTCGCGCGACTGGCTCGACATCGCCGTCACTCCCCGCGCCGCCAACAAGATCCGTCAGTGGTTCTCCCGTGAGCGCCGGGAGGACGCCATCGAGAACGGGCGCGACGACCTCGAACGGGCCCTGCGACGCGAAGGCCTGCCGGTTCAGAAGATCGCCAGCTCCAAGGTGCTCGTCGAGGTGGCCGAGGGTCTCAACTACGTCGACGTCGACGCTCTCCATGCGGCGATCGGCGAGAACCACGTGTCGGCCAAGTCGGTGGCCGGGCGGGTGGGCAAGGCCTTGCGCGGTGGTGAACCCGAGATCGAAGAGCAGATCCCGCGCACCGCCCGCACCGCCCGCAAGCGCCCGGGTGGCACCTCGTCGGGGGTGCACGTCGAGGGGCTCGACGACGTGATGGTGCGCCTCTCGCGTTGCTGCACCCCGGTCCCTGGCGACGAGATCATGGGCTTCGTCACCCGTGGGCGGGGAGTGTCGGTCCACCGCACCGACTGCGCCAACGCGGCATCGCTCATGGCCGGCCAGGTCGACCGACTCATCGACGTCGAGTGGGACGCCTCCTCGTCGGGGTTCTTCGTGGCGTCGATGGAGGTCAAGGCCCTCGACCGGTCACGTCTCTTGCGCGACGTCTCCTCCGCCCTCGCCGACCATCACGTCAACATCATCTCGTGCACGACCACCACCGGCTCGGATCGTGTGTCCACGCTCCGGTTCGACTTCGAGTTGGGGGATCCGTCCCACCTCGACTCGCTCATCAGCATGGTGCGGAGCATCGACTCGGTGTACGACGCCTATCGGGTCCTGCCGGGCAAGGGCGGCTGACGCCCGTCGTTCGCCGATCAGCGGACCACCGCGACCGGCACAGGAGCGTGGGTGACCAGGTGTGAGGCGACCGGTCCGAGCTCGGACCGGACCGTGCCGGCACCGACCGCTCCGACCACGACGAGGTCGGCATCGAGGTCCCGAGCGGCGACAGGGATGCTCGTGCGCGGATCACCGTCGAGGATCCGGCGTTCGATGATCATGTCGGGCCCGGCGACATCGGTCCAATGCTCCAGGGCCGACTCGATCTGGTTGCGGACCTCGAGCGCCCGCTCGGGTCCGGCACCGACCCGACCGATGTCGAGGGCGTGCACGGCGGTCACCCGGGCCCCGGTGTCCGCGGCGAGCCGAACGGCGAACTCGAGCGCCTCGCGCGCGGCATCGGAGTCGTCGAGGCCCACCACGATCGACCTCACCCCCGGATCGGCGACGGCCCGCTCACGAGCCGGGACGACGATCACCGGCCGCGCTGCGTGTTCCACGAGGTGACGACTCACCGAGCCCAGCAGCAACCCGACGAAGCCACCCCGACCGCGGGAGCCGACGACCACGGCCCGGGGGAGGGTCGTCTCGATCTCGGCCAGCAACGCCGGAGCGGCCGGTCCCCGCAGGACCACGGCGGGAACCTCGTTCCCGCCTCCGCGCTCGCCCAGTTCCTCGGCGACGAGGTTGGCGAGCTGCGTCTGCACCTCCCGGTCGACCTGTTCGGGGGTGTGGGTGCTGATCGACGCCCACGGAAGGGGGATGGAGCCGGGATACGACCACGCCTGAGCGGCTCGCATCGGCAGTCCGAGCGCCTCGGCCCATCGGAGGGCTTGGCGCGAGGAGTCGGATCCGTCGACCGCGACGAGGAGGGCGTCGGTGTGGAGGGTCGTCTCGGTGGTCATGGTTCGATCGTACGGACCCGTGCAGGCGCGGTCCTAGGGCCAGACGTCCCGGCCCGGACCGACCTTCGGGGGGAACCGGTTCGGAGGGGGTGCACCCCGGCCGGTAACCTCCCCGGGTGGCCAGCGGATCCTCCTTCAGTGCCCCCAAGGGCACCCGTGACGTGCTCGCCCCCGAGTCGGGGCGGTGGGCCGAGTTGATCGCCCGCTTCGCCCAGGTGACCGAACGCGCCGGCTACGGCCTCGTCGTGAGCCCGATGTTCGAGGATCTCGAGGTGTTCCAGCGGGTGGGCGAGGCGACCGACATCGTCACCAAGGAGATGTACGACTTCCACGACAAGGGCGGTCGCCACATCGCCTTGCGACCCGAGGGCACGGCGTCGGTCGTGCGGGCCTATGTGCAGCACCGGCCCACCGAGGTCCCCTGGAAGGCCTGGTACGCCGCCCCCAACTTCCGCTACGAGCGGCCCCAGGCCGGTCGCTACCGCCAGCACCACCAACTCGGTGTCGAGGCGCTCGGCAGCCCCGACCCGGACCTCGACGTCGAGGTCATCGCCCTCCAGGCGGACTTCTACCGATCGCTCGGGCTCAGCCAGGTCGACCTCCTGATCAACTCGATGGGCACCCCCGCCGACCGAGCCAACTACTCCGAGCGCCTCGGCCGCTGGCTGACCGAGCGTCTCGACGACCTCGACCCGGCCGATCGCGACACCGTGGCCTCCAACCCCATGCGGGTCCTCGACTCCAAGCGTGACGCAACCCGTGCGGTCACCGAGGAGGCTCCCACCACCGTCGAGCTGCTCTCCGCCGACGCGGCCGCCCACTTCGAGAGGGTGCGGTCGGGCCTGGCCGACCTCGGGATCGATCACCGCATCGAGCCCCGCCTGGTCCGGGGGCTCGACTACTACACGCACACCACTTTCGAGTTCGCCGCGCTCGCCCTCGACTCGGCCCAGAACGCCATCGGCGGCGGCGGTCGCTACGACGGTCTGGCTGAGTCGCTCGGTGGTCCCCCGACTCCTGGCGTGGGGTTCGGCTCGGGCATCGAGCGGATCCTGTTGGCCTGCGACGCCGAGGGAGTGCTCGCCGAGCGCGGAGGCGCCGCGTCGGCGTTCGTCGTCGACGTGGTCGACGGCACCTACGCCCGGCGACTCTCCACCGAGCTCCGCCGGGCCGGAATCAACGCCGGCCGGGCGTTCGACGGCCGGTCGATGAAGTCCCAGATGAAGTCCGCCGACCGGTCCGGAGCGGCACTGGCGATCATCGTCGGCGACGACGAGGTCGCCGCCGGTGAGGCGACCGTCCGCGATCTCCGCCAGGGCGGACACCAGGATCGAGTGTCGCTCGACGACTTGATCGAGCACGTGAGGAAGCGACTGTGACCGAAACCCCGACATCCCCCCAACCGATGCGAACCGACATGTGCGGCGAGCTCGACATGTCCGACGTCGGCCGCGAGGTCTCCCTCTGCGGCTGGGTCGGACGCCGCCGCGAGCATGGCGAGCACCTGGCGTTCATCGACCTGCGCGATCACACCGGTGTGATCCAGTGCGTCGTCGACGGCGCCCACGACCTGCGCTCGGAGTTCGTGGTGCGCATCAGCGGCACGGTCCGGCACCGGCCGGAGGGGACGACCAACGCCAACCTCGCCACCGGGGAGGTGGAGGTGGGCGACTGCACCGTCGAGGTGCTCTCGGCCGCCGAACCGCCGCCGTTCCCGGTCGACGAACGGATCGACACCGACGAAGGCGTCCGGCTCCGCCACCGATACGTCGACCTGCGTCGCGACCGCATGCAGCGCAACCTGCGACTGCGGGCCACGGTCAACAGCGCCATCCGCGGCGCCATGGAGGAGCAGGGATTCGTCGAGATCGAGACGCCGATGCTCATTGCGTCGACCCCGGAGGGCGCCCGCGACTTCGTCGTGCCGTCGCGCCTCAAGCCCGGCTCGTTCTACGCGCTCCCCCAGAGCCCCCAGCTGTTCAAGCAGCTGTGCATGGTGGGTGGCATCGACCGCTACTACCAGATCGCCCGCTGCCTGCGCGACGAAGACCTCCGCGCCGACCGCCAGTTCGAGTTCGTGCAGCTCGACGCCGAGGCGAGCTTCGCGAGCCAGGACGAGGTCATCGAGTTCATCACCCACGCGGTAGCCGCGGCGGTCGAGGCGGCCACCGGGGAGCGTCCGGGCGACGTCCCCCAGATGACCTGGCACGACGCCATGGAGCGATTCGGTTCGGACAAGCCCGACATTCGCTTCGGGATGGAGCTGGTCGAGCTCACCGCCGTGTTCGTCGCCACCGAGTTCAATGCCTTCAAGGCCGACTGCGTGAAGGGCATCCGTGTCCCCGGGGGAGCCGAACGCACCCGCAAGCAGCTCGACGACCTCACCGACGCCGCGAAGCGGTACGGCGCCAAGGGACTCGTATGGATGAAGGTCGACGCTGACGGAGCGATCAACTCGCCGGTCGCGAAGTTCCTCAGTGAGGACGAGCTCTCCGGTATCGTCGCCGCGCTCGAGGCCGAGCCGGGCGACCTCGTGTTGCTCGTGGCCGACGACCGGCGCACCGTGCGTCACGTCCTCGGGCTGCTCCGACTCGAACTGGGCCGTCCGCCGGTCAACGAGGGTGGCCTCCGGTTCCTGTGGGTCGTCGACTTCCCACTGTTCGAAGGTGTCGACGACAACGGGTCGCCCATCCCGATGCACCACCCGTTCACCATGCCCCACCCCGAAGACACACATCTACTCGATGGTTCGCCCGACGACCTCCAGAACGTGCGGTCCCAGGCCTATGACCTCGTGGTCAACGGATGGGAGCTCGGGTCGGGCAGCGTCCGAATCCACCGGGGCGATCTGCAACAGCGGATCTTCGGGCTACTCGGCATCTCCGAAGAGGAGGCCCGAGCCAAGTTCGGCTTCCTGCTCGAGGCGTTCCGCTACGGGGCACCGCCCCACGCCGGCTTCGCCTTCGGTATCGATCGGCTGGTGGCCATCCTCGCCGGCGAGGAGAACATCCGCGAGGTGATCGCCTTCCCGAAGACCCAGTCGGGTGGCGACCCTCTCACCGAAGCGCCCACACCGATCGACGCGGCCCAACTCGACGAGCTGGGATTGCGGGTCCTGCCGCCCAAGGCCTGAGACGGTCAGCCCGCTCGGATCTCCACCACCACCGAGCCTTCGGGAGCGGTGGGAAACCGGCAGATCCCCCCATCGGTGACCGCCGGTCCATCGGCGTGGATGTCGAGGAAGACCCGGCCTCGTTCGCCGGTGGCGATGAGCTGCAGCATCGTCGCGTGTTCGACGGTGTAGCCCAGTCGTTCGAGCTCGTCGACGAGTCCGCGGCGAACCTCTTCGGCTCCGGCCTTCTCGGTGGCGACGATCACCCGGGTCGAGACGTCGACGTTGGCGTCGAGCTGGGTGAGGGGCACGAGCTCGTGGGGCAGGGTGATGCCCGCCAGCAGCTCCGGCAGCGTGGCCGAACCTGTTGGGACCGGACCATCGGGAGCGGGAGCGCCTGTCGTCGCCAGGGGTACGGGGTCGGCGGCCCTGCCGATGTCCGCGGTCTCAGCGGCGATGGTGTCGGTGTCGGTGCCGGTGCCGGTGTCGGTGCCGGGGCGGGAGGCCGGAGTCGGAGGGCTCTCGGTCGACTCGAGGCGGAAGGTGTCGTCGTCGGGGTCCGGTGGAGGGGGCGCGGGCCACTCCTTGGCGGTGGGCTCGACCGGCTCGGTGGTGTTCGCGGCGGCCGCCGAGGGACGCCCGAGGAGACCGCCCCCCTCGAGCTCGCCCCGGCGGGCCTTGACCCGACGCAGGATGAAGAGCACGAGTGACACGGCGAACCAGATCCAAAACAAGACGACGGCCCATCCCGGCATGCCCCCGATGGTGGCACGCCGAGCGCTTGTAGTCTCGGACCCGTGGCCGACGACCTCTTCTCCGCCGCCGCGTCGGAGCACCTCGCCTCCCGCTCACCCCTCGCGGCCCGGTTGCGGCCCCGCTCGCTCGACGAGGTGGTGGGCCAGCGGCACCTCCTGGCTCCCGGTGCGCCGCTGCGCACCCTGATCGAGAGCGACCGGATCTCCTCGGTGATCCTGTGGGGCCCGCCCGGGACCGGTAAGACGACCCTCGCCCGGCTGATCGCCGACACCACCGCCAACGCCTTCGAGCAGCTCAGCGCGGTGTCCGCATCGGTCAAGGACGTGCGCGAGATCATCGCCGCCGCCGAGGATCGCCTCGGTCGTCACGGACGGCGCACGATCCTGTTCCTCGACGAGGTGCACCGTTTCAACAAGGCTCAACAGGACGCCCTGTTGCCCTCGGTCGAGTCGGGCCTGTTCACCTTGGACGCGGCCACCACCGAGAACCCCTACTTCGAGGTCAACCCGCCGCTGCTCTCGCGTTCGACCCTGTTCCGACTCGAGGCCCTCGACCGCGACGCCACCTTCGACCTCCTCGAACGAGGGCTCGAGGCAGAAGGAGCGACCGCCGATCGCGAGGCGCTCGACCACCTGGCCGACCAGGTGAGCGGCGACGGTCGCCAGGCTCTCACCGCCCTCGAGGTGGCGGTCGCCCTCGCCGCGGGGGACGAAGGGTCCGACTCGGCTCCGTGCGTCCGCCTCTCCCACGCCGAGGCGGCCGTGGCCACCAAAGCCCTTCGCTACGGGCGCGACGCTCACTACGACGTGATCAGCGCGTTCATCAAGAGCATCCGCGGGTCGGACCCCGACGGCGGCCTCTACTGGCTGGCTCGCATGCTCGACGCGGGGGAGGATGCCCGTTTCATCGCCCGTCGGCTCGTGATCCTCGCGTCCGAGGACATCGGCATGGCCGACTCCAACAGTCTGGTGGTCGCCGACGCCGCGGCCCGTGCCGTGGAGTTCGTCGGCCTACCCGAGGCCCAGCTCAATCTCGCCCACGCGGTGGTGCACCTCGCGACCGCGCCGAAGTCCAACCGCGTCACCGTTGCTCTCGGTCGGGCCAAGACCGCGGCCCAACAAGGTGGAGACGACGAGGTCCCGGTCCACCTGCGTGATGCCCACTACCGGGGGGCCGCTCGTCTCGGGCATGGTCAGGGCTACGACTATCCTCACGACGACCCGAGGGGTTGGGTGCCCCAGCAGCACCGCCCCCGGGACGTCGACGGTGTCGCCTTCTACGAGCCGTCGCCCCACGGAGCCGAACAGGAGATCGCCGACCGGATGGCCAGACAGACCCCGGACGCCCCGTCCCCGGAACCGCTGTCCGCGGACCCACGATGAGCGCGGCCGACCTGGCGGCGGTCATCGTCGCCCTCGTGGCCATCGTGGGTCTCGTCGTGGTCCTCTTCGCGGTGGCGTCCCTCGTGTCCACCCTTCGTTCCCTGCGCGAGACCATCGAGGCCATCCGCGTCGACGCCGTTCCCGCGGTCGCCGACCTGCGTCGTGCTGCGCACCGGGCCAACCACCAGCTCGATCACGTCGACGAGCTGCTCGCCACCGCCGAGTCGGTCTCGGCCACCGTCGACGCCACCAGCCGGCTCACCTACCTCGTGGTGTCGAACCCATTGATCAAGATCGTGGCTTTCGGGGCGGGGGCGAGCCGAGCGGCACGACGCCTGCGCCGGAGGCGATGAGGGTGTTTCGTCGACTCTTCTGGCTGGTGATGGGTGCCGCGTTCGGGTTCGGCATCTCGTTCTGGCTGATGCGAGCCGTGCGTGACGCCGCGTCGCGCTACACGCCGGCGGGCGCCGCCGAGACCCTCTCCGCTGCGTTGGCCCAGCTCGGTACCGATCTGCGCGAGGCGGTGGCCGAGGGTCGGGCGGGCATGGCCGAGACCGAGGAGCGGATCCGGGCCGAGGTCGCGGGTCCCCGTCGGTAGGCTGGGCTGATCATGAGAGCCACCGAGCTTCGCCGCGCCTACACCGAGTTCTTCACCGCCCGCGACCACACCGCGGTTCCCTCGTCGAGTCTCATCCCGACTCACCCGAGCGCTCCGATGTTCACCAACTCCGGGATGATGCCGTTCGTGCCCTACTTCCTCGCCGAGGAGCCGGTGCCGTTCCACCCTGCTCGGGCGGTGTCGGTCCAGAAGTGCGTGCGGGCCGGCGGGAAGCACAACGACCTCGACGACATCGGACGTTCGCTGCGTCACCTCAGCTTCTTCGAGATGCTCGGAAACTTCAGCTTCGGCGACTACTTCAAGGCCGAGGCCATCGACTGGGCCTTCGAGTTCGTCACCGAGGTGCTCGGCATCGACCCGGGCCGGATGTGGGTCACGGTCCACACCGACGACGACGAGGCCGAGCAGCTCTGGGTCGAGTCGGCCGGGTTCCCGATCGAGCGGATCCAGCGGCTGGGCAAGGACAACTTCTGGGAGATGGGCGACACCGGGCCGTGTGGCCCGAGCTCCGAGCTGTTCTTCGACTTCGGCCCCGACTGGGGACCCGAGGGCGGCCCGGCCAACCCGAAGGCCGAGGCTCGCTACGTCGAGTTCTGGAACCTGGTCTTCCCGCAGTACTTCCGCCAGCCCGACGGGAGTCTCACCGACCTCGAGGCCAAGGGCATCGACACCGGCGCCGGTCTCGAACGCATCCTCGGAGTCCTCCAGGGGTCGGCGAGCCTCTATGTCGCCGACTCGCTGAGCACCCTGGTCGACGAGGCCCAAGCGGTCACCGGAACCAAGCTGGGCACGAGCGACATGGGCGACATCGCGTTGCGGCTGTTGGCCGATCACACCCGCACCATGTCCTTCCTCATCGCTGACGGCATCGTGCCGTCCAACGAGGAGCGTGGCTATGTCCTTCGGCGCATCATCCGCCGGGCGATCCGCTTCGCCTACCAGCTCGGCGTCGAGTCGGAGGTCTGCTCGCCGCTGGTCGAACGGTGCATCGAGGTCATGGGCGACGACTACCCCGAGCTGGTGTCGGGCCGCGAGCTACTGCTCGGCATCGTCAGCCGCGAAGAGGACCGCTTCCGCCGTACCCTCCGCAGCGGGTCCCAGACCCTCGACGACGCCCTCGACCAGCTCCCCGAGGGTGGCGAGCTCCCCGGCGCGGTCGCGTTCCAGCTTCACGACACCTACGGCTTCCCGCTCGAGGTGACCCAGGAGGTCGCCGACCTGAAGGGGTACACGATCGACCTCGCCGGGTTCGACGTGGCGATGACCGAACAGCGCGAGCGGGCCAAGGCCGCCCGCAAGGGCGGAGGTGTCGCCGCCGGCGAGGAGGCGGCCGAGCACCAGCGGCTGCTCGCCGAGCACGGCCCCACCGAGTTCTCGGGCCGCGACGAGGCCGAGTCCACCGCCACGGTGATCGGGAAGGTCGGTGACGAGCTGTACCTCGATCGCACCCCCTTCTACGCCGAGTCCGGCGGCCAGGTGGGCGACACGGGGCGCATCACCTCGCCCACCGGCACCGTCGAGGTGCTCGACACCACCTACGCCCTCCCGGGCCTGCACCGCCACCACGTTCGGGTCCTCGAGGGCGAGATCGAGGTGGGCCAGACCGTCACCGCCACGATCGACACCGAGCGTCGTGCGGCCATCCGTCGCAACCACACAGGCACCCACATGCTCCACTGGGCCCTACGAGAGGTCCTCGGCGAGCACGTCAAGCAGCAAGGCTCGCTCGTCGCTCCCGACCGACTGCGGTTCGACTTCAGCCACTTCGAGGCACTCACCTCCGACCAGATCACCGCCATCGAAGACCTCGCCAACCGCGAGATCCTCGCCAACGCCCCGGTCCGGCACTACGAGACCTCGATGGCCGACGCCCAGGAGAAAGGCGCCATCGCCTTCTTCGGGGAGAAGTACGGCGACACGGTCCGGGTGCTCGAGGCCGGCGACTACTCCATCGAGTTGTGCGGCGGGACCCACGTGGGGGCTCTCGGCGACATCGGGCCGCTCAAGATCGTCAGCGAGGGTTCGATCGGATCCAACATCCGTCGCATCGAAGCCATCACCGGGACCGCCCCCATCGAACGGCTTCGCCACGAGGAACAACTGCTCGCCCGAGCTGCCGAGCTCGTCGGCACGTCACCCGACGAGCTGGTCGACGGCATCGAGAAGCGCCTCGGCGAGCTGAAGGACCTTCGCGACGAGCTGAAGGGCCTCCGCCGGCAAGCGGCAAGGGGCCAGGCCGGGTCGTTGGCCGCCGACGCGGTCGACGGCGTCGTGGTGGCCCGTCGCGACGATCTGGCCCGTGACGACCTTCGAGATCTCGCCGTCGCCATTCGCGAGCAATCCGGCATCCGTGGCGCGATCCTCGGCAGCGCGCCCGAGTCCGGTGGCGTCGCCATCGTCGCCGCGGTCACACCCGATTCCGGGCTCCACGCGTCCGAACTGATCGGCCCGGCCGCCAAGCTCGTCGGAGGTGGCACCGGCAAGAACGCGGAGCTGGCGGTGGCCGGCGGCCGCGATGCCGCCAAGCTCGACGACGCGCTCGACCTGGTGCGGGCGTCGGTCAACGGGGCCTGACCCGGTGAGAATCCTGTGACCCGCGCGCTCGGTATCGACCTCGGCACCAAGCGCATCGGCGTCGCGGTCAGCTCCGGCACTCTGTCGACCCCCTACGAGGTCGTCGCGCGCTCGGGGTCGCGCCGCACCGATCACGCCCGCCTCGCCGAACTGGTCGACGAGACCGACGCGGAGGTGGTCGTCGTCGGTCTCCCCCTGTCCCTCGATGGCTCCGAGGGGCGAGCGGCGCGATCCGCTCGCGCCGAGGTGGCCGAGTTGGCCGACACCCTCTCGGTGCCGGTCACGACCTACGATGAACGCTTGACCACCGTGACCGCCGACCGGCAACTCATGGACCAGGCACTCGGCGCCGGCGCCCGCCGTCAGGTCGTCGACAAGGTGGCGGCATCGGTGATGCTGCAGGCCTGGCTCGACGCCGGTTCACCCCGTGGGGACATCTCACCGTGACCGATTCTCGACTCTTCGACCAGGACTCCTCCGGCTCGCCCCGCGAGGTCGACCGCGTCCCCGACGAACCGCGGGACGTCCCCGAGACTCGTCACCGCACCGGCGCGACCCGGACCGGCACCGCCGACACCCGGTACGACCACGAACCGCGCGACGACGAGATGCTCGACGCCCGGGAGTACGTGCGGATGACTCGTCCCGCCGGTCCCGCTCGCAAGGTCGTGTTCACCGTCGTCGGGGTGGTCGTCGTCCTCGGCCTCGTCGTCGGTGGCTTCGGGCTGTGGCTCCAGCGCCAGATCAACCCGCCCGGTGGTCCGGGACAGGTCCTGGCCGTGTCGGTCGAGAGCGGCTCGACCGTCGACGACATCGTCGACCTCCTCTCCGACGAGGGAGTCGTGTCCAACCCCACGGTGTTCCGCTACTACCTGCGGTGGCGGGGTGTCGACTCGTTCCAGGCGGGCGAGTACTCCCTCGCGCGCAACTCCGCCTTCGACGACGTGATCACCACTCTGGAGGCCGGGCCAGGGGCGCGCCAGACCGAGCGGTTCACCGTCCCAGAAGGCCTCACCATCGACGAGATGGCCGTGCGGCTCGAGAGCGAGATCGACGGACTCGACGCCGACGATGTCGCCGGGGCGTTGATCCGCATGGACTCAGACTGGCGCCCGGGGGATGAGAACAGCTGGGAAGGGCTGTTGTTCCCCGACACCTACGATTACGACACGGGAGAGGACGCGAGGGAGATCCTCGAGCGGATGAACCGCCAGTTCGACTCCGTCGCCCGCTCGGTGGGGCTCGACCCGGCCATGGGGGTGAACCTCGCCACCCTCGAACGCACGGGGCTCACCGCCTACGACTACATCATCATCGCCTCGATGATCGAGAAGGAAGCTCGGCTCCCCGAGGAACACGCACTCATGTCCCGGGTGATCCACAACCGTCTCGCCGTCGGGATGACCCTCGGCATCGACGCCACGGTGATCTACGCGCGGGGTCCCGAGCGTGAGGGGGAGCCGATCACCGATGCCGATCTCGCCATCGACTCGCCCTACAACACCCGCCTCAACCCCGGTCTGCCGCCGACCCCCATCGCCGCGCCGAGCCGCAGCGCCCTCGACGCGGCGCTCAACCCGGCCGACGGTCCGTGGATCTACTACGTCCTCGCCGGCGAGGACGGCAGCCACTTCTTCACCGACGACTACAACGAGTTCCTCCGCGTCCGCGACGAGTCGCGTGCCGCCGGGCTGTTCTGATCCGGTGGTCGACCCCTCGACGGTGACCGCCACGACCCGAGTGGCGGCGGTCATCGGGCATCCGGTGCGTCACTCGCTGTCCCCGCTCCTGCACAACGCCGCCTTCGATGCCCTCGGGCTCGACTGGGTGTACGGCGCCTTCGACGTCGAACCCGGCGCGGGCGAGGCCGCTGTTCGAGCAGTCGCCACCCTGGGGCTCGGCGGGTTGTCGGTGACCATGCCCCACAAGGACGCGGCTGCGGCCGCGGTCGACGAGTTGTCGCCCACGGCGGCGGCTCTCGGGGCGGTCAACTGCGTGGTGAACCGCGACGGGACACTCGTGGGGGAGAACACCGACGGCGATGGTTTCGTGGCCTCTCTGCGGATCGATCACGGAATCGACCCGGCCGGCATGCGTTGTGTCGTCCTCGGCGCCGGGGGAGCGGCCCGCTCGGTGATCCTCGCCCTCGCCACCGCCGGCGCGACCGAGGTCGTCGTCGTCAATCGCACCGACGCCACCGCCCGAGTCGCCGCGCAGCTCGCCGGCGACTCTGGTCGGGTGGCCGACGAGTCGGCGGTCGCCGAGGCCGATCTGGTGGTCAACGGGACCCCCGTCGGGATGGCCGGAACCGGAGTCAGTGGGCGTGAGTTGCCCGTCGATCCGAGTCTGATCACCGCTCGCCAGATCGTCGCCGACCTGGTCGTCCACCCCCTCCGCACCCCCTTGTTGGAGGTGGCCGCAGAGCGGGGCGCCCGCACGGTTCCCGGCCTCGGGATGCTCGTCCATCAGGCGGCCATCGCCTTCGAACACTGGACGGGCGAGCACGCTCCCCTTGACGCGATGTGGCAGTCTGTTTCTTGGGATTGATCGCCACGGCGGCCGCCGATGCTCCCCGACGTCCGCCGAAAGGTGAAGTTCTCGCGGTCTCGTGCCGATGAGAACACCAAGCCAATCGGGTACGGAGGTCCAGGTGGCTCTGCAGGGAACACTCGAAACGTTCGCTCTGGGCGATGTGTTGCGTCTTCTCGCGTCGACGAAGAAGACCGGCGTGCTGCGCCTCGAGGGTGATCGGGGCACCGGCCAGATGGCGGTCGTCGACGGCGAGCTCGCCGACGCGTCCGCATCCGGCGCTCCCCGAGCCCATCGCCCCGCGGAGGTGCTCTTCGAGCTGCTCCGCTACACCGACGGGTCGTTCGTCTTCGATTCGAGCGCCGATTCCGGTGAGCTCGGCGAGGTGCGCGACAACGTCGACGAAGCACTCGCCGACGCCGAGGAGCAGCTCCGGGAGTGGCGCGACATCGAGGCGGTCGTGCCGTCACCCACCCGCACCGTGACCCTCGTTGCCGACCGTGGCGACGGCGGCATCACCCTCAGCTCCTCCCAGTGGGCTGCGGTGGTGGCCCTCGGCGACGGATGCACCACGCTCGAACTCGGCGAGCGACTCGGGCTACCCGAGCTCCCCGCCACGCGTCTGGTGCGCGATCTCGTCGAGATGGGTGCTGCCGCCATCGGCGAGGAGTCCTCGTGGCGGGAAGCCGCCGCCCCGCCGGTAGCGGCTGAGCCGGCTCCACCCGTCGTGGTCGAGCCGGAGCCGGAGCCGGTACCGGCACCCCCGCCGCCACCCGCTCCTGTCGCGCGCCCCGAGCCCGAGCCAGAACCGCCTCCCGCTCCTCCCGCGCCGATCGCACGCGTCGAACCCC
>SKKL01000094.1 GCA_007121465.1 Acidimicrobiales bacterium | reverse complement strand
GGCCATCACCGGCAACGAGACGTTGGATCTCGAGATCGCGCGACTGGGGAGCGACCTCGGGGGTGAACCGACGGTGTGACGCTCCCGGTCCGGTGTTGCGGCCCGCCGCGGTGTGGGACCGCATCGTGGTGCGACGAAGGCCTCGCTGGATCGGAGGCCGGGCCTTGGCCGCCGCCGCCCGCCGTTCGGTGAGGATGATGTGGTCGAGGGTGGCATTGCCGGTGCGGGGCGCTTCGACCTCGAAGAACGAGTCGTCCCATTCGGCGGGAGGAGCGACCGGGAGGCCGTCGACGCCCAGGCCAGGGACGGCCATCCCCATCTGACGGCGAGACGACAACGACAGCCCGGCGGCGAAGGAGAAGTCGAAGGATCGCCGCCCGAGAGCACCCGGGCGCGGACGGTCCGGACCGGCGGCGGCACCGGGCAGGGGCATGCGACGCTCACGCAGCGGCCGTTGACGCTCCGCCACCGCGCGCCCGAGATCGCCGGTCGTGTCGGACTCGGCAGGTCCGCTGTCGGCGGTAGCGGTGTCGGGGGCGTCGGAGCTCATGTCACTTCTTGTGGGTGGTCGTCGTGAACCCGTGGTGGGCGATCTCGAGCTCCTCGACGAGAGGGCTCTCGTCGGCGGCGGCGAAGGTCGGTCCGGTCCATCGCACCGGGAAGGCGCCTTCGAGCTCCCATGTACGGAGCGCGTCGCCGGTGCGGTTGGTCATCGAGATGGCCACCGTGAAGCGCCCGATCTTGTTCTCGTGCCTCTCGAAATCGGCGCCCGAGCTCTCCCGGGCCCAGGCGAAGAACACGTCGCTCTGGGTGACCCCTCGGGAGAGGACGATGTTGGGCCAGCGCATGCGGCCCGGCACCTTGTGGACGAAGTCGTTGTTGCCGCCCTCGAGGATCTCTTCGGTGTCGATGGTGAGCGCAAGACCCGAAACCTGGTGGAAGCGACCGATGTGGTTGCCGTCGACCTTCACCATGAACGTCGAGGAGATCGGATCGTCTCCGACGAACAGATCATCCGGCATGGCTACGGATCCCTTCCCATGCCCGCTGGTTCAGATCGGCGACGGATCGGATCAGGCGGGCACGGTCGCTGTGTTCGAGGTCGAGGAGGGTGTCGAAGTCCCAGTGGAGGTGATAGGCCAGATAGGCGAGCTCGTCCCAGAGCGCCTTCTGGGGGTAGCGCATCATCGCTCGGAGGCGGGCACCTCTTCGATGGCGGCCCGAGAAGGTCGGGACATCACCGGAGCGTCGTCGGGGGCGGATGCGGAGCCGGGATCACCACCGTCGGCCGGCGGCGGCGTGTCGACCGGTGCCCGGGTCGACGACGCCGCTCGCTCGGCCTCGACGAAGGCGGCGATGTCGGCATCGCTGCCGAAGTTGATGATTCCGTAGACGTCCTGCAGATACGCGAGATCGGCGGCGAAGAGCCCCTCGATCTCGCGGGTGGTCACCTCCGACACGGTGCCGAGCTCGGTCACCACCCGGGACAGCACGACGAGGGTGAGGAACGGATCGTCGGGACCGCTGACCCGCGAATCGCGGAGCGGTTCGATCTCGTCCCTCGCCGTCGCCAGCCGCATGGTGCCGCGTCGATGGAGAGTTCCCTCCGCATCGACGTAGCCCTTCGGGAGGGTGAAGCTGAACTCGGTCTGCAGGGCCATCGACTACCTACTTCTTCGCTCGTTCGAGCTTCTCGTGGGTGATCGTGAGCTCTTCGATCATCACATCGTCGGTGTTGGCATCGAGGTCCGAGGCCGACCACTTGGAGGGCCAGCCCTGCTCGAAGTTCCAACGATCGACTTCCGAGCCGGTCGAGTCGTACATGATGACCGACCCGTCGTGGCGCTCGATGGTCCCCTCGAGCACACCCTTGTGCCAGTCGGTGACCGCGGTGCTCTTGGAGAAGCCGCGCTTGAGCACGATGTCCTCATAGGTCGTGTGACCGGGACGCTTGCGGATGACGATCTTGCCTTCCTTGGTGGTCTCGGTGAACTCGACCACGTTGGTGTTGATGGCGAGACCGGAGCATCCGGTGAATCGGGCGACCTCCACCTTGTCGATCTGAAGAGCGAAGGTGGAGCCGAGAAACTCCTCGTAATCGGCCATGGGTATCTGTTCCTCCTAGGTGGAGCCGCCTAGGCGGCGGTTTCCTTGAGCTGGCTGATGCGGAAGATGACGAACTCGGCGGGACGAACCGGAGCGATGCCGACCTCGACGACGAGCTTGCCTTCCTCGATCGAGTCGGGCGGGTTGGTCTCGGCGTCGCACTTCACGAAGAACGCCTGGTCGGGCGTGGCGCCGAACAGCGCGCCGTCGCGCCACAGGCCGCGGAGGAACGAGTTGACCGTCCGCTTGATGCCTTCCCAGGTGCCCACGTCGTTGGGCTCGAACACCGCGTACTGGGTGCCTTCCATGATCGCGGTCTCGACCATGTTGAACAGGCGACGCACGTTGATGTAGCGCCAGTCGGTGTCGCTCGACAGGGTACGGGCACCCCACACCCGGATGCCCCGGGTGCCGAAGGGACGGATGCAGTTGACACCGATCGGGTTCAGCATGCCCTGCTCGGTCATCGTGATGGGCCGCTCGATGTCGAGCGCCCCGCGGATGATCTCGTTGGCCGGGGCCTTCCAGACACCACGGGTGTCGTCGGTGCGGGCCCACACGCCGGCCATGTGGCCCGACGGCGGAACGAGGATCTCGGTGTCGCCGTTGGAACCGATCGGGTTGTCGACCTTGATCCACGGGTAGTACATGGCGGCGAACGCCGAGTCGTACATGGCGATGTCCGAGCGCCACTCCTTGATCTGCTGGACGCTCATCCCGGGGGGAGCGTCGAGCACGGCCATGCGGTTGGCCTGCAGCTCACAGTGGGTGATCAGCGCGGTCTGCACCGACTTCCACATGTTGAGGTCGACGCTGCCGTCGTCCTTGGTGGCCGCGGTGATGAGGTCGGGGACCATCACCATGGTGACGTCGTCGGCGATGACGAGGCCGTTGATGCCCGAGCGGGCGTTCTCCGAGCCGGCGAAGGACTTGCCCGACACCGGAACCGGAGTGGGCGGGGCCTTCTCGAGGGGGTACGAGCCGGGCTTGAGGATCGACATCATGCCGGCGAGGTCGACGTCGGCGTCGAGCTTCACCGCCACCTTGATGCGCTCGGAGGCGGCGTTGACGACGGTCTCGGCGTTGGTGTCGCCCTTGCCGAGGGTCAGGCCCTCGTAGCTCTCGACGGGTTCGCCGGCCTCGACCACGGTGAGGTTGAACGACGGCTCGGCATCCTCGTCGTCGGTCTCGGGGCCCGGATCGATGACCAGGCTGATGTTGGCGTCGGGCTCCACCGAGGTGACCTCGATGGGCTGGCCGAGGGCACGGTCCGATGCGGGGAGCGCCCGCTGGGCCGGTTCGCCGGACGGCTCGGCGTTGGGGACCCGAACGATGTAGGCGAGGCTTCCGCCGTTGTTGAAGTAGCCGTAGACCGACAGGGGCAGCATGCACCCCGGCGAGAATCCGCCGTAGAGGTTCTCGAACTGGGACCAGTTCGTGACGAGCCGGGGCTTGAGGCCCTCCGGATCGGTGGGATCGTCATCGGGGGCCTTGGCCGTGAACCCTACGAAGGCCGCGACCGCGGTCGCACCAGCCGAAAGCGACTGGGAGCCTGAGGGCACCTCTTCGACGTAGACACCGGGCGACAGGTAGGTGGGCACCTGCATACTCCTTGGTCGGGGAACCGATAGACGGAAGCCCGGTGCCCTCTGTGTGGAAGACGCCCTGCCCCCGGAACGACGAACAGCACGAAACGTTGACCGGAGGTTGCGCCCGATGTGCCCGTCGACACGGGAATCTATACCAGCGCTACCGCCAGGTCAGGAGTGAGTCGGGCCCCGGCGGGTAAATGATCCGTACGGCCTATATCGACCTATACGACTCGGCGTGCGGGTCAGGCCACGGTGGTCGTGACCGACACCGGTGAGATGACGTCGATCTTTCCTGCCCACGCGCACATCACGAACGACGAATCGGTCAGCGCCGGTCGACCCCCGATGGTGACGAGCGGCGAGCCCGGGGCCCACGGCGCCACGGTGACCGGCATGCACGGCTGAGGGGTGAGCACCCCGAGCGCCGCGCTGGTGGCGGCCGCGACCGCAGGATTGGCGAGCGACCGGCACATCCCGAACGGGGCGATGTTGGCCCCGGGGATCATGTCGGTGATGACACCGGCCGGCTTGTTCTCGATGGTGGGCCGCGTGGGATCGACCACCGAGAAGGCGCTCGGAGCGGCGCCCTGGTTGCACATGAGCTGGGCCCCCGTCGTGACCGGCACCCCCATGTCGACCTCCCGAGTCGTCGGCACGCGGCCCGGCCTGGTGGCCCGCGTCGACGCCGATGCTAGCGATGGACAGCCGGTCGCGCCCTCGTCGGTGGCGTGGCCTCAGAGAGCCGAGCCCTCGACCGAGTCCTCGAGGACGCGCCCGGCGGCGACGACGAGGCAGACGATCTCGCGGTCCTCGGCCTCCTGCCAGCTGCGAACCGTCGGGATGAGGTAGGTGGAGAACAGCGTCGACTCGGCGAACTCGATGCCGACGTAGTCCTCGAAGCGGGACACGCACTCGAGCTCGGCCCGGTTCGACAGCTCTCGCTCGCCCGGATAGGCGTCGAGGTCGTCGACCTCCACCAGGGCGTAGACCTCGCTCTGGTGCGGCTCGTCGCAGGGGGTCACGGTGAGGTCCTCGACGGTGGAGTCGGGCATGTCGTCAAAGACGATGCAGTCGCCGATCTCGAGGTCGAACACGTCGAGCTGGCCGGTGCTGGTGATGCGACCGTCCTCGTCTCGGGCGGCCTCGTCGCTGCTGCAGGCCACGCCCACCACGGCCAGGATCGCGACGGCGGCGAGGAGCGCGAGGCGGCGGGGGATCACGGGCGGGAGCGTACCGGGTCGGGCCGTTCGGCGAGGAGCAGCACCGGTGATCAGCCGGCGATCAACGAGGCCAGCGCCCAGATCGCGGCAATGGCCCCGATCACGGCGTAGGCGATGCTGCGCAGCACCGGAGCCCGCTCGAGATCGCCGTCCTTCCGCTCTCCCGGTGGGCGGACCAGGGCGAGGACGTTGCCGACGAGCAGCGCTCCACCGAGAGCGAGGAGCAACCATTCGAGAAGATCGTCACCGAGCAACATCGGGATCGACCCTAGCCCCGCGCGGCCGGGGTGGGGCTGGCCCCACCCCACCGACGCCGGGTTCCTCCATGTTCCTCGCGCTCGGCGGGCCGTAGCGTGTCGCTGGTGACGACAACACTCTTCCGACCGTGGACCCGCCGGGACCTGTGGCCCGAGATGGTGCACCTGGTGACCGGCATGCTGGTCGGACCGGTCGTCTTCCTCGTGGTGTTCTTCCTGCTGGTCACCACCGGCTCGCTCCTCATCACGTTCCCCTTGGCGCTCCCGGTCGCCTGGCTGCTGTTCTCCTCGGCTCGGGTGCTGGGCCACGCCGAACGCCTGCGCGCCAGCGCACTGCTCGGTCTCGACCTCGTCGACCCGGTACCACCGCTCGAGCGCACCAACTGGTTCGCCCGCCTGGCGGAGCGGGCGGGGTCGACGGTGCGGTGGCGCGAGATCGGCTACCACATCGCCATGCTCCCGGTCGGGCTGGTCCACGGGTTGATCCCCCTCCTGCTCTGGTCGGGATCACTGGTGTTCCTCGTCATGCCGTTGATCGCTGGTTCACTTCCCGGTGGGACCGCCAAGTTCTGGTGGTTCGAGATCGGCCCGGGAGTCGGTGCCTGGCTGATGAGCGCCCTCGGCGCCATCGGGTTGGTCGTGGTCGCCCCGTGGAGCACCCAGCTCATCGCTCGCCTGCACCGGGCGTTCACCCGGAGCCTCCTCGGTCCCACCCGCGAGATGGAGGTCGGCGAGGCAGTCACCCGTATCGAGTACAGCCGAGCAGCCGCGGTCGACACCGCCGAGACCGAACGGCGGCGCATCGAACGCGACCTGCACGACGGAGCCCAACAGCGGTTGGTCGCTCTGGCGGTCACGCTCGGCGACGCCCAGGAACGCTTGGGGTCCGACCCCGAACGCGGCCGCGAACTGGTGGCCGACGCCCATCGCGAAGCCAAGGCGGCGCTCGAGGAGCTGAGGTCCCTCGTTCGAGGGATCCACCCGGTCATCCTCGAGGACCGGGGACTCGATGCCGCCCTGTCCGCGGTCGTGGCCCGCAGCCCGGTCCCGGTCGACCTCCACATCGAGATCGGCGACCGGCCGCCCCCGGCGGTGGAGAGCTCGGCGTACTTCATCGTCTCCGAGGCGTTGACCAACGTGGCTCGTCACTCGGGCGCCAACCGGGCCCGAGTCTCGATCATTCGATCGGGCGACCGACTCGTGGTCGAGGTCCGCGACGACGGTCGCGGGGGCGCCGACCCGTCCGACGGCACCGGGCTCGTCGGCTTGCAGAACCGGGTCGACGCCCTGGCCGGACGATTCCACCTGTCGAGTCCCCCCGGCGGGCCGACCACCGTTCTCGTGGAGCTGCCATGCGAGTCGTGATCGCCGAGGACTCCGTGCTGTTGCGGGCCGGCCTCGTACGACTCCTGGTCGACGCAGGCCACGACGTCGTCGCCACCGTGGGCGACGCCGACACCCTCATCGAGGTGGTCGAGCGCAACGAGCCCGACCTGTGCGTGGTCGACGTCCGCATGCCACCCACCCACACCGACGACGGTCTCCGAGCCGCCATGACCATCCGGTCGCGCTGGCCGTCGGTCGGCATCCTCGTGCTCTCCCAGTACGTGGAGGAGTCCTACGCCACCGATCTCCTCGCCGGAGGCAGCGAGGGTCTCGGCTATCTGCTGAAGGATCGGATCGCCGACGTTTCCCAGTTCCTCGACGGCGTCCTGCGGGTCGGCGAGGGGGGAACGGCGCTCGACCCCGAGGTCGTGTCCCAACTGTTCGCCCGCTCCCGCAAGCGAGACCCGCTCGCCCAGCTCTCGCCCCGCGAACGGGAGGTCCTCGGGCTGATGGCCGAGGGAAGGACCAACACCGCCATCGCTCGCGAGCTCGTCGTGAGCGACGGTGCCGTGGAGAAGCACATCGGAAACATCTTCACCAAGCTCGACCTCGCCCCGACCGATACCGACCATCGCCGAGTGCTGGCGGTGCTCCGCTGGCTGGAGACCTGAGATGAACGCCGTCGCCACCCCGTCACACGACCAGCCCGACATCGCTCGCACCCCGGTGGTGGCCGGCCGCCGATTCCGGCGGGTCCTCCTCTGGCTCGGTTCGCCACTCACCGTTCTGGTCCTGGGCTTCGCCTCGTTCAACCTGCTCACCCTGGTCGCCATCGACGAGTACCAGGTGGTCACCACCTTCTCCACGGCCGAGCTCTCGCCCGTCGAGCACGTGGCGGTGACGAACCACACCGGACGCATCGAGGTCGTCGGCACCTCGACCGGCGACGCCCGGCTCGAGATCGACGTGACCGACGGCTTGTTCCGAGCCGATCGCGAGGAACGGGTCGACGGCGACACGCTCCGAGCCACCGCCTCGTGCACCCTGTGGTTCACCACCCACTGTCGCGTCGACCAGCGACTCTGGCTCCCCGCCGACCTGTCGGTCGAGGTCCGGGGCGAGCACGGCGACGTCGCCATCGACGGAGTGGCCGGGGCACTGCGGGTCAACGGGCGATTCGGCGAGCTGAACCTGGTCGACACCTCGGGCCCCACCACCATCGACCACGGCTTCGGGAGCGTGACCGCCCGGGGACTCACGAGCACCGAGATCACCGTGTCCCACCGGTTCGGCGACACGCTCCTGTCGTTCAGCGAGCCACCCGACGAGGTCCGGGTCGACTCCCGCTTCGGCACCACCACCATCGAGCTTCCCGACGACGGCGCCAGCTATCGCGTGACCGGACGCAGCACGTTGGGAGACCGACGCATCGAGGTGCGCACCGACGTCGACAGCGAGCGGACGATCCACGTCGACTCCCGCTTCGGCGACGTGACCATCCGGTACGCCTCCGGCAACAGCGGGGGCTAGCCCCACCTCGACGACGCCGGGGCGCTCCATTCCGGCGACGGGCACCGCTTCGTACGGTCGACCCATGAACCCCATCGCCAGCGAAACCACCCGCCCGGGCACCCCCATCGGCCCGGCTCCCTCCTCCCCGGTCCCCCCGCTCCCGCCTGCCGCGAGAGTCGTTCGAGCGACCAAGCGGTACGGCCACGGCCCCACCGCCGTCGACGCCCTCCGCGAGGTCGACCTCGACGTCCCCACCAGCCAGATGACCGCCATCATGGGACCGTCCGGGTCAGGCAAGTCCACCCTGATGCACTGCCTCGCCGGGCTCGACTCGCTCACCTCCGGTTCGGTCTACGTCGGCGAGGCCGAGCTCGGCACCTTGTCGGACCGGGCGCTCACCCGCTTGCGGCGCGACCAGATCGGCTTCGTGTTCCAGGCCTTCAACCTGGTCCCCACGCTGTCGGCCGGTGAGAACATGACCCTGCCTCTCGACCTGGCCGGTCGGCGACCGGACCGGGACTGGGTCGACCACGTGGTGGAGGTGTGCGGACTGGCCGACCGGCTCGACCACCGACCGAGCGAGCTCAGCGGCGGCCAGCAGCAACGGGTCGCGGTCGCCCGGGCCCTGGCCAGCCGACCGGCGGTGGTGTTCGCCGACGAGCCCACCGGCAACCTGGACTCCCGGAGCGGGGGCGCGATCCTCGACCTGCTCCGATCGGCGGTCGACGGCGAATCCCAGACCGTGGTAATGGTGACCCACGACGCCATCGCCGCCGCTCGGGCCGACTCGGTGCGCTTCCTTGCCGACGGTCGCATCGTCGACCAGCTCAACGACCCGACCACCGAGCTCGTGCTCGACCGCATGATGCGATTGGGGGCGTGAGGAGATGCTGAACGTGGTCCTCTCCGGCCTTCGGGCCGACATCCGCCGTGCCGTCTCCGCCGCGCTGGCGATCGTGCTCGGTGTCTCGTTCCTCGCCGCCACCCTCGTGGTCGGCGACACCATGCGCGGAGGGTTCGCCGACGCCTTCGCCGCGGGCAACGACGGGGTGTCGGTCGTCGTCCGCAGCGACACTCGTCTCGGCGACGACGACCGCGCCCTCGATCTCGGCACCGTTCCCGTCGCTCTGGCGGAGCGGATCGAGAGCGTCGACGGCGTCGCCACCGCCGCTCTCCACATCGAGGCTCGGGCCCAGATCCTCGACCCCTCGGGACGGGCCATCGGCGGCGACGGCCCCCCGACCATCGCCACCAACTGGATCGACGATCCGCGCCTCTCCCCGTGGGAACTGGCCGAGGGCCGAGCCCCGAGCGGTGCGGGCGAGGTCGTGATCGACCGGTCGTCGGCCCGCCAGGCCGGCTACTCGGTCGGCGACACGGCGACGGTGCGCACCCCTGATCCGCTGACCGTCACCGTCGTCGGTATCGCCACCTTCGCCGGGGAGGACAGCCAGGGCCCGGTGACCCACACCTTGTTCGACACCGCGACCGCCCAGGATCTGTTCCTCACCGACCGGACGGTGGCCACCGCCATCCGGGTCGCGGCCGAACCGGGTATCGAGGAGTCGGTGACCGCCGAGCGGACCGCGCCGCTCCTCGGCCCGGGTCACGAGGTCATCACCGGCACCGAGCTCTCGACTGAACAGCTCGCCGAGCTCGAGGCCGACTTCATCGGGTTCTTCCAGACCATGCTGCTGGCCTTCGCCGGGGTGGGGATGGTCGTCGCCACCCTGACCATCCACAACACCTTCGCCATCATCGTCGCCCAGCGCAGCCGCCAGTCCGCCCTCCTCCGGGCGGTCGGGGCGTCGCGGCGCCAGGTCCTCGGGACGGTCGTGGCCGAGGCGTCGGCCGTGGGGATCGTCGCGTCGGCGGTGGGAGTGACCGCGGGGATCGGGCTCGCCGCCCTCGCCACCTGGGGGATGGACGCCGCTGGCTTCGGGCTCCCCGGATCGTTGCGATGGAGCCTCACCTCGCTGGCCCTCGCGTGGTCGGTCGGAGTCGCGGCCACCCTCGCGGCGGCCGTGCTCCCCGCGGTCCACGCCGCTCGAGTCGCGCCCCTCGCCGCCATCCGCGGCCTGTCGATCGACCGGTCCGAGTCCTCGCGATCGCGGCAGGTCGCCGGTGCCGTGCTGGCCCTGACGAGTGCCGGTGCCCTCGCGGTCACCGCCGTCAGCGACGACGTGTCCCTCACGGTGGCCGGCGTCGGGGTGCTCGCCGCACTGGCGGCCACGATCGTCGCCGGACCCGTGCTCGCCCGACCGATCGCCTCTGCCCTCGGATGGCCGGTCGCCCGGGTGCGGGGACGCAGCGGAGACCTGGCCCGCCGCAACGCCGTGCGGAACCCCCGTCGCACGGCGAGCACCGCGTCATCGCTGATGGTCGGGGTGGCGGTGGTGGTGTTCTTCGCCACGACCGCCCACTCGCTCACCGCCTACATCGACCGAACGGTCGACGCTCAGTTCGCCGGCGACCTCGTGATCGAACAGGACGGCTTCAGCGGACCCGGCCTCTCCTCGACCCTCGCTCCCCGCCTCGACGACCTTCCCGAGACCTCCCTCGTGGTGCCCCTCGGGGTCGGGGTGATGCGCACGGGCGACCGTGTCCACTACCCCACCGTCACCTATCCCGGGGCCCTCGGATCCCTCGTCGACCTCGGCCCCACCCAGGGCGACCTGACCCAGGTCGACACCGGGGGCATCGCCGTGTCGCAGAGTCTGGCCGAGGAGGAGGGGTGGGCCGTCGGGGACGACATCGCCGTCCGGATCGGGCAGAGCGATGTCGACCTCCGCATCGCCGCGGTGTTCGGGGCTCGCGATCTGATCGGCGACCTGGTCGTGGCCGCCGACATGTGGGACCTCCACGGGTCACCCGCCCCCACCCGGGTGGTCCTGCTCGAAGGAGCCCCGGGAGTCGACCTCGACCGGGCCCGGGACGCCGTGGCCACCGTGGCTTCCGCTGAGGCGGCTCCTCCCCCGCTCGACCGGGGCGAGTACGTCGACCGGGTGTCGGGCGAGATCGACCAACTCATCTCGGTGATGGTCGCCCTGCTCGCGGTGGCCGTGCTCATCGCCGTACTCGGGATCGGCAACACCCTGTCGCTCGCGGTGCACGAGAGGACGCGGGAGCTGGGCTTGCTGCGGGCGGTGGGCATGGCCCGGTCGACGGTCCGGGCGATGGTGCGCTGGGAGTCGGTGATCGTCGCATCGTTCGGCACCGTGCTCGGCGTCGGGATCGGCACGATCGGGGCCTGGGCCGCGGTGCGGGCCTTCGGATCCGCCGAGGCGATCGACATCAGCCTCGTCGTGCCGCTGGCGGCGTTCGCCGTCATCGCCGGACTGGGTGCGACCGCGGGCGTGGTCGCCGCCCTCCGACCCGCCCGGCGAGCGGCGCGGACCGAGGTGCTCGAGGCCATGGCGACCTCGTGACGGTCGTGCCTGATCGAACCGAGCCTCAAGTCTCCGGGCCGGTCAGCCGATGAGTGGACCGTCGGTGGTTCGCCCCTGCCGACATCTCGGAACGGGACGGGGGTCGTTGCCCACGCATCGCCGCCGGCTCACCGCCGGTAGCTCGCAGCGGCTCCCGTCCCCTCCACTCCGAGCTCTTCCCCGACTGCTCGTCGGGCGCTCAGTCGCCGGCGAGGAGCTCACGGAAGTCGTCGTCGGTGACCTCGGGGGTCACCGCGAGCAGCTCGAGGGTGTCGGTCCCCTCGGGACGTTCGATCCTCAACAGGCTGACCGCTCCGGTGGCGTCGTCGAAGCAGAATCGGGCCCGGTCTCCATAGGGCGGCGCGAACATGCCTCGCGCCAGCCGGAGGTCGAAGCAGCCGTCGTCCCGGCTGACCCGGTACAACGGTTGTTCACCCCCCACGTAGGACCAGAGGGCATCGACCTCCTCGGCCACCGAGTTCGAGTAGGCGTCCTCGCTCCGAGGGACCTCGATCGCACGACATCCCGGATCGAACAGCTCCTGCATCTCGGGTGACTCGTCGGGGACGTCGTCACAGAGGTAGCGGACCCCGTCGACCGATCCCTCCACCTGTCCACCCGCCCGCAGCAACCGGTCGGGTGGCCGCTGCGCCACCACTCGGGCGCGGGCCAGCTCGCCCCCCGCAGTAGTGACGCGATGCCACCGGGACTCCGCCCGATAGGTCTCGGTCCGACTGCGTTCCCACGCCTCGACGAAGTCGTCGACCGCGGCAGGGTCGGCCTCGGCCGGCGCGAGGTCGGCCACGTCGGCACCCCACTCGGTGGGCTCGGGCGTCGTACGCAACGCCGCGGCACCCACCACCCCGAGGACCACTCCGACCATGAGGCCGACGGCCACGATCCCGAAGGGAACAGACCCACTGGTTCGCTCCGACGACTCGTCGTGTCGCCGCTGGTCGCCGTCGTCACCAGGTGGAGTCGGGTCAGCCCCGGTGTCGGTCCCGGCCATCGCCGCGACCATAGTGGAGCCCACAGGGACGCCATCGTCACACCTCGGGGGAGGATCCGTGCCCATCACCACCAACGGTCAGGTCGAGCTGTACCACGACTCGTTCGGCGATCCGTCGGGCGAGCCGCTGCTGCTCGTCAACGGACTCGGGAGCCAGTGCATCCGCTACAGGGCCGAGTGGTGCGACCGTTTCGTCGCCGCCGGGTTCTTCGTGATGCGCTTCGACAACCGCGACGTCGGCTTGTCGACCAAGTTCGAGGGACTACCCGACCTCAAGGGGATCCGGTCCGCTCTCTCCGAGGGTCGCCGACCGGAGGCGCACTACACCCTCACCGACATGGCGCTCGACGCGGTCGCCGTACTCGATGCCAACGGGGTGGAATCGGCCCACGTGATGGGACTGTCGATGGGCGGGATGATCGCTCAGACCCTCGCCGTGGAGCACCCGGCACGAGTCCGGACCCTGGTGTCGGTCATGTCCACCACCGGCGATGCCGACGTCGGCCGGTCGAGCCCCGAGGCGAACCGCCTGTTGATGACCCCCGCCCGACCCGACCGCGACGGCGTGGTCGAACGGGCCCTCGAGGCGGCTCGGGTGTACGGCTCACCGGAACACATCGACCCCGAGCGGATCGCAGCAAGCGCCATCGAGGAGTTCGAACGATGCTTCTGCCCGGAGGGGACCGCCCGCCAACTCGGCGCGATCACCGCCTCGGGGAGTCGCAGCGAGGCCCTCGCCGGCATCGACATCCCGACCCTGGTGATCCACGGCGACCACGACTCGCTCATCGACCCGAGTGGGGGGCGACGCACCGCCGAGGTCATCCCCGGAGCGAGGTTCGAGCTGATCGAGGGGATGGGCCACGACTATCCACCGGCCTTCTGGGACCGCATCGTCGAACTCGTCGCCGAGAATGCCGGGCTCAGCTCAACTTGAGGAACAGCTTCTCGAGGGTCTCGACGTCCATGCGGTCCTCATCGTCGGCTCCGTCGGCGCCATCGCCGGCCGACGTACCGGCGGTGGGGTCGACCACGCAGTGGCGCATCCCGGCGGCCACGAGGCGATAGCCGACCCGGTCGAGCGCCGCCTTGGCCGCGGCGAGCTGGGTGACGACCGCCTGACAGTCCTCACCCTCGTCGAGCATGCGCTGGATGCCTCGGACCTGGCCTTCCAGCCGTCGGAGCCGGAGGCGTACGTCATCGGCCACGTCATCAGGGAACCTCATACCCCCTATGGTACCTGACTCCTCTGGTCGATCGCGATCGCTCAGCGCTGTACCGGCAGGACCCCCACCGCGTTGACCGCGTCCAGCTCGTCCAGATCGAGGGGATGGGCGAACCAGTAACCCTGCGCCAGCTCGCAACCCAGCTCCACCAGGGTCTCGCGCTGCCTGACGCTCTCGACACCCTCGGCCACGACCGAGAACCCGAGCGCCGCTCCGAGAGCCACCACAGCCGCGACGATCGCCCGATCGTGGGCTCCGTCGGCGTCGAGTCCGGCGACGAAGGACCGGTCGATCTTCAACACGTCGGCCACCGCGAACCGGCGCACGTAGTCGAGCGAGGCGTGCCCGGTCCCGAAGTCGTCGATGGCGATCCGAATCCCGAGCGCCTTCAGCCCGACGAGCGTGCTCACCGCCACCGCGTCGCCCGAGTCGTCGCCGACGAACGCCGTCTCGGTCAGCTCGAGGCACAGGCGTTGCGGGTCCAACCCGGACAGCTCGAGGGCCTCGGCGACGTGAGACGGGAACCGAGGATCGAGGAACTGTCGAGGCGACACGTTGACCGACACCCACGGGGCCTCGCCGCCGGGCGGGGCACTCCAGCCGGCCGCGGCGACACAGGCCAGACGCAGCACCTGACGCCCGAGGCCGATGATGAGACCGCTCTCCTCGGCAACCGGGATCATGTCGCGGGGAGCGATCGACCCGACTCCCGGTCGGTTCCACCGCACCAGCGCCTCGTACCCGACGAGGGTTCCGTCGCCGGTGCGCACGACGGGCTGGCACTGCACGGTCAGCTCGTCGCGGGCGATCGCCAGCCGCAGAGCATGCTCGAGCTCGAGCACCTGGGCGACCTTCTCCTGGTCGCCGATCTGAAACATCACCGCGGTGTCGCGGCCCCGGCCCTTCGCCTGGTACATCGCAACATCGGCGTCGCGGATCAGCTCGTCGGGATCGGTAGCGGGATCGAAGGTCTGGGCGATCCCGACGCTGGCGGTGATGACCAGCTCGCGACCGTCGACGACGAATGGAGACGAGAGCTCGTCGCGGATTCGATCGGCGATGGCGGTGGCCAGGTGCTGATCGGCGGCCTGATCACACACCACGACGAACTCGTCGCCGCCGAACCGGCCGACGACGTCGTCGGGCCGCAGGATCGTCTGGAACCGGTCGGCCACCTGCTCGAGGAGGCGATCGCCGACCGCATGGCCGAGGCTGTCGTTGATGAGCTTGAACCGGTCGAGATCGACGAAGAGCACGACGACCGACCGCTCTCCATCACCGATTCGGCCGAGGCACGCCTCGATGCGTTCGAGGAGCGCCGCCCGGTTCGGCAGCCCGGTGAGGGCATCGTGCTGGGCCCGGTGCTCGAGAGTGGCCTGGAGGTGATGCCGGTCGATGGCGATGGCCGCCAGGTTCATCGTCCGCTCGAGCAGCTCCCTCTCGTCGTCGGTGGGCTCCCTCGCCTCCGGGTGCATGACGATGAGAGCGCCGACCAGATCGGGGCTCTGATGACTGAAGGCCGGCCACGTCCAACACGACCGAAGGTCGTAGTCGACGAGCAACCCTTGGAGAGGTTCCCAGCTGCGGGTGTCCAGCTCGGTGAGGAACACCGGATGACGCCCGATGGTCCGGAGATCGGTACCGAGGTCGCTGTCGGGGGTCATCTGGTCGAAGGCCGTGAAGATCTCACCGCCCCGGCTGGGCAGCACGGGATACCGGACCCATCCGTCGGGGTCGAGCACGCCGACGGCGGGCGAGGCCCCCGGGATGCGGTCCTCGATGATGGTCACGATCCACTCGAGGGTGTCCCGTAGTGGCATGCCCCGGGCCATGGCTTCCAGCAGAGAGGCCTGCTCGGTGAGCAGCGTCTCGGCCATCAAACGATCGGTCACGTCGGTGGCGTTGATGACGACGCCGGCCACCGCCGGATCTCCCAGCATGTTGGAGGCGAAGACCTGGAGGCTGCGAACCGATCCGTCTGTCCGTCGAACCCGCACGGTGGTCCCCCGCTCGGCGCTGGCGCTCACGAGGCTGTCGACGTCGGGGACCTCGTGCGCCGACGCCGGTTCCAACAGGTCGAACCAGGAGGTCCCGACGAGGACATCGGGCTGGGCTCCGAGGACCGCCACCGATGCAGGGTTGACGAAGGTGATGACCCCACGCCGGTCGGTGACACAGATGAGCTCGGCTCCCCGCCGGATCAACGCATCGGCCCACGCCTCGCGACGGCGCAGCTCCTCGACCTCGCTCGGACGCCGGGTGATGTCGCGGATGGAGACGACCACCGCGCCGATCTCCGGGTCCTCGAGCCGGTTGGCAAGCATCAACTCGAGCTCACGGAATCCCCCGTCGGGCCGGGCGATGGTCACCTCGACCGGACCGTGGTGGCCCGCTCGGGCGAGGACGCCCTCGAAGTAGATGCGATGGAGATCCCTGTTCTCCTGCTTGGCGAACAGGTCGTAGGCCAGCGTGCCGGCGAGCTCACCGGGGCCCTGGCCGAACAACTCCACCACCCCGTCGCTCATCCACTCGATGCGGGCATCGGAGTCGGCGAGAGCAAAGACGTCGGGCACGACATCGAGGACGCGAGCCAACCGACCGGGGTCGACCACCGGTGCGGCACCGGCGGGAGAAGCGTCTGGAGGTGGGTCGGTCATCACGTCACTCTGCGACCTGGGGTTCGCTACCTGTCCATCGGCAGCGACCGAGGTCGATGTAGGTCAGCGCGATCCGCCGGGACCATATCCGAGGGCGGCGAATCCGGAGTCGGGCTCCACCACCACCGCTCCCGCGGACGACGGCACGCACATCGTGTCGCCGACGGTGAGCTCCAGCTCGCCGACCCGAGCCGAGCCCGAGGTGACCAGCATCGCCGCCCACCGGTCGTGCGGATCGATGCCGAGGGGCTCGCTCCCGTCGAGTCGGTCGATGGCGAAGAAGCCGCACTCCACGAGGCGGGAGACCCCCGAGGTCACCGGTCGGGGCTCGGGAAGGGGTGGCGGCGACGTCAGGTCGGCGCAGGCCAGGCCGTCGTCGAGGTGGAGCTCGCGCTCGGTGCGTCCCCAGTCGAACAACCGGTAGGTGGTGTCGGAGGACTGCTGGAGTTCGAACAGCACGAGGCCACCGCCGATGGCATGGACAGTTCCCGCCGGGACGAACACGGCATCGCCTGCAGAGAGTGGGACGAACGCCAACATGTCGGCGAGCGACCCGTCGAGAGCGGCGCGACGCACCTCGTCGACGTCGTGGTCGCCGTCGAAACCCAGGTAGACCCCGGCGCCGTCGCCGGCCTCGAGGACGACCCACGCTTCGGTCTTGGGGTCCCCGGCGGCAGGATGGACCTGGACCGACAGGTTGGCCGCGCAGTCGAGCCGCTTGGCCAGGAGGTCGACGCCTCCACCGAACGCGTCCGGATGGTCGGCGACCACCGAGGCCAGTCGAGATCCCTCATGAGGCCCTGATGCGATGATCGACTCGCCGTTCGGGTGGACCGACAGGTCCCAGGCCTCGCCGATGCCCTCGCCGAGGCGGGTGCCGCCCCACACCCGCTCGGCGAGGTGGGGACGCAGGAGGAAGGGATGGCGGGGGCCGGTCGAACTCACCCGGCCCATGCTAGGACCGGCTCGGGTCGCGGCTCACCGAAAGGACCGCCGCGAGGATCGCGAGGACGACGGCGCACACGACCGCGACCAGCCGGAAGGTGAGACCGCCTTCGGGTACCGCTCCCACCACGCCGACGATCACCAGCGCCACCGCGGCCGATCCGGCCGCGATGACCCCGACCCGAAGGAGGTGGTCGAGGGCGGCCGCTCGGTCGGGACGGGTGTCGGGCCGGAGCTCGAACGAGCGCATGGCCACCTCGAAACCCACCCATGCGGCGGGTACGACGACGGCCGAACTGGGGTGGACCAGATCGGAGCCGCCGACGACCGCCGCGGTGTGGGCCAGCACGAGCGCCAGCACGCCGACGGGGACGAGGACCGGGAGTCCTCCGATCAGGCCGACGACGACGGCGCCCAACCCGACGGCGGCAGCGATCGGCGCCATGCCATCGGGGGCGACCGCGGTCACGACGACCAGCACCACGACGAGCGACAGGACCGATAGCGATGCGGCGAGCACCACGGGCTGGACGCGTGTCATCGGGCCGTCCTCTCCGCGGCTCGTCGGAACACGCCGAGCGCGGCGAGCGTCGCGTCCAGCGGATCGTCGGGGTCCCACCGGGCCACCGCGATGCCCCGGGCCCGAAGGTCGTCGCGGAGGCGATCGCGGTCGTGGTCCCACAGCCGGAAAGCGAGCTGTCGACGGCGGTCCGGGCCCGGATCGACGAAGGAGTCGGGTGGTACCTCGATCACCGCGACGTCGTGGCCCCGGGCCCGGAGGGTCCCGATCACACCGATCGCCCGGGCATCGACGAGAGGCGTGAGCGCCACCACCAGTGCCGTCCGGGGCAGGGCACGAACGGGGAGGACGTCGGCGGTCTTCTCGGCCCACGACGCCACGAGCTCGGTCTCGATGAGCGACTCCACCACCCGCCGGAGGTGAGCGGTCCCGTCGGCGGGACGAACCCAGCGAAGGACGCCACCGAGGTCGACCAAGCCGATCCGGTCGCCGGCTTCCCCGTGACGGTGAGCGAGGGCCACCGCCACCTCGACGCTGCGCCGGAGGGTGTTGTCGTTGCGGTCCCCCACGGCGGCGAAGCTGTCGAGGAACAGCACGACCTCGCCACTGCGTTCCGGGCGACGCTGATCCACCCACAACTCGCCGTGTCGGGCCGAGATCCGCCAGTTGACGTCCCGGGCCCGGTCGCCGTTCACCATGGGCCGGGTGTCCGCGAACTCGATGCCGTCCCCCCGCTGCCGGGAGAGGTGCAGCCCGGGAATGGTACGCAGCGAGCGCGGCATGACGATCGAGCGCAGTGTCTCCTCCCGCGGCAACGAGCGAAGCGGCGTGGTGCTCACCGATCCTCGCCGCCGGGTCATGCCGGAGGGATCGGTGACCTCGAACTCGATCCGGACAGGAGGAACCGCCCCCCACCGGCTGACCCGATAGCGGCGTTCGACCTCGATCGGCACCGGCCCGACCCGGCACTCGACGGCGGCCTCCGCACCCTCCTCGTCGCCGGCCTCGTCCTCGAGGGGCAGGAGGTCGGGAGGGGCGTTGATCCGGAGACGGGCCCGGCCCCGCCCCGATGCCTCCAGGCTCACCGTGAGGGTGACCACCTCGTCCTCGACCACCCGGTCCGGTGACAGGCGGACGTGCGATCGCAGCCGGGGCGCAGCCGGGCCGAGGAGCGCGGCGACCCCGGTGCCGAGGAACGGGACCGCGACCAACACCGGCTCGGCTCGACCCACCGCCGCCCCGATGAACACACAGGCGACACCGACGAGCAACGACCCCGCGAGGCGCGGCGTGGCCCGACCCATCAGGCTCCGGTCGGCGGCGAGATCAGGCGGTCCTCGGCTCGAGGGGTCTCGACCTGGGCGAGGATGCGGCTGATGACCTCGTCGCCGCTCACCCCGCGGACCCACAGCTCGGGCCGCAGGATCACCCGGTGGGCGAGGGCCGGCACCGCCACCGCCTGCACGTCGTCGGGGCTCACGTAGTCCCGTCCCGAGAGAGCGGCCCGGGCCCGGGAGAGCTTGACGAGCGCGAGGGACCCACGAGGGCTGGCCCCGGTCTGGAGCTGGGGCTCGGCCCGGGTGGCGGTGACCAGGTCGGTGATGTAGCCGATGACCGGATCCGAGACCGTGACGTGCTCGACGGCCTGTTGCATTCCGAGGAGCGTGGGCCGGTCGACGACCTCGACGAGCTCGACCTCATCGGTTCGACGGGCGACGCGGCGCCGGAGGATCTCCCGCTCGGCGGCGTGGTCCGGATAGCCGATCCCCACCCGGAGCATGAACCGGTCGACCTGGGCCTCGGGTAGCGGATAGGTGCCCTCGAACTCGACGGGGTTCTGGGTGGCGAGCACCAGGAACGGGCGGGGAAGGAGGTGGGACCGCCCGTCGACGCTGACCTGTCCCTCGGCCATCGCCTCGAGCATCGCCGCCTGGGTCTTCGGAGGAGCACGGTTGATCTCGTCGCCGAGGACGAGGTTGGCGAACAGGGGTCCGGGCGTGAAGTGGAACTCGCCCTGCGACGGGTCCCAGATGGCCGAGCCGGTGACGTCGGCGGGCATGAGGTCGGGGGTGAACTGGATGCGGTTCATGTCGACGCCGGTCACCTGCGCCAGCGAACGGGCGAGCAGCGTCTTGGCCAGCCCGGGCAGGTCCTCGATGAGGACGTGGCCACCGGCGAGCCAGCCGGTGAGAACCATCTCCACGGCGGACCGCTTCCCGACGATGACCTTCTCGACCTCGTCGACGATCGCCGAGGCCCGTGCTCGCACCTCGTCGAGGTCGAGGGTGGGGACGACGGACGGGGTGTCAGGATCGTTCACGGAGGTTCTCCTGGTGGTCGAGAGCCGCCTCGACGGCGTCGAGCAGCCCGGCGCGAGAGGGGCCCGCCTGGGATTCGGGATCGAGGTGGGCAGGATCGAGGTGGGCACTGAGATCGAGGTCGAGCGACTCGCGCAGGCGCGCCGACAGTCGTGCACGGGATCGAGCAGGACCGGTCTCGGCCGAGATCAGCATCGCTTCCCATTCGCCGACGGCATCGGGAACCGACGTGTCCGGTCGGCCGCGACCGGGGGTCATCCACGGCGGGAGCGAGACGAGCGGTGCCGTGGGTCGCCACGTCTCGGAGTCCCCCCTCGACGCAATGGCGATGAGTCGGGCGGAGGCGATCCCGGCGACGGCGACGAGCGCGGCGACGGCCGGGACCTGACCGTCTCCCTCGTCGGGAAAGACGAGGAGGGTGAAGCTGACGGCCCCCACCGCGAGCACACAGAACCCGGCGACCGACCGGATGAGCGCCCCGGAGACTCTCATGATCGATCAGTCCCTGCTCGACCAGCCGTCGGGGTCGCTCCGAGCTCGTCGCGCACGGCGACGAGGGCGTCGACCGCTTCGGCCTGATCGGTCGGACCGATGGGATGGTCGGAGAACATGGCGTGCTCGAACGCCGCGGTCAGTCGGGACACCGCCGGCGCGCTCGCCGACACCGACCGCAGGAGCCGATCGAGGAACCGCAGAGGCGTGTCGGAGGGAGCGCGCTCGCCGCCGACCGCCTCGACCGCCGTCTCGAGTCGTGCCCAGGCGGTGATGACCGCCTCGCGGGGGTCGGGATGGCGGCGCAGCTCGTCGAGCGCGTCGTCGAGCAACCCGGTGAGGAGGAGACGACGTGCCGCCAGTTCCTCGGCGGACTCCCCCTCACGATCGCCCACGCGGCCGTCGCCCCTCAGGGCTCGAGTCAGGGGGATCGCGGCCACGGCGGCGGCCCCGAGGGCAAGAGCCACCACGAAGGGCCACACGGGAGCCGGGTCGGTGGGATCCTCCGCCGGCCCTTCCTCCTGGACGGGGGCCAGGTCCATCTCCATCTCCTCGGCCTCGGGAGGATCGAAGAGCGACGCGATGACGATGAGCACCCCGACGACGAGTCCGGCGCCGGCCAGGCTGCCGAACGCCAACGGCGCGGCGTTGTCGACCTTGGTCATGCCCGCGACCACCAGGGCGACGACCAGAGCGACGCCCACGACCACGAGGACCGCGATCAGACCCGACAGCAGGTCGAGTGGAGTATCGATCTGGGGCACGGCGGTGGCCGCGTCGGCATCTCTGCCTCGCACCGCGAGAACCGCCACGACGGCGACGAGGACCACCACGAGCGCAGCGACGACGATGGCGGTCGTCGCCTGCCGGGCATCGGAACTCCGGCCGCGTTCGGGACCGGGAGGGGCCGCCGGTGGTGTCGCGGTCGCGTCGGGCATCGCCCGGTCGACCTTACCCTCGACCGGCCACCCCTGACGGCCGGAGCGGCGAGGCCTACCCGCGCTCCACCCGCTGGAAGCCCCGGTCGGGAGTCCAACTCCGGACGACGAGGCGTCCGTCCTCGGGGCGGACGAACACGACCTCGGACACCTCGACGGTGAACACGTTCATCGGACCCGGCGGCGGCGCCTGGCCGGTCATCTCGGTGAACATCCTCCGCGCCGCCTCGATCTCCTCGTCGGTGACCTGCTCGTGGGCGCGTCCGCTCACCCGGGCGTCGCCCGCGGTCACCTCCTTGTCCTCGTTGGCCGAATGGAGAGCCATGCGAGGGTCGCGACGGAGATCGAGGGCCTTGCGCGAGTCGGGCATCATCCCCATCCAGATCAGCCCGTCGTGGAACAGCGGCTCGATCCCACTGATCCGGGGAGAGCCGTCACGGCGGAGGGTGGCGAGGTATCCGAGCCCGGTGCGCTCGAAGGCGCCCTGGGCGAGGTCGGCGAGCTCGGGGGCGGCGGTGCGGAAACGGTTCCAGTCGGTCATGGACCCATCGTCACCCCTCATCACTGACATCTCCTGTCAGCAACGAGGGCATACGATCAGGGCCGTGAGAGCGAGCCGGCTGATGGCGCTGATCCTGCATCTCCAGCAGGTCGGAGACACCACCGCGGCGACTCTCGCCGACGAGCTGGGAGTGTCGGTTCGCACGGTCTACCGCGACGTGTCCGCTCTCCAGGAGGCAGGCGTGCCCCTGTGGACCGAGAGCGGGCCGGGTGGCGGAATCCGCCTCGTGGAAGGCTGGACGGGTCGGCTCGGCGGGATCGGAGTCGACGAGGTGGACGCCCTCGGCCTCGCCGCCACTCCGTCGGTCGCCGCCGACCTCGGCCTCGGAACACTCGTCGCCGCCGCTCAAGCGAAGGTCGTCCACGCTCTGCCCCCCGAGCTACGGGGCCGGGCGTCGAGGGTGAGCGAGCGCTTCGTGCTCGACGCACCCGGCTGGTTCCACCGCGGCGACCCCATCGAGCACCTTCCCGCCGTAGCCGAGGCGGTGTGGAACGGTGAGCGACTCGAGATCGGCTACCGCCGGGCCGACCGGACCGTCTCCCGGCGCGTCGACCCGCTCGGTCTCGTCCTGAAGGGCGGCACCTGGTATCTCGTGGCCGCCCATCGCGGCCGGCCTCGCTCGTACCGCATCGGGCGGATCACCACGGTCACGGTCACCGGCACCCGTTTCGAGCGACCGTCGGAATTCGACCTGGAGCGTTGGTGGGCCGAGTCGGCGGAGGACTTCGATCTGTCGCTGCTGCGCTCCACGATCCGGATACGACTGTCGCCCGAGGCGGTGCGGCGCCTCCCGCACGTCGTGGGCCCCACCGCCACCCGCATGGGGCTCGAGTCGGCGGGCGAACCCGACTCCGACGGATGGCAGACCCTGGACCTCCCCGTCGAGTCCGAGGAGGTCGCGGCGGGCCAACTCCCGTCGCTCGGCGCCGGGATCGAGGTCCTCGAACCCGCGACGCTGCGTCGACACCTGGCGGAGGTCGGTTCCCGCCTGGCCGAGCTGAACCGAGACCGGGGACCGGGCTAGGGAACGGCTAGGGCAGGACGGCGTCGGTGGGCAGGGCGACGATGCCGGTCGCTCCCAGCTCCCGGAGGGCGCCGAGCTTGGCCCACAGCTCGGACCGCTTCACCACCAGATGAGCGGCGACGAGGTCGTCGCGGTGCGACAGAGGCAACACCGTCGGCGACGCCAGGCCCGCGAAGAGCTCGGTGAGGGCGTCGAGACGGTCGGGGTGGAGATGCAGCAGCAGGTACTGGCGGGTGCGGGCGTCGAGAGCGGCCCCGATGCGCAGCTCGAGGTCGGCCAGAGCGTCGGCCCCGTCGGAGGACCGGACGAACCGGGCCTGGCACGACTGGATCTCGGCGACGACCCGCAGCCGGTTGCGGGCCAGGCTGCCGCCGGTCTCGCGGAGGTCGACGATGGCGTCGGCCAACCCGGCAGCACATACGCCTTCGAGCGCGCCGCCCATGGTCACGACCGACACCGACACCCCCTGGCCCTCGAACCAGCGACGGGTGACCTCGGGCATGTGGGTGGCGACGATCGCCCCGTCGAAGTCGGCGGCGACACGGCGCTCGTCGTCCTCCCGAGCGGCGACGACGAGGTCGGAACGGGCGAAACCGAGATCGGCGCTGGGCCAGTCGTCGAGCTCGTACTCCATGGCGATGTCGGTGGAGATGAACGCGGCGGTGAGCCGGCCGGCGCTCAACCAGGCGGCGGCGTCGCGGGGACGCATCTCGATGAAGTCGATGCCCTCGACGGTGGACTGTGCATCCGACCCGCTCGAACGCCGTAGGGAGTAGCCGGCGTGGGAGAGCAGGTCCATGCACTCGTCGCGCAGTCGGCCCTTGGACGGCAGGCCCACCCGGATGGTCATCGGCGTCGCTCCTCGAGCACTCGGAACACATCGGAGAGGGGCACGTCGACCGCGACGAGGCCGACGAGGAGGTGGTAGACGAGGTCGGCCGCCTCCTCGGCGGTGCGGTCGGCCGAGCGCTCGGACCGGCCCAGCTCGAGGCAGGTCTCGAAGGCCTCCTCCATGATCTTGCGCTGGATCCGCTCGGGATCGGCGAGCAGTTCGGCGGTGTAGGAACCAGCCGGCGCGTCGTCGCGGCGCGAGCGCAGCACGGCTTCGAGGTCGTCGAGAATCACGTGACGACGCTAGTGGGTCGACGCCACCGGCTCTAAGTCCGTTCCCGGTCGATCAGACCCTGATGACCTGGAACGAGATCGCCAGGTCGACGCCGAGTCCCTCTCCCCCGGCCCGGGCGAACCCGGTGAGCATGGCCCGGACGTCGAGAGGGTCCGCGAGGCCGTCGAGGTAGGCCCGGTGAGCGTCGAGGGAGGCCACACCGGCGTCGAGGTGGCCGGTGACATCGACGGCGTGGGTGGGCGTGGACGTGGCAGAGATCCCGACGAACCGGACGCCATCCCAGGGTTCGAGCCCCTCGTCGAGCAGGTCGGTGAAGATCCAACGGTTGCCGGCGTCGCGGGCGGCGTCGAGAGCGGCGAGGCCGACGTGGCGGTGATCGGCCATGTTGAGCACCGCCTCCCCCGAGTCGGCGGGTCCGAAGGTCAGCTCGTGGTTGATGGTGACGATCACCTCGGGCCGGTGGCGGCGGATGGCGGCGGCAAGTGCGCTCCGCAGCTCGAGGTCGTACGGGACGATCCCATCGGTGAAGCCGAGGAACTCGACCGTGTCGACTCCGACGATCTCGCCGGCGGCGCGCTGTTCGACCTCGCGGAGCGGGCCGGCCTCGTCGGGCGGAACTCCGTCGATACCCGCCTCACCGCTGGTGGCGAGCACGTAGGCGACCTGCTTACCCTGCCCGGTCCATCGAGCCACCGCCATGGCGATGCCGTACTCGATGTCGTCGGGGTGGGCGACGATCGCCAGGGCCCGCTCCCAGTCCTCGGGGAACGGCTGGAGGGTCGGGGTCGTCGACGAGCTCACGGTGGCGACGCTACCGGGAGTCGAACTGCACGGCTCTCCCCTACGCCCAGACCCCCTACACCCCGGATCCGCCGATGACTCCGTCGCCCGCCAAGCCATCGATCCGTTCGGGGTCGACGCCCCACTCGGTGAGCACCTCCCGGGTGTGCTCCCCCACCTCGGGTCCGGGGCCCCGGACCTCGGGCGGGGTGGCCGACATCGAGAACGGGGTGGTCATCGTGCGGAACGTGCCCGCCACCGGGTGGTCGATCTCGGTGAACATGCCCATCTCGGCGGCCTGAGGGTCCTCGACGAGGTCGGTCATGTCGGCGACCTTGGCCCAGATGACCCCGGAGGCGTCGAGACGGGGCTTCCACTCCTCGAACGGGCGGCTGGCGAACTCCTCGTCGAGCAGGGCGATGAGCTCCACGTTGTTCTCGAAGCGGTCCTTCGCTGTGGCGTAGCGCTCGTTCTCGGCAAGGTCGGGGCGGCCGATCGCCTCGCAGAACCGGCCCCAGATGTTCGGGTCGAACGCGGCGAGGTTCACCCACACACCGTCGCCGCATCGGAACCGGGTCATGAGCGGACTGAACGCCTGGTTCCGGGCCCGGCGGTTGGGGTGGAGACCGTCGACGAGGGCGACCGACACGTCGCAGCCGATCGTCCAGGCGGCGGTGCGCATGAGCGCGGTCTCGACGACCTGGCCTTCACCGGTGCGGTCCCTCACCCGGAGCGCCGCGAGGATGGCCGACAGGAGGGCGAGGCCGGTGACGTGGTCGCCCTGACCGGGACGGAAGGCGTGGGGTGGGTCGTCGGGTTCGCCGACGAGGCTCATGATCCCGCCGCGGCCGAAGAAGGCGGTGAGATCGAAGCCGATGGTGTCGGCATCGGGCCCGGTGCTGCCGTAGCCGGTGACCAGCGCGTAGACGAGGGCCGGGTGGGCGGCGAGGAGCTGATCGGCAGCGAGACCGAACCGTTCGAGGCGGGCCGGCAACAGGTTGGTGACGACGACGTCGACAGTGCCCGCGAGGTCGCGAACGAGCTCGCCGCCGCGAGGGTCGGCGAGGTCGACCGCGACCGAGCGCTTGCCCCGGTTGTCGAGGTGGAACGGGTAGTCGGTGCGGGGGGCGTCGTCGGGCAGGACCGGCTGACGGAGCCGGTTGCGCATGGAGTCACCGATGAGGGGCTCGACCTTGACCACAGTCGCTCCCATGTCGGCCATGATGGCCGTCGCGCTGGGGGCGGCCACCCAGTTGGCCAGCTCCAGCACACGGATGTCCTCGAGCGCTCCGGTCATGGTCGGTCCCCCTGCAAGTGACGATCGGCGATGGTGATTCAGTACTCGAACCCGGCCAGCATCGCATCATGGAGCGAGCGAAGCTCGTCCTCGGCGTCGGCGTCGCCGATCGTCTGGAGCTGAATGGCGGTGTCGCCGATGACGAGCACCCGCATCAGCGCCAGTCCATCCTCGCCCTCGTCGACGAAGACGGCCTCGGCGTCGCGGGCGTCATGTCCCTCCACCGTGGTGGAGCTGTTGTCGGTGAGCGTTCCGCCGAGCGCCTCGACGGCGCCGTCGATCGCTTCATCGAAGCCGAAGCCCGACGGGGGAACGGGGTTGAACCCGATGAGGAGTGCCCGGCCGGCGAGATCGACGAAGTACACGGTCAGCTCGAGGCTGCCGCCCTCGGGGAGCGGCACCGGCTCGACCACCACCTCGGGCCGATCGGGCAGGGCGAAGCGGAAGCCGGTCGCGTCGTCGGTGTAGGTCTCCCAGTCAGCGGGAACCGCCGACTCACCGTTCGCGTCGCCATTGCCGTTCCCGTTGCCGTTGCCATTGGCGTCATCGTCGTTGCCGCAGGCGGCGAGAAAGCCGACACAGAGGGCGAGCGCGAGGAGGAGTCGCAGGGCGATGGAACGCATGGGGTCCTTTCGGATTCACGGTCACGTCCCTCGGCCGCCCACGGACCCGGCCACCCTAGAGGGCGACCGTCGACCCGCCTCGTCAGGCCTCGGAGTGGGTGACGGGCTCCTCGCCCATCCACTCGCGCAGCGTGTTCTTCAACTTGATGCCCTGGATGAAGATGTCGTGCTCGGGTCCGACCTGGGGGTCGGTGGCCTGGGGGGACTTGAAGTAGAAGGACAGCCATTCCTGGACACCCTTCTCGCCGGCGCGGGCGGCCAGGTCGAAGAACAGGGCCAGGTCGAGCACCAGCGGGGCGGCGAGGATGGAGTCGCGGCAGAGGAAGTTGACCTTGATCTGCATCGGATAGCCCATCCACCCGTAGATGTCGATGTTGTCCCACCCCTCCTTGTTGTCGCCACGGGGCGGGTAGTAGTTGATGCGCACGACGTGGTCGATGTTGCCGTAGAGGTCGGGGTACTCGGTCGGCTGGAGGATGGTGTCGAGCACGCCGAGCTTGGAGACCTCCTTGGACTTGAAGTTCTCGGGGTCGTCGAGGACCTCGCCGTCGCGGTTGCCGAGGATGTTGGTCGAGTACCAACCTCGGAGCCCGAGCATGCGGGCCTTGAGACCAGGGGCGAGGATGGTCTTCATCAGGGTCTGGCCGGTCTTGAAGTCTTTGCCGCCGATGGGCACGCCGTTGCGGTCGGCGAGCTCGATCATGCACGGCAGGTCACAGGAGAGGTTGGGGGCGCCGTTGGCGAAGGGGACCCCGGACTGCAGGGCGGCGTAGGTGTAGATCTGGCTGGGCGAGATCTCGGGGTCGCTGGCCCGGAGGCCGGCCTCGAACGACTCGACCGTGTCGTGGACCTCGGTGGGCTCGCGGTAGGCCTCGGTCGACGCACACCACACCATGACGAGGCGCTCGCACTCGTTGTCGACCCGGAACTTCTCGATGTCGGCCATCACCTGCTCGGCCAGGTCCCACTTCGAGTCACCGGTCTTGACCCGGGTGCCCTCGAGACGGCTGACCCAGCGCTGGTCGAACACCGCGTCCATGGCGATGACGCCTTCGAGCTCGGCGGAGATGGGGGCGAGGTCGCGCTCCTCGAGCACCCCGGCGGTGCGGGCAGCCTCGAGGGCGTTGGCCGAGATCGGGTCCCAGCCGCCGAAGACGATGTCGTTCAGGTCGGCGAGGGGGACGAACTCGCGGATGAGCGGGTTGCGGTTCTCGGCGCGGTCGCCGAGGCGGACCCGGGCCATCTGGGTCATCGAGCCAATGGGGTCGATTCCCTTCTGGCGGGCGTCGATGACACCAGCGATGAAGGTGGAGGCCACGGCGCCGAGTCCGGGGGTGAGGACCCCGAGGCGGCCGGTGGCGGGGGCGATGTCGCGAGATTCAGGCATCTGCCCATCAGATCAGACTTTTGCTATCTGACACAATAACAGTTCAGGAATACTGAACTAATCGGCAACACTGACCTAAACTCGGTCGGTGGCCACCGACCGCCCTCCCCTGCCGAACCTGACGGTCACCCAGCTCGAGTACTTGGTTGCGGTGAACCGGGCCGACACCTGGGCCGACGCAGCGACCGAGCTCGGGGTGAGTCCGTCGGCGTTGTCGCAGGGCCTGGCCGAGCTCGAGCGGCGGGTGGGGGTGCCGGTCTTCGAGCGGC